>JBAYSC010000008.1:0-33197 GCA_041676345.1 Flavobacteriaceae bacterium | reverse complement strand
GAACTTTGGATAAAATATTTTTTTTCTCACAAAGCAACAAAGCGATTGTAGTAAAAAAAATATTTGCGACTTTGCGAGAAATTGTAGCTTGTAAAAAAATAACTTTGCTTTGCAAGAAACCAACTTCACTTTAGATTACAATCCCGACAGAATTTCGTTTCTTTTTATTTTGCCGCTTTCGGTAAGCGGAAATTTCGGAATAAAAAAGACTTCTTTGGGCTTTTCATATTTTTCCAATTCTTCAAAAACAGTAGCAGGAAGTTCATATTTTTCGGCTTCGATGACCAAAACCAATTTTTCTCCCAAAACCGAATCGGGAATTCCGCCTACAAAAAACGGAGCGGTTATTTTTCCAAAGAGCTTGTTTTCAATGCTTTCCGGAAATAGTTTTATACCTCCGCTGTTCACCACATTATCCACCCTCCCAAGCCAGATAAATTCCTTTTCTGATTTTATTTCGACCAAATCGTTGGTGGTGATTTTCTCAGGGCTTATCCTCGGAGCATCAATAATCAGGCAACCTCTGGAGTCTGTAGTTATCGAAATATCGGGCAGGAGTTCAAAGTATTTCTTTCCGGTTTTTCGGGCTGCAATATGGCTGAGTGTTTCGGTTGAAGCATAGGTTTCATAAGAAATTACAGAGAGAGCCTGGAGTTTTTCCTCCAAATCAGGGCTTACTTTTGCTCCGCCTATGATGAGTTTTTTTATCCGGTGCAGTTCCTCTAAGGAATTTTCGACCTGCATGGGGGTCATCGCACAAAAATCGTATTCTTTTTCGGTTTGCAGAAGCGGAGCAAGGCTTGGTGCTACAAAATCCAGCTCCAACCCCAACACAAATGCCCTGACGAACATCATTTTTCCCGCAATAAAATTTACAGGCATACAGCAAAGAATTTTGTCTTTCGGATAAAGGTCAAAAAATTCTCCCGTAGCCAAAGCCGAATGTATCATCGCTTGTTTAGCAACCGTTATTTCTTTGGGAGCTCCCGTAGTTCCTGAGGTTTTAAGGGTAATATCGGGTGATTCGTTGAACCATTCCAAAAAGAAAAGTCCCGCTTTTTTTTCGTGCTCCTGACCCTCTTTGATAAGGTCATAAGCCACACAATAGATGTTGTTTTGGGTCAGAGAAAATCCGTTCAGGCGAAAATCAGGGTGAAACTTTTTCATAGAAACCGAAAATAAATTACTACATTAGCCACAATCACACTAAGGTATTATAGGCGAAAAAATAAAAATTTAGGTGTTGGTAACTTACCCAAACAAATTTAAAATATTTTTTATTATTTTTGACAATATAATAGTAATTTATTAAATATACGAGTTAAGGGTTGAAAAGCTATGTTGTAAATAGTTGATTTACAGACCTCACAGGTTTTTAAAACCTGTGAGGTCTCAAAGAACAAGTCGTTACCCAATCAGAAATTCTTAGGATTTCAACCCTTATTTGCAGTAAATAATAAATATAACCTGTTGTAAATCATAGTTTTAATTTAGCCCGGTAGCATGTCTGCAGAGATAGAAGAACAGCTTCAAAAAATTCCTGTTATAAACAAACTCGTTAAATGGGGGAAAAAGGTAACTTTCAAGAAGTTGGAAGGGCTTAGTCTCTATGATATTATGGAGCTTTACATCATCGGGATTGTCGAAGGAGCCTTTACCAACAGGGCAGCTGCTATTGCCTTTAGCTTTTTTATGGCTATTTTTCCGTTTTTGCTCTTTATTCTGAATCTGCTTCCCTATATGCCCTTAGAGAATTTTCAGGAAGATTTTTTTGAACTCTTGTCAGAAAATGTACCGCCCACCACCTTTGATGCCATCTACGGAATCATCGAAGATATTATGAACAACAGTAATCAGGGGATGCTTTCCTCAGGGGTTATTCTGGCTGTTTTTTTGATGGCAAATGGTGTAAATGCTATGCTTTCGGGTTTTGAAAACTCCTATCACGTTACCATTACCCGTAATTTTATCAAACAATATATCGTTTCGTTTGTTTTGGGAATTTGCCTTTCTGTCATATTGATTGTAGGAGTTGCGATAGTTATTATTTCAGAAATCCTGCTCAATGCCATTGACTATTGGTATGTGGATAAGCTCGTTGTGGTTGAGGTCTTCCGCTATGTACTGGTGCTGCTGATGATATGGTTTTGTGTTTCGTTGCTCTTTAAATTCGGTTCAAAACAACTCCAAAAAACCGCTCTTATTAGTATCGGCTCTATAATAACCACTATTTTAATTGCACTTTCATCCTATGGCTTCGGAATTTATGTATTGCGTTTTGCAAAATACAACGAACTCTACGGTTCCATTGGTACACTTCTTGTCCTGATGATTTACATCTGGTTGAATTGTATGATTTTATTACTTGGATTTGAATTAAATGCAGCAATAAATAAATTAAAATCAGAAAAAAATACTATTTTTAACCCAAATTTAAACTTAAACGACAAATGAAAAAACTGACCATTCTATTGATGATGCTTGTTTCGGGAACTTTTATGATGCAAGCACAAAGCGTAACCGGAAAATGGAAAACCATTGATGACGAAACCGGAGAAGCCAAATCTATTGTTGAAATCTATGAAAAAGACGGAAAAATCTACGGAAAAGTAGTAGAAATCCTGAATCCTGCCAAAAGAAATGCCAAGTGCAAAGATTGCAAAGGAGCAGACAAAGACAAACCGATTCTGGGTTTGGTCATTCTCAAAGGTCTTTCTAAAGATGGCAACGAATGGAGCGGAGGGCAAATCCTTGACCCCAACAAAGGAAAAACCTACAAATGTATTGTTGCTCCTAACGGAAAAGACAAACTCGATGTAAGAGGTTATGTCGGGATTTCCCTTATCGGGAGAACCCAAACCTGGCACAGAGTTGATTAGTCATCGTAACCCAAAAATGTCTGACAAGCCATAAGTAATTTCTTATGGCTTGTTACTTTTGTTTAAAAAAACTACTTTTGCCTGAGTCGTATAACAACCCCCGAGAATGCAGTCGATAACCGAAAAAAACTACCGAAAACTCTCTTTAAAAATCGCTTTAAGCGGGTTTTCGTTCTGCGTTTCAGATTTGCTTTCCTCAAGTGTTTTGAGCTTGAAAGAAGTCGATTTTTCCGGTTACGAAAACCCGAATAATATCGAAGAATGCTATAAAATCGCTTTTTCTCTTCACTCAGAACTTACTGATAAATATGACGAAGTAGTGGTTTTACACCACAATAATCTTTCGACTTTTGTTCCGGTGGCTCTTTTTGATGAGAATTTTCTGGGGAGCTACCTGCAATACAACATCAAGGTTTTTGAGTCCGATTTTTTTGCCTATGACACTCTGGGGAGCTACCTGCTGAACAACGTGTATGTGCCCTATATCAACATCAACAACTTTTTGATTGATGCTTTTTCGGGTTTTGAATACAAACACCACACGAGTATTTTGGTCGAAAAACTGCTCGATTTATCAAAAAATGACGATGACCGACAAATGTTCGTACATTTCGACCAAAAGTCATTTCAGATTATCGTGGTTCAGAATCAAAAGTTGTTGTTCTATAACTCATTTGATTTTACCACCAAAGAAGATTTTGCCTATTATTTGCTCTTTAGCGTTGAGCAACTGGGTCTGAATCCGGAATTTTTCACTCTGAAACTCCTCGGACACATAGCAGAAGAAGGCGAACTTTTCCAGATGGCTTATACATATATAAGAAATGTTTCACTATTGGATATGAGCCGCCTTACAACACAAAACGGACTTTCATCGTCTGATAATTTAACACATTATATACTGGTTCAGGCATGAGAATAATTTCAGGAAAATATAAAGGCAGAAGGCTCACAGCTCCCAAAAACCTGCCTATTCGCCCAACAACTGATATGGCAAAAGAGGCGTTGTTCAACATTTTGAACAATTATTTTCATTTTGATGAAGTTCGTGTGCTGGATTTATTTTCCGGTAGCGGAAGCATTTCCTATGAATTTGCCTCAAGAGGGAGTGAAAATATCATAGCGGTTGACACAGATTTCGGTTGTATAAAATTTATCAAACAAACGGCTGACACATTTGATTTTGAGATCAATGCCATCAAAAGCGATGTGTTTTCGTTTTTGGAAAAAAACAGAGCAGAATATGATGTGATTTTTGCAGACCCTCCGTATGGTTTTTCGCAAGAACAATTTGAGAAAATCCCGAAACTCATTTTTGAAAATGAGCTTTTAGCAGAAGAAGGTATGTTGATTATCGAACATTCTCCTCACACAAACCTCGAAGAAGCACCTTTTTTCTCTCACTCCAAAAAATACGGAAGTTCAGTTTTTTCGTTTTTTATAGTAGAGGAAGAGGAGTAAACCTTTTGTTTACAGAAGGTTAAAAAAAGCAGACCTATAAGCCGGGTTCTGTACTTGTCAAACAAGCCCTTATCATTTATCTTGGCTGACCATTGCTGAACAGCTCCATCTGCCTACCCTCCGACATCGGGCGAGCCACCCTTAGTTGTCGGTTTACTTGGCATTTCATCGCATAGAGTTTACCTGATTTCACTACAGCATTACCTGTACATCCTTTCTGTTGCACTTGTCCTTTTCGCTCAAGGCGAACGACGGGTGTTACCCGCTATGCTGCTCTGTGATGCCCGGACTTTCCTCTCCCAAACGGAAGCGATAAGGCGGTCTGCTTGGCTGCAAAGATAGGGCTTTTTTAGATTGTAGATTGCTGATTAACGATTGCTGATTGCAGATTTACAATCACAGTTCCTAATTTCTAATTCCTAATTCCTAAATCCCAATTCCTAAATCCTAATTTCTTATTTTTGCCCACATGAAAGGAATTCATACAAAGACATTACAGGATTTAGAGTTTCAAACGGTTTTGCAGACGGTTTCTGAGCTTTGCTCGACCGATTTAGGCAGAGAAAAATCGCTACAGATTAAACCGTTTCAGCATAAAGAAGAATTGCTTGACGTATTGGGGCAAACTTCGGAATATCTGGCTTCGTTTGAAAACGACAATGTTTTCCCCAATCACAACTTTACGGATTTGAGAGAACAGGTAAAATTTCTGGCTATCGAAGACAGTTATTTGGATGCTGAGGTTTTTAAAGAGCTATCCGAACTGTCGAAAACAGCCAATACACTACTTTTGTTTCTAAAGAAATTTCAGGAATATTACCCGAAGCTTTACAAAAAGTCTGAAACAGTTGAGCTTACCAAAGAAATCACCCAAAAAATTGAAAGCAAAATCGACAAATATTCGGAAGTAAAAGACGAGGCTTCTGCTGATTTGCAAATTATCCGAAAAGAACTTAAAGGCATCAAAGGCAAGATAAACCAGAGTTTTCAGGTGGCTTTGAGTTCCTATAATTCGAGTGGTTATTTAGACGACATCAAAGAAAGTGTGATTGACAACACCCGTGTTTTAGCGGTTTTGTCGATGCACAGACGAAAAGTAAAAGGCAGTGTTTTGGGCAGTTCAAAAACCGGAAGTATTGTTTACATAGAACCTGAAACTACGTTGAAACTCTCTCGTGAGCTCAACAATTTACAATTTGAAGAAAAAGAAGAGGTCAAAAAGATATTGAAACAACTCTCAGGCGAAATTCGCCCTTTTGTGTCTTTGCTTTTTGACTATCACGAGTTTTTGAGCGATATGGATTTGGTCTATGCCAAAGCCCGATATGCCAAGAGAATAGGAGGGGTGCTTCCGGAGATTTCAGAGGAGAAAAAACTCTATTTCAGAGATGCCTATCACCCGATTTTGTTGTTGAACAACAAAGCCAAAAAACAACCGACTTACCCACAAACCATTGAGCTTTCAGACAACAACCGGATTATCGTAATTTCTGGCCCGAATGCAGGAGGGAAAAGTATTACGTTAAAAACCATCGGACTCTTACAACTCATGTTGCAATGCGGACTTTTGATTCCGGTTCATCACAGAAGTACGACCTTTTTGTTTGACAGAATCCTGACCGATATCGGAGATAATCAATCTATTGAAAATCATTTGAGTACATACAGTTACCGACTCAAAAACATGAACTACTTTCTCAAGAAATGCAACCACAAAACCTTGTTTTTGATTGACGAATTCGGGACGGGTTCAGACCCTGAATTGGGAGGAGCTTTGGCAGAGGTTTTCTTGGAGGAATTTTATCATAGAGAAGCTTTCGGAATCATCACGACACATTATACGAACCTTAAAATGTTGGCAAACGAACTGCCTTTTGCAACCAATGCCAATATGCTTTTTGACGAAAAATCGTTGGAACCGATGTATAAGTTGGTGTTGGGTCAGGCGGGGAGTTCGTTTACGTTTGAAGTAGCCCAGAAAAACGGAATTCCGTATGGACTTATCAACCGAGCCAAAAAGAAAATCGAAAAGTCGAAAGTTCGTTTTGACAAAACCATTGCCACACTTCAAAAAGAGCGTTCCAAGCTGGAAAAAACTTCACAAAATCTGAAAGAGGAAGAAGTAAAAGCCCGTGAAGAAAGCAAAAAAATGGAGGATATCAACCTGAAAATCAAGCAGAAGTTAGAGAGTTATCAGGAATTGTATGATGCCAACCAACGACTGATTTACTTGGGTCAGAAATTAGATGATTTATCGGAGAAATACTTCAACAATAAGGACAAAAAAATACTTATCGGAGAACTTTTAAAAACCGTTGAAATCGAAAATTCCAAACGGAAAAAGCTGCTCCCGAAAGAGAAAAAACAAAAAGAAGTGCAGCAGAAACAAATTCAAAAAGAAGTAGAGCAGCAGGTTGAAGTAATCAGGGAAAAGAAAAAAGAGGAAAAAGCCAGGAAAATAGAAGCCGAAAAAAACAAACCTAAGATTCCGCTCAAAGTAGGAGACAGGGTCAGAATGATTGACGGAAAAGCTCTTGGTACGATTGATAAAATTGAGAAAAACAAAGCCATTGTCAACTACGGAATGTTTACCTCACAGGTTTCTTTAGATAGTTTGGAGAAAGTGTAATTTGTAGATTTGAGATTGTGTTTTTCTCTGTGGCTTGGAGTCTTTGTGGCTTCGTGGCATGCCACAAAGTTCCGAAGTTATCCGAAGTTGAAAAATATTTAATCTCAATACCTGATACTTTGGTCTTACTACTTGATACTTCAATCTTAATACTATAACTTTGCCATCGTTTAAAAAATAGAACTATGCCTAAAATTTCCACCAAGGGGCAGCAAATGCCTGAATCACCTATCAGAAAACTCGTTCCTTTTGCCGAACAAGCCAAAAAGAAAGGTCATAAAGTATATCACCTCAACATCGGGCAACCCGATATTAAAACCCCACAGGTTGCTCTTGATGCTATTAAAAACACCACGATTGAGGTGTTGGAATACAGCCATTCGGCTGGTTTTGAGAGCTACCGAAACAAACTTTCTGATTCCTATAAAAAAACCGGATTGCCCGTTGAACCTCAGGATATTATCATCACAACAGGAGGGTCTGAGGCTTTGATGTTCGCTATGGGAACCGTGATGGATGCTGATGACGAAATCATCATTCCTGAGCCATTTTATGCGAACTACAACGGTTTTGCAACCGCTTCAGGAATTAAAGTAGTACCTGTAATTTCTGGGATAGAGACAGATTTTGCCCTTCCTGCTATCGAAGATTTCGAAAAACTTATCACTCCAAAAACCAAAGCCATTCTGATTTGTAATCCGGGAAACCCAACAGGTTATTTGTATTCCAAAGAAGAATTACAAAAACTGGCTTCGATTGTTAAGAAATATGACTTGTTCCTCATTGCAGACGAAGTATATAGAGAATTTATTTATGACGAAGGTGTGGAGCATCATTCTGTTTTGAACCTTGACGGAATTGAGCAAAATGCCATTATGATTGATTCGGTTTCTAAGCGTTACAGCATGTGTGGAGCCCGAATCGGGTGTATTGTTTCTAAAAACAAAGAGGTGATGAGCACCGCTATGAAGTTTGCTCAGGCTCGTTTGAGTCCGCCAACCTATGAGCAAATTGCCAGCGAAGCAGCTCTTGACACTCCGCAATCGTATTTCGATGAAGTCATCGCAGAATACAAAGACAGACGAGATACGTTGATTTCTGAAATGAGAAAGATAGACGGAGTAAAAATTGCTTTACCCAAAGGTGCTTTTTATTGCATTGCCAAACTTCCGGTTAAAAATGCAGATGATTTTGCAAAATGGCTTTTAGATAGCTATGACCTTGACGGAGAAACGGTGATGGTAGCTCCTGCCAGCGGATTCTATTCTACAAAAGGAGCAGGAATGGATGAAGTTCGGATAGCTTATGTTTTAAAGAAAGAAGATTTGATTCGTTCGGTAGAAATCCTCAAAGATGCTTTACAGAAATACAACGGGTAATCTTCCTTTCAAATAATAGTAAAAGCTGTTTCTTAATTGGAACGGCTTTTAATTAAATTTTAAAAAAGGGACGAAAATAAAAAATAGACAATGTATTCAAAAATAATATGATTTTAACTATTTAATTTAAAAATAATTTTAAAAAAATATCTAAATATAACTTTTAAATAATCTTTGTTTTAAACTTTTGAAGACCAAGAAAAGCCTTAAAAATAATAGATAAATAGCCCGTAGTGCATTATAAAAAAAGTTGCTCAAAACACTAAAATTTAGTATTATTGTATTGACTATCAATCTAATACAATTATGAGCAACTTTGAAGCAAGTTACAAAATAGTTTTGAATGAATTACAAAAAATATCAAGTTCAGAAAACTTTTATTATAAACCTATTAAACCTAAAATATCTGATTTAGAATTGATTAGCTTAATTGTATTAGCAGAGTATAAATCAATAGATTCTGAATATCAATTATTTAGAGATTTGAAAGGAACAAGTTTGGAAAGCAAAATTGAAAGAAGTGTTTATAACAGAAGAAAACGGAAATTGTTTCCATTTATTGAAGAAATCAGAATGAAAATGGTACAAAAATTTAACGAATTTGAAAACTACTTTATAGTGGACAGTATGCCTTTGTAAGTCTGTAAAGTCTCTCTCTTCAAGAAGTAAAATTTGCAAAGGGCAAGATGACGCTTTGCCCGACAAAGGATTTTGTGCTTCTCAAAATTTGTCTTTTTACGGATATAAATTACACGCAGTTTGTTCCATAGAAGGTGTTTTATTCCCTGCTTCGGTTCACGATATTCATTATCTCGCAACTATCAGATTGTGTGCTGCTTGGAGATAAAGGCTATCTTTTCCAAACCGTTCAACTCGACTTGTTTAATGAAGTGAATATTCTTTTAGAAACTCCTAAAAGAGTGAATCAAAAAGATTATAAACCTCAATTTTATCCATTCAAAAAATACAGGAAAAGAATCGAGACCCTGTTCTCCCAATTATGTGACCAATTTATGATAAGAAGAAATTATGCCAAAACTTTTGAGGGTTTTAAAACAAGAATTTTAGCCAAAATCACAACACTAACAACAATTCAATATCTCAATAAATTTGTGTTCCAAAGAAACTTAAACAACCTAAAAATAAATCTCGTTTAATAATGCACTACGGGTTATTTTAGGTTTTTTCAATCTTTTCGATTTTTTAGATTATAGTATAAACTTTCCCTTTAAGTTTAGCTCCTAAAAAAGCTGAATTTTTAGATTTCGAAAGTATTTCTTTTTCAGAAAAAGTAGAACTTCCTTCCGGGTTAAACAGTGTAAGATTGGCTTTTTGCCCTACCTCGACAGGGTTATTTTCGATTCCGAAAACGGCTTTTGAAAGGGTAAGTTTTTCGACAATTATCTCCAGAGGCAAAATCATATTCAAAGCTCCGAAAGCACTTTCCAGCCCGATGGTTCCACTTGTGGCTTTGTCGAATTCCAGTTTTTTATGCTCAATATCAAGCGGGTTGTGGTCTGAAGTTATCATATCAATCGTTCCGTTTTTCACTGCTTTTATCAGAGCCTGAACATCTTCTTTCGAGCGAAGCGGAGGATTTACTTTAAAATTACTGTCGAATCCTTGTAAGGCTTCATCAGTAAAAAACAGGTTGTGAACGGCTACACTACACGTTACGTTGAGTCCTTTGGCTTTGGCTTCTTTGATGAGTTCTACTGATTTTTTAGTCGAAATAGTCGGAATGTGGAGTTTACCACCTGTATATTCCAAAAGTAGCAGGTTTCGGGCAATTTGCAGATCTTCTGCCAGATTGGGAATGCCTTTCATACCTAACTTAGTCGAAACCTCTCCTTCGTTGACAATTCCCGAACCCTTGATGTTTTTGTCCTGCGAAAAAGCAATTACCAAACCGTCAAAATCCTGAACGTACTGCAAAGCCAGTTTCAGCACATTGGCATTTTCAACAGGTTTTTTATAATCTCCGAAAGCGATGGCACCTGCATTTTTCATATCATAGAGTTCTGCCAGATTTTGGGAATCGCTGTTTTTGGTGAGAGCGGCAATCGGGTAGAGGCGGGTAGGGTGATTTTTAGCTTTTTGCTGTACGAAATCAATAAGTGCCTGATTGTCTAACACCGGATTGCTATTTGGGTTGAGAGCCACAGCCGTAAACCCTGATTTTGAAGCGACATTCAGTCCGTTTTTGAGGGTTTCCCGCTCTTCAAAACCGGGTTCTCCGAAGCTCACAGAGCTGTCAAACCACCCTTCGGAAACATGAAGATTTTCGTGCTCAATCACTTCAAAACCCTTTTCCGGTTTGATTGATTTTGCAATTTTGGTAATGATTCCGTTTTCGATTTTTATATCAACCTTTTGGTTGTGAAAACTGCTTCTCGAATCAATGATTTTAGCTTGTTTTATAAGAGTTTTCATATTTTGTGTTTCATAATTTGTTTAATTCCTAATTCTTAAATTTTTGTATCAGAATTTCGACAACCACAAACAACAGGGCTAAAACGACCAACAGTCTCCACAGGTCGTTGTCGGTTCTTCCGGTTTGATATTCATCGAAAAACTGCGTAATATTTTGTTGTTTAAAATCGCTCAGCACCTCAGAATTACTTTGTGTAATATCGCTTTCCGTACGGCTGTAATTAAAGCCCAAATCAGTGATGGATTCTGTATTTTTATACACTCCGAATACACCCGAAGTTTTCGGAAAGTCGTTGAACGTAAGTTTTACTTTTCGGTTGAAAATCTGCTGCAAAGGTATAAATTCTTCTTTTTCGTTTTTTAGTGTAATGAGCTCTTCTTTCGAAAGCGTTGCCTCTGCAAAAAACGGTTCTTCACTGCCAATAAACCGACTTTGAACTGTGCTGACAGCCTGATTTTTAGCCATATTATAGAAACTCAGCACCACCAAAGGAGAGTTCGTAAAATTGGTATTTTCTTTATTCAAAGGAGCCGAAAACACAAAAACAGAAGTGTCAGATAGCGGGATTTCGGTCAAAAACGGACTGCCGTCTTCAAACGAAAGCACAGGAGGGAGGCTGCCGTTGAGCTCAAATGATTTTTCCACATTCGGATACTGAAAATTATCGGTTCTCCGCTCAAAAACATTGCGAAAAACAGGATGCTCAAAACCGATTCGGGTAATTAGTTTTTTGTGAGAATTAAGGTGTTTAAACTGCAAATTTCCCAATTGAGTCGTAAATTCGTTCAGGTTGCCAACAGGGTTTTTCTCAGACGGAATCAAGATGATAGTACCTGAATTTTCGGCAAAACTTTTTAAGGTAACCATCAACGACTGAGGGATTTCGCTTAGTTCGTTGAGAATCACAACATCTTGATTTTCAATATTATTGTAATCTAAAGAACGTATTTCAAAGTGGGAGTAGTCAAACTCCCGGTCGGTATAAATTTTGGAAAGAAAATCACTTTCGGAATTTTCGCCTATGCTCAGCACTTTTATTTTCTCCGGTTTTGTAAGGCTGAAAAAATAGGTGTTGTCATATTCCAGAGCATTGTCTTCAATCTGTACAAATCCGCTGAAATTTTCTTTGGGAATACTGAACGTAATTTCTTTTTCGCCTTCCGAAATCAGGGTTTTGGCAACAGGTTCGCTTTGGTTATACAAGGCTACCGAAATCGGATTTTTTGGTGTTCCGTATTCAGAAATCAGCACTTTGAGCTTGTAAAATTCATCGGAATCTTCCTCGACAAAAACACTGTCAACCGAGGCGTTATATTGGTTTTCGGCTTTGGGCAAATGAAAAACAAGGTTCGGAAATTCCTTCAAGACTTCCAAATCACCTGCTTTTACGGAATAGGCATCGGTGATTATCAGAACGTCTTTTTCCTGTTCTGCCTTATGTGATTTTATCCTGAGAAGTTGGTTTTCGAGAGAAAATTCATTCGGACTAAAACCGAGGTTCTGTAAATCTCTTTCCGCAGACTTTATATCGGAATCATAAAAAGAATTATCGTTGGTAAGCAGTGTAAACATTTGATTTTCAGGAATGTTTTGCAATAAATCCTGAATACAACGCTTTAGGAGTTCACCTTGTTTGCCAACGGCTTGCATCGAATGAGAATTGTCTAACACTACATAGAGCGGATTGTTTTTACCCGCAGCATTTTCGGCTTTAAAAAACGGTTGGGCAAAAGCCAGAATAATACAGCTAAGCAGCAACAGACGGGTGAAGAGCAACAGCCATTTTTTGATTTGCGAGCTTTTTCGGGTTTTTATATCGAGCTGTTGAAGAAATTTTACGTTGGTAAAATACTCTTTTTTGAATTTTCGGAGCTGAAAAAGGTGAACAATGACAGGGATTGCCAACAGGAAGAAAAAGTACAGGATTTCCGGATGTCTGAAATGCATCGTTTTTTTAAGTTACGAAAGTATAAAAAAAGATTGGAATAGAAAATTAATTTTATACTTTTACCTCCGTAATAAAAATATCTTATGAAAAAAATAATTATCCTTCTGACTTTAACCAGTTTATTGATTTGTAAAGCTCAAAATCCGGAGCGAACAACCGATTTATATGTTGCTTTTTATGCAGATATACCTGAGGTGAGAGCAGAAACTATTCTGAACTCCTATAACCTGACCAGCGAAAAAGCGATTCCGTTAAGTCAGGAAAAATTTCGGGATATGGAAAGCGAAGCCCTTCGCATTTCGGGTGATGATTCTTCCATAAAAAATCTGCAAAATATTTTCAGAATCACGTCCGAAGAGCTAACCGATAATGACTTAGAATTGTTAGTTAAAGAAATCGAACTTTTACCCGAAGTGAGATACTGTGATTTTATGAGCAGAACTCCTGTTAAACCTCCTTATGATATTCCTCCTGTAACTCCGAATTATCTTCCGCTTCAAACCTATGCAGGAGCAAATCCGGGAGTGAATATGCAATATGCCTGGGATATGAATCTCACAGGACAAGGCATACGACTGAGAGATATAGAATACGGATTTAATAAAAACCACGAGGAATTTCACCAGAATCCGGGTGTGATGATTGCTCCGGGACATACGGTTAACTCTGCTATCACTACCGATTATAGCGAGCACGGAACGGGAACTTTTGGAGTGGTGATTGCCGATAACGGAAATTATGGCGTAACCGGTTTGGCTCACGGAGCAGCAGAAATGGTGCTTTTTCCGGAATATACAGTAGAATTTGGTTACAATCGTACGCTTGCCGTTACTTATGCTTTGGCAAATTCGCAACAAGGCGACGTAGTAATATATGAAATGCAGACAGGGGGAGCTACCGATGAAGCCGATAATTATGTTCCGGCCGAATTTGATTATGTTATCTGGGATTTGACAAAAGCTGCTTCTGATTTGGGAATTATCGTAGTGGCAGCAGCAGGCAACGGAAACCAGAATCTCGATGCTCCCGAATATACCGAATATATGAACCGCCCCAACAGCGGAGCCATCATCGTAGGAGCAGGAACTCCCGATACACAACACAGCAGGACATGGTTTAGCACCTACGGCTCAAGAGTTAATCTGCAAGGTTGGGGCTGGAATGTCCTCAGTAGCGGATATGGCGATTATGCAACCATTGGAGATGATTTCAACCAACGTTATACGCTGTTTTCGGGTACGAGTTCCGCAACGCCTATTGTAGCTTCGTGTGTGGCTGTGTTGCAGTCTTATTATCATTCTTTAACGGGAAATTACCTGAATTCGGCTCAGTTGATACAGGTTTTACAAGATACGGGGATTTCACAGGGCTGGTCTGAAGACTATCCGGGAAATATCGGGCCGTTACCCAATATGGAAACTGCCATTGCCTACATACAGTTTCTGAGCACCAAAGGCTTTACAGAAAAACCTCAGTTTACGGTTTACCCGAATCCGTTTGAGACAGAAATCAATATTATAGGGCTTAACGACAACTATGGAAATGTAAAAGCAGAGCTTTATAATGCTTTGGGACAACGAGTGGCACAAACCGATTTTTCAGGACAAACAGCACTCCCGACCAGTCATCTGGAAAAAGGAATGTATTTTCTGAAACTCACCCAAAACGGAAAAACTACGACTCAAAAGGTGGTGAAGAGATAGTGGACAGTTGTCGGTTGTTAGTTAATAGTTATTGGTTAATGGTGGGGTACGTCAGGCTGAGCTTGTCGAAGCTCCATTTTAGTTTTCAGTGTTCAGTGGTCTGATAGGTTATTCGAAAATTCCTAAATCTTAAATCCTAAATCACAGCACCTCCGACAACTTTCGGGTCAGGTTTTTTCGGCTGAATTGCTGTAAGCCAATCGGATGTGATTTCAGATTGTTTTCTTTGTATTGCTTGTAATAGTTTAAAATAACGTCTTTAAGTCTTTCCTTTTCGGAATAATCAAAGAATACTCCTGTATTAGTCGAAACGATAATGTCTTTGATGTCTGATTCATCATTGGCAATAGCCAAAATCGGGCGACCCGAAACCATATATTCAAACAATTTTCCGGGAATTATAGCTTTGGTCTGGTCTGAATCTGATTCTATCAGTAGTAAAACCTGTGATTTTCGTTGCTCCTCAACCGATTGTTTGTGAGATAGATAGCCAAGGTTATTTATATAATTTTCGAGCTTAAATTCTCTTATCGTCTCCAAAACCTCTTCGCTGACAATCCCGATGAGTTTCAACTGAAAATCATTGCTGAAATCCTTGTTTTCTTTAATGAGTTCTCTAAGGGCTTTCCACAAAATTCTCGGGTTTCGCTCCGATAAGAAAGAACCGATATGAGCCAGCGAAAACTTCTCGTCTAAAGGCTGTTTCTCTATGTTTTCCACATCATAGCCGTTGGTAATCACCGTTATGGGTTTTGAGGTGATTTGTTCAAATTCCGCTTTTGTCGAAGGGCTGGTTACGATAATCTGATGGGCTGCCTGCAAAACTTTCCGCTCTAATTCTTTGTGTTTTGCCTGAGAAGCAGCAGAGAGTTTCAGGTCTTTGTGATAGACAATACTCGTCCAGGGGTCACGAAAATCAGCAATCCACCTGATGTTTAGTTTTTGTTGCAACCCCAGACCAATAAGGTGAAGACTGTGTGGAGGCCCTGTGGTGATTACGGTTTCGATTTGGTTTTCCCGAATGTATTTTTCCAGAAATTTAACCGAAGGTTTTACCCACAAAACTCTTGCATCCGGAATAAAAAAATTCCCTCTTATATAAAGCAAGATTCTCTCTAACAGCGATTGGTTTTTCTTTTTCGGAATGATCCCCGAGCTGATTTTTTGTGTTTTTTTCTTCGAAAACAACGAAGCAAAACCATAGGGTTCTCTTATTTTTTGTTTGAGCACCGTCAGATTTGAAAAATCCTTCTTCAAATTCTTGTCAACAATAGGGTAGGAGGGATTTTCGGGTATGTAAACCACAGGTTCGATTCCAAAATCGGGCAGGTATTTTACAAATTTCAGCCAACGCTGCACTCCCGGTCCTCCCGAAGGAATCCAATAATAGGTTATAATAAGGACTTTTTTGATCAAAGCAGGTTCGTAATTTTCCTACAAAGATAAAAAGATAAGCTCTAAAACATGAATATTTTTTGGATAAGCCAAATTTGTAGAGAGAAGTTATGAAATTACTACTGTACCATACAAAATAACTATTTATCAATTCTCCAAAAGTCATATCACATAGTTTCCAACAGATTATATATTATCAACATAATCTTGTTAATAATAAAACTGAAGTTGCCCGAGTTTACCTTATCTTTTAATTTTACCTTTGTCGTCTAAAATAATTACTGTTTTGGCGGTCTTAAATTTTTAAGACAAGAAAACAGGGGAATTGGGTGAAAATCCCAAGCTGTTGCGCAACTGTAAGCGGATTAAAAGCCGTAAGCCAGATTACCTGCCAAATCAGTTTTGAATTTTGTTTTCGCATAAAAAACGAAGTTCGGAAAGAGATGATTTCCATTTCTTTTATTCCTTCCTTTTTTGTGCCATTGTTTAATTTTTAAACCCTTTATACAATGGGCATTTTTGACAAACGATTAAATTACAAACCTTTTGAATATCCCGAAGTAATGCAATTCGTGGATAGTATGAACGCTTCATTTTGGGTTCATAAAGAAATTGATTTTACGGCAGACATTCAGGATTTTAAATCTAACCTGACAGCATTGGAGCAAGAAATAGTAAAAAGAAGTCTGCTCAGTATTGCTCAGGTAGAAATTGGCGTTAAACTATTTTGGGGAGACTTATACAAACATTTCCCAAAGCCTGAATTTAACAATCTTGGTGCAACCTTCGCTGAATGTGAAGTTAGGCACGGGGAAGCCTATGCAAGATTGTTGGAAGTGTTGGGTTACAACAAAGATTTTGAGAAGCTTTTGGATATTCCTGTATTCAAAAAGAAATTGGAACTTATTGAAAACAGCTTGTATACAGATAACGATGTGGTATCAAAGCTGCTATTCTTTGCAATCGTAATCGAAAATTCATCATTGTTTTCTCAATTTGCAAACATTCTTTCCTTTACCCGTTTTAAGGGCTACTTAAAAAACACTTCAAATATTATCGCTTGGACTTCTATTGATGAACAAAACCATGCTGATGCAGGTATTTATCTGCTCAATAAATTAGACAGTGAAGGATATTTGACCAGCACCGTAAAAAGTAGAATGGCAGAAGAGGTCAGAAAGTATATTGAATATGAGTCCGAACTTTTAGATTGGATTTACGAGGATGGCGAATTGGATTTTTTCACAAAAGAAGATATGATGAACTTTATGAAACATCGGGTAGATGAGTCCCTATTTAAAATAGGAATTCCAAAGCTTTTCAACATTACATCAACACAGTACAAACCTATGTTATGGTTCGATGAAGATGTATTTGCAAACGAATTAGACGACTTTTTTGCCAAGCGACCAACCGCTTACACTAAGCACGATAAAAGCATTCACGCAGAAGATTTATTTTAAAACTATAAGGTATGACGACAGAGTTAGAAGCCAGAATAGTACAATCACAAACTAATATTTTCAAAGTTGTTTTTCCGAATACAACCAATCATTACGATACTTTGTTTGGAGGAACGGCTATGAATATGATGGACGAAGTTGCCTTTATTGCTGCAACCCGTTTCAGCCGAAAAAAAGTAGTGACGATTTCTTCGGATAAAATAGACTTTAAAGAACCAATTCCTGCAGGAACAATTGTAGAATTGACAGCAAAAGTCATAGAAATAAGAACTACCAGCTTAAAAGTGAAAGTAGATTTATTTCAAAAAGAAATGTATAAAAATACGCCTCAGAAAAAATCCATTTCAGGAGTTTTTACATTCGTGGCATTAGATGAAAACAACAAAAAAACCAAAGTATTATGAATGATATATGGTGGCTCAATGATGAAAGTGAGCAAATTTTAAACAGAGGTTATTTATTGAAAGGCGAAAGTGTAAAAGGAGCTATTGACCGTATTGCTACGGCAGCAAGTAAACAATTATATCGACCCGAACTGAAAGAGAAATTCATTGAAATTATTGAGAACGGCTGGATGAGCTTGAGTTCTCCAATTTGGGCAAATATGGGTACAGAACGAGGCTTGCCAATTTCCTGTTTTAATGTACACGTTCCGGATTACATTGAGGGTATTACACATAAATTAGGTGAAGTGATTATGCAAACCAAAATAGGTGGTGGCACTTCGGGTTATTTTGGAGAATTGCGAGGAAGAGGAACCGCCGTTACAGATAATGGACAGAGCAGTGGAGCGGTTTCTTTTATGAAATTATTTGATACTGCTATGGACACTATTTCACAAGGTGGTGTAAGGCGTGGTGCATTCGCAGCTTATTTGGATATTGACCATCCTGATATTGAAGAATTTTTACAAATAAAAGATATTGGAAGCCCTCTGCAAAACTTATTCTTCGGAGTATGTGTACCAGACTACTGGATGCAGGAGATGATAGACGGAGATATGGGTAAACGCAAATTATGGGCAAAAGTTTTGGAATCAAGGCAACAAAAGGGAATGCCTTACATCTTGTTTTCAGACAATGTAAACCAAAACAAACCACAGGTTTACAAAGACCTTAATATGCGTATCAATGCCAGTAATTTGTGTTCGGAAATTATGTTGCCGTCTAATTTTGATGAATCGTTTATTTGTTGCCTTTCGTCAATGAATTTAGAACTCTATGATGAATGGAAAGATACAGATGCTGTGCAAACCGCCATTTTCTTTTTAGATGCTGTTTTGCAGGAATTTATCATAAAAACAGAAAATAATTATTACCTCAAATCTGCCAACACATTTGCAAAAAGACATAGAGCAATCGGCTTGGGAGTGATGGGATGGCATTCGTATTTGCAAAAGAATATGATTCCGTTTGAAGGGCTGGAAGCCAAACAATTGACGAATAAAATTTTTAAACATATTCGTTCTGAAGCCGATATTGCAAGCAAAAGACTGGCTGAAATATTCGGAGAACCTGAACTGTTGAAAGACTACGGTGTCAGAAATGCGACCGTTATGGCAATTGCTCCTACTACATCGTCTTCGGCTATTTTAGGACAAACTTCACCCGGAATTGAACCTTTTAGCAGCAATTATTTCAAAGCCGGACTGTCTAAAGGTAATTTTATCCGAAAAAATAAATACCTCAAAGCTTTATTGGAAGAAATAGGCATTGACAACGAAGAAACCTGGCGGAGCATAATGCTTAATCAGGGAAGTGTACAGCATCTGAATGAATTGACAGAAGAAGAAAAGATGGTATTTAAAACCTTTAAAGAAATCAGTCAGTTGGAAATTATTCAACAGGCATCAGTTCGCCAGAAATACATTGACCAATCCCAAAGTCTGAACATCAATATTCCTCATAATTTAGCAGTAAAAGATGTAAACAAACTTTTGATAGAAGCTTGGAGGTTAGGCATAAAAACACTCTATTACCAGCGAAGCCAGAGTGTTTCAAAAGAAACCGTAGTGCAAAATTTAGTGCAGTGTGTGAGTTGTGAGGGATAAAAGCTTTTCTGCCAATTTCCGGAGTTCCTGATTGGCTTTGCTATGGTCTTGTTTCATCGTTCAGGCAAATTCCTTAACCTGCTATGTACCTGAATCAAGTTTACCTTATTCCGTATTTTGAATGGTAATTTCTTATGAAAAGAGTATATTTGCAAGAAAAAATATGTTTTCGACAAATCAACTCATTTTTGCTGCTTTTTTTGTGGTGGTATTCATCGGAGTAATGATTTATTCCTATACCAAAGACAAAAAAATGCACAGCAAACTCTATAAAGGGAGTCTTTGGGTATTACTTGCTTTTTTGGGCTTTATCGGTTTGCTTTTTTTAATCAAAAAACTGTTGATGTAAAATGGATAAAAAGAGAATCATACGGTTTCTGACAGGCTTTCTGGTCTTTTCGTTGCTCTATTTTATAGTGGGCTATTTTTTTAAATTACCCGGCATGTGTTATGACAACCTCAAAGAGTGGAACTGCCTGAAAACATCACTGCTGCAAACCGCCTTTTTCGGACTTTTGATGACTGTTTTTGATGCTTTTGTGCTGAAAAAATTCAATACCCCGAAAGGACGGTAGCTGTTTAGTGGTCAGTGGTCAGTAATTAGTGTTCAGTCCCGATAGCTATCGGGAGTGGTCAGTCAGCCCAGAATACCTTCCAATAACCAACTAACCAACTAACCAATTAACTAATAACAATTAACCAATAACAATTAACCAATAACAATTAATTAACAACTACAATGAAACTATACCCCATAGAAAGCGGCAACTTTAAATTAGACGGAGGAGCGATGTTTGGCGTAGTGCCAAAGAGCATCTGGAACAGAACCAATCCGGCAGATAGCAATAATATGATAGATTTGGCAACCCGCTGCCTGCTTATCGAAGATGGAAATCGCCTGATTCTCATCGACACGGGAATGGGAAACAAACAATCGGAAAAGTTTTTCAGTTATTATTATATGTGGGGCGATGCTTCGCTCGAAAAATCGTTGCAGAAATATGGTTTTTCAAAAGATGATATTACCGATGTCTTTATGTCACACCTGCATTTTGACCATTGCGGAGGAAGTGTGGACTGGAATAAAGACAAAACAGCTTATGTTCCCGCTTTTAAAAATGCGGTATATTGGACAAACGAAAACCACTGGGAATGGGCGACCAAGCCCAATGCCAGAGAAAAAGCCTCTTTTTTGTCGGAAAATATTTTGCCGATGCAGGAAGCAGGGCAATTAAAGTTCGTCAACAGGGAAGGAGGGGACTTCCAAACGGATTCCGAACTGGGTTTCGGGATATTTTTTGCTGACGGTCATACCGAAAAACAAATGCTGCCCCACATCAGCTACAAAGGAAAAACCATTGTTTTTGTAGCCGATTTGCTGCCTACCGTCGGGCATATTCCGCTGCCTTATGTGATGGGCTATGATACCCGTCCGTTGCTTACGCTGGGCGAAAAACAAAAGTTTTTGAAGCTGGCGGCCGACAACAATTATTATTTGTTTTTAGAACACGATGCTCATCACCAAATCATCACGGTAGAACACACCGAAAAAGGTGTCCGTTTGAAGGAAATTTTCAAAACCGAAGAAATTTTTTAAGCCCAATGTAACAAATTCGGGAAATTATAGTCATATTTGTAACCCAATAAAAAATAGTACATCATGAAACTTGTCAAACCTCTATTTATATCCTCTGTGCTGGCTATTGCCCTTGCAGGATGTAGTTCTCAGAAGTCGTATCTTACCATAAAAGATGCTGCCCCGATTGATATCAGCGGAGCTGTAAAAAAACAATCCAAAATCGAAGAAAAAGACCTGCAACGTTGGAGTCATCTCGATTTGCTCAGAGACAGCATTCCGGGAATGAGCGTTGACAGAGCCTATACAGACCTTATCAAAGGAGCAAAAGGTAAAAAAGTGGTGGTAGGAGTGATTGATTCGGGTGTTGATATCGAACATCCTGATTTGGCCGCCGTTATCTGGAACAACCCCAAAGAGACACCCAACAATAAAAAAGACGATGACAACAACGGTTATACAGACGATATTCACGGTTGGAATTTCCTCGGAAATGCCATTCACGAAAACTATGAGTTTATCCGTTTGCTGAAAAAACCAAATGACGGTTCTGCCGACTATAAAAGAGCCTTGGCAGAATATGACGAAAAAATCGCAGAAGCTCAGGCGGGCAGACAGCAATTGGACTATATGAAAAGCCTGGAACCTACCATTTTGAGCTTTCTTAAAAAAGACAGCTACACACTCGAAGACCTGCAAAACATAGAAACCGAAGACGAAAAGGTTATGGCAGCCAAAGAAGTTTTGATTCGGGTGCATGTTCAGGGAGCTATAGAAGATTTTCGTAAGAGAATTACTGCTTTTGAGAACTATGTGGATGCTCAGTTAAACTATCACTTTAATAAAGAATTCAACGGAAGAGCCGTAGTGGGCGACAATCCGGATGATATTACCGATGTCAAATACGGCAACAACGATGTCATTGGGTTGGATAAAGACGAAGCCAAACACGGAACTCACGTAGCGGGAATCATCGCACAGGTTCGCCACAACGGTTTAGGCGGTGACGGAGTAGCCAACAATGTGGAAATTATGGCTCTCAGAGCAGTTCCTGATGGAGACGAATATGACAAAGACATCGCTTTGGCTATTCGCTATGCGGTAGATAACGGAGCAAAAGTTATCAACGGAAGTTTCGGAAAATACTATTCTCCACACAGAGAGTGGGTGATAGATGCTATGAAATATGCAGCCGAAAAAGACGTACTGATTGTGATTGCAGCCGGAAACGACACTTATGACGTTGACGGTATCAATAAATTCCCTAATGATTCATATAACGGAGATGCAGAATATTCAGACAACGTAGTGATTGTAGGAGCTTTAAACTTTAGTTATGACGACAGAATGCTGGCAGGTTTTACCAACTACGGAAAGAAAAATGTAGATGTTTTTGCTCCGGGAGTGAGAATTTATGCTACGACTCCAAACAACAAATATGAGTATCTGCAAGGAACCTCGATGGCTTCACCCAATGTAGCAGGTGTGGCAGCTCTTATCCGTTCTTATTACCCAAGCCTTACGGCAGCTCAGGTAAAACAGATTCTAATGGATTCTTCCATCAAACCGACTCACAACGTTTATATTATAGACGAAAGAACCGACGAAAGAATCGAAAAATCATTTGCTGAATTTTCGGCTTCGGGCGGTATCGTAAATGCTTACAATGCCCTGATTATGGCATCTAAAATGACTAAATAATCAGAAACCAATACAGATAAAATAAGGAGCTTTTTTTAAGGCTCCTTTTTTATTTTAAAAATTTTTCATCTCGCTCCGTCATTTTCTTTTTTTTATTGTTTGGAGTTAGGGAATTTTTTTTATTTTTGTCTGTAAGCCAAGAGTAAAAAGGGTTTTATGCACAAAATCCTTTACATGTTTATATTATTCCCATAAGATTAGAGGTAAATTCAAAAAATTGACAACCGACTTTTTCAACCGACAAATAATTCCTAACACAAAACCCTTACGATGACAGATTTTTTCAAGCACCTACTCCACGAATTTGATTTTCCTCTGGAAAATCACATTCTGATATTTTCATTACTTCTATTTATCATTCTATTGTCTCCGATATTGTTGCGAAAGCTAAATATTCCCGGAATTATCGGGCTTATTATAGCCGGAGTGGTCATAGGACCTTACGGATTTGGAGTTCTTGAGAAAAGCTCTGCCATTGACCTTTTTTCGACCATAGGGTTGCTCTATATTATGTTTATTGCCGGTTTGGAATTAGACTTAAACGAGTTTAAATCCAACCGAAACAAGAGTGTTTTATTTGGTTTTTTTACGTTTATCATTCCTATTTTAATAGGGTTTCCCGTATGTTATTACCTGCTTGAATATGATTTTAATGCCAGTTTACTCACAGCCAGTATGTTTGCCACCCACACACTCGTGGCTTACCCGATTGTGAGCAAACTCGGGGTTTCAAAAAATCAGGCAGTAGCTATCACAGTAGGAGGAACCATTCTGACAGACACGGCAGTGCTTATTATTCTGGCTGTCATTATCGGAAACAGTCAGGGCAGTTTAGACAAAGAATTCTGGATTCGCCTGATTATTTCGCTGGCTATTTTTTCTGCCATTATGTTTTTTGTCATTCCGAAAATTGCCAAATGGTTTTTCCGAAAATTAGAGAGTGAAAAACATTCCCACTATATTTTTGTATTATCTGTCGTATTCTTTGCAGCCTTTCTGGCAGAAGTAGCGGGGCTTGAACCTATTATCGGAGCTTTTGCAGCAGGATTGGCTCTCAACAAACTCATACCGCATTCGTCTGCTTTGATGAACCGGATAGAGTTTATCGGTAATTCTTTATTTATTCCGTTTTTCCTGATAAGTGTGGGGATGCTGGTCGATGTAAGTGTGATTATGAGCGGTCCGACAGCCCTTGTCGTAGCGGGAACATTAACAGTTGTTGCTTTGACCGGAAAATGGCTGGCAGCCTGGTTTACGCAACTCGTTTTCAAATATACAGGAGCCCAACGTCAGCTTATTTTCGGGCTTAGCGGAGCTCACGCAGCTGCCACTCTTGCTGTAATTTTAGTAGGATACAGAGCCGAAATTCTGGACGAAAATATCCTGAACGGAACCATTATTCTTATCCTTATCACTTGTGTTGTTGCTTCGTTTGCTACCGAACAGGCAGGTAAAAAAATCATAGTCGAATCAGACGACCCGGTCGAAATCATCAAAACCAACGGAGCGGCTTCGAGCGAACACATTTTGTTGCCCTTTGCAAGTGTTGCCAATATCGAAAAACTATTGGAATTTGCCACTTTCGTGAAAGACAAAAAATCGGCAAATCCGGTGTCTATACTCTCGGTAGTTTCCAACAATAACGAAGCCGAAATCAATATTATCAAAGCCCGAAACAAGCTCGAAGAATTCGTAAAACAAGCCTCTGCTTCAGAGACCAAAGTAAATGTCATCACTACCATTGACCACAATACGGCAAGCGGAATTATCAGGATTTCCAGAGAAATAATGGCAGACATTATCATTTTGGGCTGGCCACAACGGGCAGGATTTTTCGATAAACTGATTGGTGAAAAAATCGACAGTATTCTCAACAACACAGACAAAACCACTTTTATCTGCCATCTGGAAAAACCCTTGGTGCTTCACAAGAGAATCGTGATTGCTGCTCCGCCTTTGTCAGAACACGAAAACGGTTTCGGTTTATGGATAACCAAAATGACCAAGCTGGCTCAGGAGCTCAGCATTTCTATTTTGCTGTATTGTAACGAACCTACTCAGAAAGCCGTGGAGCGTTTCCTGAAAAAAACAAAGCAGCCTGCCACAATCACCATAAAATCTTTTAACGATTGGGAAGATTTTCTCATACTTGCAAAAGATGTGGACGAAGACGACCTTATCGTACTGATTTCGGCTCGAAAAGGAGCTGCTTCCTATATGGGAGTGCTGGAAAATCTGCCTTCTAAAATGGAAAAATATTTTCCGCTTAACAGCCGTTTTGTGGTCTATCCGCAGCAGTTTGACAATTTCAGTGACGAACGCTATGATGATTTGGATATTTCGTCTGAACCGTTGCACAAAGGGATTGAAGCCGTTCAGAAAATCGGGAAAGAAATCGGTTCTATCTTTAAGAAAAAGGACAACGAATAGTTGGCAGAGGGAAAAGAGAAAGACAATCTTTTGTCGTATATTTGAGCTTTAAAAAAGTCAGTTATGATGCAATGGGAGCGGTTATTATCGCTAAAAAAACAAGGAGACACCAAACCAAGAATCAGAAAAGAGCAAGACCCGACCCGATTGGGGTTTGAGGTCGATTATGACCGGATTATCTTTTCGCCTGCTTTCCGCACTTTGCAGGACAAAACACAGGTGATTCCGCTTTCCAAAACCGATTTTGTCCATACACGACTCACTCACAGCCTCGAAGTTTCGGTTGTGGGCAGGTCGTTGGGCAGAAGTGCAGGGAGCTTTATCTTAGACAAATATCCTCACCTTAAAGAATTGGGCTATCAGGTAAACGATTTCGGAGCAATTGTGGCTGCTGCTGCACTTTCACACGACATCGGAAACCCGCCTTTCGGACATTCGGGAGAAAAAGCCATCGGAGAATATTTCTTAAACGGAAACGGTAAAATTTACAAAAAAGAGCTGATCGACAAAGAATATCAGGATTTGATTTCGTTTGAAGGAAATGCCAACGGACTTATGGTTTTGTCTTCTTCAATGTTCGGAAACGAAGGCGGACTCAGGATTTCGTATGCTACACTTGGGGCATTTATGAAATATCCGAAAGAATCACTTCCGATAAAACCAACCAACCGCATTGCAGACAAAAAATATGGATTTTTTCAGGCAGACAAAGAATTTGTCAAAGACGTTGCTGACAATCTCGGACTTATTCCAAACAAAACGGGAAACGACATTGGTTTTGAAAGACACCCTTTGGCTTATTTGGTGGAAGCTGCAGACGATATTTGCTATACGATTATCGACTTTGAAGACGGAATAAATCTGGGTTGGATTGACGAAGAATTTGCTTTGGAATATCTGATAAAACTCGTAAAAGACAGCATCAACAGTTCAAAATACAACGAACTTAAAACCCGTGAAGACCGCATCAGTTACCTCAGGGCTTTGGCAATCGGGAGAATGATTAACGAAGTTATCGAAGTATTCAAAGAAAACGAAGACAGGATTTTGGCAGGGGATTTTCCGTATGCCCTTACCGATAAAAGTCGGTTTAAAGCCCAACTTGACGATATCATTAAAATCTGTGTCAAAAAAATCTACCAAAGCAATGAAGTAACCCAAAAGGAAATTACGGGATACAAAGTGATTTCCGTTTTGTTAGACACCTTTACCACAGCCTACAACAACGATTTTGAAGGCAAGGCAAGTAATTATGACAAGCTGGTTTTGAGAATGTTACCCGAAAAATACAAAGCCAAAGAAACTAATTCCGTTTATGAAAGACTGTTGCAGATGTGTCATTTTGTTTCGCTGCTCACAGACGGAAACGCATTACAGATTTATCATATTATTCAGGGGAGCGGCAAATAAATCTATTTCACAGCCTTCATATCATAGGTATAAACGTTATAAGGAAACAGCCATTTGGCAAAATAGTTAGATGTTAGCGAACCCACGAGTATCGGAAAAAACAGCGTAAAACCGTTGGGCACTAAGTTACAGGTGATAAACAAAGCGGTAAACGGAGCATAAATACTGGCAGAAAGTGTGGCAGCACCACCAATGAGCATAAAATTGAAATAAACGAGCGAAGTTCCGAAAACATTATTACAAAACAAGGCAAAAGCCAATCCTAAGAAGGCTCCGGCAACTATACCCGGAGCAAAAACGCCTCCGTCTCCGCCTGCTCCCAAAGTAAGTGCAGCTGCCAAAGGTTTGACCAAAGCCAATCCCAACAGCAACACCAAAGAATAAGCAGTAGGGTGGTGAGCCATTTCTCTCAGGGCATGATAGCTGTCGCCAAACACTAACGGGAAAAAGCAAATCATAGTCCCTACAGCCAAAGCACCCAGATTTACCCGAATAAAATTATTGTTTATCCCTGAAAAGAAACGCTTTATTCGGGTTACCAAAACGGTAAAATAAATAGAGAGCAATCCTCCGAGCAGGCTCAGCACCATCATAAAAGGCAGGGCTTTCCATTCCCATCCGTTGACCATCAGAGGAATTATGGGTTCGGTTTTTAGAATATGCAGCATAGCCCAAGCCACCAAAGCAGAAGCCGTACAGCTTAAAAACAACGTAAGATTAAATTTTCGGGCGATAACTTCCATCGCAAAAAGCCAGCCTGCAAGAGGACTTCCGAATAAAATCGCTACACCCGCACACACCCCTGCACATATCAGTTCCCGTTTATATATTTTTGCAGAAAAATCTTTTTTGTAAAGCTGATTTCCGATGGTTGCCGAAGCCACTACGGTAGATACTTCAATTCCGGTAGAACCACCAAAAATTACGGTGAGAAAACCGTTGATGTAATGGGAGGGAATTTTAAAAAACGGAAGGTGGTCTTTTCGCTGATCGAGGGTTTTATAAATCTCGGTAATACCCTTATTTCTGCGGTTGGCAAAAATATATTTTCTCAAAAAATAAATAGCCGTAATACCGATGGTGGGCAACAGAACAAAGAGCAGACGGTTTTTGTGACTGATAAATTCAAAGATTATTTCTTCAATATATTCGGTACTTGTTTTTAAGGAATACGCTAAAAGTGAAGACAATACACCAATTAAGGCAGCTACCCCTATCAATCTGAAATAATGCTTTCTTTGAACCTTTTTCCTGTTCATTTCTCCTCTTAAAATTTCCTGCAAAGATATGCCTTAGGAGGGTTTAAGCCTTTATTTTTCTCGTTTTTTTTGATAATGAAAATCGGGGAGGAGGCAGTAAAACTCTGTTTCTTAAGAGTTAGTTTTTTGAAAAACAGTTATTTCCACTTAATATTACACCCGATGCTTGGCTTCTGGTCGGGGTTGATTTTTCGGTTGTAAAGGAGTCCGTCTATGGCATTTCTGAGGTCGTTACCACTCAGGGGAATTCCGTTTCCGGGTCTTGAAGCATCGAGCTGACCTCTATAGACCAAGCGATCCCGGGAATCAAACAAATAAAAATCAGGCGTGCAGGCAGCCTGATAGGCTTTGGCAACTTCCTGGGTCTGGTCAAACAAATAAGGGAATTCTATTTTGTTTTCGAAAGCAAATTCTACCATTTTTTCGGGTGAATCTTCCGGATATTTTTCTGCATCGTTGCTGTTGATTCCCACAACCGAAATGCCTTGCAGGCGATAATCATTGTTAATCATTATGATTTCGGGCAAAACGTGATGCACAAAAGGGCAGTGGTTACACATAAAAATAAGGAGTGTACCCTTTTTTCCTTTGCTATCAGCATAGGATAAAGTGTGGTTGGAATTCATATCTCTCAACCGAAAATCGGGAGCTTTTGTCCCTAAATCGAGCATAGTGGAAGGTGTTTGTGCCATAAACACAAATTTACGAAAAATAATATTCATTTTCAATAGAATAAAACCGTAAAATTATTTTTTAGCCTAAACTAAATTTATATTTTTGCAATTCTAATTTGAAATTGTAAAAATGAAAATCATCGTATCAATAATTGCCGTGTTGTTGGGTTGTGTAACCTATTCCCAAACCGCTGTTTTAAAAGGAAAAGTTACCACAGAGGGCAAAGCTATTGAGGCGGTAAGCCTTGCGGTTAAAGGCAAAACTATTTTTACGAAAACAGATAAAGACGGTTTTTTTGAGCTTAAAAATATTCCTTCGGGAAGTCAGCAGGTTGTAATCAGTTTTATAGGTTATCAGACCCTTACGGAAACCCTGTTTTTTCAGGAAAACCAAACGATTGAGAAAAATTTCGAACTTTTTGAAGATTTTCTGAATCTCGAAGAAGTTGTCATAACAGGCACACGAAGTGAGGTTCCGGTTTATAAATCACCTGTGATGGTGAGTCGTATTGACAGCAAATCGTTTGAAACCACACAAACTCTGGCACTTTCTGAAGGGCTTAATTTCACTCCCGGATTGCGGTTAGAGACCAATTGCCAGAATTGTGGTTTTACTCAGGTGAGAATGAACGGACTCGAAGGACCTTATTCCCAGATTCTCATCAACAGTCGCCCGATTTTTTCCGCTTTGGTCGGAGTTTACGGGCTGGATATGCTACCTGCCAATATGATTGACCGGGTCGAAGTGATAAGGGGAGGAGGGTCTGCTCTTTACGGAGGAAGTGCCATTGCAGGAACCATCAACATCATCACCAAAGACCCGATGGAAAACAGCTTTGAAATCGGTATGAATCATTCGTTTGTCGATTTTTATTCTCCCGACAGAACCCTGAACGCAAATGCAAGTGTCGTAAACGAAAAATTCGATAAGGGAATCAGTTTTTATGCCTATAACCGTGACCGAAAACCCTTTGATGCCAATGATGACGGCTTTTCGGAAATGACCCAATTAAAAAATACTACTTTTGGCTTTGATGCTTTCTGGAACACTTCCGATTTGGGGAAATTAAAGCTTAATATGTTCAACATCAGTGAATTTCGCAGAGGCGGAAACCACTTTCACCTGCCTGCTCACCAAACCGATATTACCGAACAATTAGACCATAAAATCCTGGGTGGAGGGCTTTCTTTCGAGAAATATTCCGCAGATTATAAGCACAAATATTCCGTTTATGCCTCTGCCCAAAAAGCCGAAAGAAACAGCTATTACGGAGGCGGAGGAAGAGTTTTACAGGCAGGAGAGGAGCTTACTCCCGAAGATATGCTGGCTTTGAATGCCTACGGAAATTCCGAGGATATATCTGTTGTTGGAGGACTTCAATATTCGTATGAATTCAACGAAAAATGGCTGTTGCTTTCGGGTTCGGAATATCAATTGAATGAAGTGCAAGACCGAATGCCCGGATACAATCGCCTGATTGACCAACAAGTAGGAACTCTGGGAGTTTATTCGCAATTGGAAATAAAACCCACCGAAAAATTTACGATTTTGGCAGGAGCAAGGTTTGATAACGTCAACATTGACGGACGCTATGACCTAGATGTGGAAACCTTTCATGACCATAAAAATCTGAGTGTTTTTGTTCCGAGAGTTTCGCTGATGTATGAAATCAACAACCGGCTGAAAGCACGAACGTCTTATTCGCAGGGTTACAGAAGTCCGCAGGCTTTTGATGAGGATTTACATATCGAAACTGTGGGAGGAGCAGCTTCTTTTACACGACTTGACCCAAACCTGAAAACCGAACGTTCCAACAGTTTTAATGCTTCGTTAAACTACACCAAATCGAGCGGAGCTTTCCAGACCAATGTGGTTTTGGAGGGCTTTTTCACCCGTCTTGACGATGCTTTTGTAACAGCCAATCGGGAAGAACTGCCAAGTGGAATTGCTGTGGCAACCAAACGAAACGGCTCCGGAGCAACCGTAGCAGGGCTGAATCTGGAAACCAGTTTTGCTTTTTCCAAAAAAGTAAATTTCCAGGCGGGAATAACCCTGCAAAAGGCTGAATATGAGAAAAATGAACAAATCTGGACTTCACAAGACCAACAAGAGGTAATCACGACCAAAAACCTTTTGAAAACACCTGATTTTTATGGGTATTACACCTTAAATTATAACCCGATTTCAGAGTTGACATTATCGTTTTCGGGAGTTTATACCGGAAAAATGAAAATTACTCACGTGATTGACCCAAACACCGAACAAACCGTTATCAAACAAACACCCGATTTTTTTGAAAATCACTTCAAAGCAGCCTACGATTTTGATTTTAAAGACAACTGCATACAGGTTTATACCGGAGTTCAAAATATGTTTGATTCTTATCAAAACGATTTTGACAAAGGAGCTCTTCGTGATGCCAACTACATTTATGGCCCGACAAAACCACGAACATTCTTTGCAGGAATAAAGTATCGGTTTTAAAGATCCAAGGAAAGGATAATCAGGATAAAACGACACAGAAAAGGTCTTATTTTATCGTAATTAAAACAAATCATAATTTATATTATGTAAAATAGAATCGGTCTAACATACTGCAAAACAGAGGGAATGAAAAAATAAAATGAGTTAACGACTGTTAATGAACGTGTGCAAAAATTCGTGAATTATTACAGGTGCAAGATTTAAATAATTCGACTCAGCAACCAATTAACAAAAAAAATCTGCCTAAACAGCTTAGACAGATTTTTTAGTTTATCGGATATTTACTTTTATGGGAAGATTATAGGAGGTTCTCACAGGTTCTCCGTTTTTGATTCCGGGTTTCCATTTGGTTTTGATGTTTTTCAGCACTCTGATAGCTTCCTGACCCAGCCCGTAGCCCGGGTCTCTGAGTACCTGAATATCCGAAAGACTTCCGTCTGTTTCCACTACAAATGAAACGTAAACAATAGCGGTAGTTTCCCTATTTATTTGAGGAATGGCAAAGTTTTTTCCTACTATTTTATAAAACCTGTCTAACCCTCCGGGAAATTCGGGTGTGCTATCTACCTCAAAAGGTTTAAGAACTCCGTCTTCCACACCATCTGGGCTACCGTTTTCGTCTCCGGGCTGGTCTTCATTCCCCGGATTTACGGTTAGGATCGAGCCTCCCTCCTGACCTTCTACATTCTCATCTCCGGTTACCAAGCCCTGCACCTCATCTCGGGAAAGCATTTCTTCATTGGTTTCCGTATTTTGAGTGATGGTCGGAGCTACATCTTTTATAACATCCTGTGCAGGTCGCTGAGTTGCCTGTTGTTTGGGTTTTTCGGGTTCGGGTTTGGGCAAATCGGGAATATAGGCTACAGGGCGAATTACCTCATCGGGAGCTCCTTCGGGAACAATCATTAGTTCAGGTTCGCTGAAATGATTAGCAATCACGGGAATACTCACAAAACTCATCAACAGCAAAACCCCCAGAAACAGGGCTTTGAGCATAGTTCTACCACTTTCTGCACGAAGCTGATAGGCTCCGTAGGACTTGTTTCGGTTTTCAAAAACCAAATCAATCCATTCCTTTTTTGAAAAATTGATACCTGACATACTACTTTGTTTTTAGATGGTTAAACAATTAACATTTTATCAGATAACGAATTTTTAACTCCCGATATTGTGTGGTTTTTATTAAAACAGAAAAATCCTACTGCAAACAATAGGATTCTCTTTGAAAAGAATAAAAATTTAAGGAAGTTACTTCTCCCCTATTTCTTTTAAAATCAATTCTTCTACTTCCTTTGAAGTCCATTTTTGCTCAATATCAGGAAGTTGCATAACTTTATCCATTATTGCTTCTTGTTTTTCTCCCAAAGCCAGAGCCTCTTTATAAGGAATAGGACTAAAAGTTACCATACTGTATAAAGGTTGCCACAAATGAGGGTATTTGTCAGAAAACAAGGTTTCTATTTTTTTGCGAAGTAAGAATTTTTCATCTGCCGTATCGGAACTCATTTCCATAAAATTGCGGTAAGACAGCTCTGCAATGGCATCAGCATTGGGTTTTCGTTCCTGCTCATAGGCAGTAAAAACAGCTTCCCAATCGTCTCCATGCTGCTTCATCATCTGGGTGAGAATGGTGATGTCTTCAAATCCTGCATTCATTCCGTGACCGTAAAACGGAACGATAGCATGGCAGGCATCTCCGATAAGAGCAACTTTGTCCTGATACGTCCAGGGGAAGCATTTCATCGTTACCAGATAACTCGTAGGATTTTTAAAGAAATCTTCGACTAATTTTGGCATTACTGCCTGAGTATCAGGGAAATTTTTGGCAAAGAAATCTACTACATCTTCTTTGGTTTGCAGTTTTTCAAAGGAGTTTTCGCCCTGAAAAGGCATAAACAAAATGCTGTTGAAACTTCCGTCTAAATTGGGCAAGGCAGAAAGCATATACTTCCCTCTTGGCCAGATGTGAAGCGAATTTTTGTCGATTTTATAGCTTCCGTCAGCATTGGCGGGAATATTTAATTCTTTGTAACCTATCGAAAGAAATTCCTGAGAATAGTTGAACATACTCTGTCGTTGCATACGATGCCGTACTCTGGAAAAAGCTCCGTCTGCCCCGAAAACAATGTCATATTTTTTGTCTGTCCACTCGCTTCTTTCGGTTTCACCAATGTGAAGTGTGGCTGTCGAAAGGGTAACATCCCAGATTTTTTGTTCGAAGAAAAATTCCACTCCAAACTGCTCTGCCACATCAATCATTTTGCGGTTCAGCACACCTCTGGAAATCGAATAAATTGCTTCACCTTCTTTTCCGTAGGGTT
>JBAYSC010000007.1:0-35976 GCA_041676345.1 Flavobacteriaceae bacterium | reverse complement strand
ACAGTGGCTCTTGACATTACGATTTCTGACGAATTAAGAAAAGAAGGAATTGCCAGAGAGCTTGTAAACCGCATTCAGAACATCCGTAAAGACTCCGGTTTTGAAGTAACCGACAAAATTAAAGTCGAAATTCAGACCGAAGCCGAAATAGCAGAGGCTGTTCAGGCGAATCTGGAATATATAAAAACAGAAACATTAACCCGGGAACTTAAAATTTCTGATAAGGTAGAAAAAGGAGAAGAAATAGAGTTTGACGGTTTTAAATCCATAGTATTAATTTCTAAATAAAAGGGATTATGACAGAAGAAAAAGTGAGATACTCAGATGCTGAATTGGCAGAGTTCAAAGAATTGATTTTACAGAAAATAGAAAAGGCACAATCTGATTTGGAGCTTATTAAAAGTGCCTATATGAACGATTTAAACAACGGAACAGACGATACGTCTCCAACGTTCAAAGCTTTTGAAGAAGGCAGCGAAACGATGAGCAAAGAGGCAAATTCGCAACTTGCCATTCGTCAGGAAAAGTTTATCCGTGATTTGAGAAATGCTCTTATCCGTATCGAAAACAAAACCTACGGAATTTGCAAAGTAACCGGAAAACTCATCAATAAAGAACGCCTTAAACTCGTTCCTCACGCTACGATGAGCATCGAAGCAAAGAATATGCAGAAGTAATTATTAACCCTTTTAGGGTTAAAATTGAAATTTTATATAAGCGAAATTCTTTTGCAGGGTTTCGCTTTTCTTATTTAAAAGCTATGCTGACTCCTTTTTCAGACGAATATTTTATGAAAAAAGCCCTTTTGGAGGCTCAAACGGCTTTTGAAAAAGGCGAAATTCCCGTGGGAGCGGTGGTGGTTTGTGATAATCGGGTGATTGCCAAATCGCATAACCTTACCGAACTTTTAAACGATGTTACAGCCCACGCTGAAATGCAGAGTATTACGGCTGCTGCTAATTTTTTGGGAGGAAAATATCTCAAAGGCTGTACGATTTACATCACGTTGGAACCTTGCCAGATGTGTGCAGGAGCTTTGTATTGGAGCCAGATAGATAGAGTGGTTTTCGCAGCCGATGACCCGAAAAGAGGATTCAGAGCGATGGGAACCAAACTCCACCCGAAAACCCAAATCACAAGCGGAATCCTTGAACAACAATGTGCTGATTTGATGGTTCGCTTCTTTCAACAAAAACGAAAATAAGTCTGACTAAAAATGACCCGAAAAATCATCCATATTGATATGGATGCCTTTTTTGCATCTATCGAACAAAGAGATAATCCGTCTTTTAGGGGAAAACCTTTGGTAGTAGGTTATCCGGGTTTGAGGGGAGTGGTGGCTGCTGCCAGTTATGAAGCTCGGGAATTTGGCGTACGTTCGGCTATGCCTTCCCAAACGGCAATCAAAAAATGTCCGGAACTTATTTTTGCTCCGCCTCGTTTTCCGGTATATAAAGAAGTTTCACTGCAAATCAGGAAAATATTTCTGGAATATACCGATTTGGTCGAGCCACTTTCGCTTGACGAAGCTTTTTTGGACGTAACCCAAAACCATAAAAATATGGAATTTGCGATGGATATCGCCACCCAAATCAAAGAAAAAATCTACAAAACTACCGGACTTACAGCCTCAGCCGGAGTGTCTTTCAATAAGTTTTTAGCCAAAATAGCCTCCGATTACGACAAGCCCAACGGACTTTATGTGATTACCCCAAAACGAGCCGAATCATTTGTAGAACAGCTCAAAATCGAACGTTTTTTCGGAATCGGGAAAAAAACAGCAGAGCGAATGCACCAGATGCAGATTTTTACAGGCTATGACCTCAAACAAAAATCGGAAGAATTTCTCGTAGAGCATTTCGGGAAAGCCGGAAAAGCCTATTACCTGAATGCCCGGGCCATTGATAATCGAGTGGTAAACCCCAATAGGGAAAGAAAATCAGTAGGCACGGAAACTACTTTTGATCAGGATATTGATGCTTTAGAACTTCTTCAAAACAGATTGGAAGAAGTAATACAAGACCTTTTCAAAAGCATAAACAAGTCCGGTTTTAAAGGAAAAACATTGACTTTGAAAGTCAAATACAGCGATTTCAGAATCCTGTCCAAAAGCAAAACTTTTCCCGAGTATATTCAGGACGAACAGCTAATCCGTCAGGCTGCTTTAGAGTTGCTGGCTCAAATTCCGCTGGATACCAAAATCAGGCTGCTGGGCTTGACCATCAAAAATAATCTACCCACACCAACCGAAGTGAAACCACAAAAATATATACAGTTGAGGTTTGCTTTTTGAATCTACCGCCCAAGTTATCGGGCTTTTTTACTTTCGCTTTTTAAAAAGTTTTTCTATCTTTACCCGAATAAAAAAATTCTGATGAAGAAATTAACAGCTCTTTTTATCTTTTTTTTCTTGGCTTTTGAAAGTGGTTTTTCTCAGGTAGAAACCGAAGTTCCGCCTCCTTTTAACATCAAAACCGTTTCCTTTGTGCAAAATGGAGAAAATGTAGCTCCGATTTTCAGAAAAGGAGATTCTTTTACCGTTCGTTTTGATGATTTATTCCTCACCGAATCTGATTATTATTATACACTGACCCATTGCAATTATGACTGGAGACCTTCAGACCTCTCCAAAAACGAGTACATTCAAGGGATGGACAACGTTCGGGTGCAGAATTACGAAAACTCCATCAATACGCTTCAGGGCTATTCACATTATTGGTTTTCGCTTCCAAACAGCCAAACCCAGCTCAAGGTTTCGGGTAATTATATGCTGAAAATCTATGATGACAATTTTCAGTTGGTTTTTTCGAGAAAATTTGTGATTTATGAGAATACGGTGGCCGTTCCGTTACAAATCAAAAGAGCGAGAACTGTGACAGACATCAACTATATGCACAACCTTGATTTTACGATAAAAACCGGAGATTTACAGCTGCAAAACCCGATTCAGAATGTGAAAGTGGTTCTGTTGCAAAACGGAGTCTGGAATACGGCTATTACTGATGTTAAACCTCAATATACGATCGGGAACGATTTGATTTATAAATATGACAAAGAAACGCAGTTTTATGCTTCCAACGAATATTTATATCTGGAAACCAAAGATGTACGAAGCGGAAACAACACCGTAAGCCGGGTGGAATTCAACGAAATCTACAACACACATCTTTATACGAATCGGGCTCGTGCCAACGAACCTTATACGTATTATCCTGACATTAACGGAGGGTTTTTGACAAACAATATCGGTAGAGAAAAACCTTCGGTAGAGGCAGATTACACCTGGGTATTTTTCACCTTGAGTGCTCCTAATTATTTCGGGAAAGAAGACGTTTACATAAGCGGACTCTTTAACAATCATGCTCTGACAGACGAATTTAAAATGGATTATGACCCGCAAAAAGGCGTTTACCAAAAAGCTGTGATGATAAAACAAGGCTTTACGAATTACAAATATGTTTTAGCCGACAAAAAGGGGAAAGTCAACCAGAAAGATGCCATAGACGGCAATTTTTACCAAACCGAAAACGACTACTATGTTTTGGTTTATTACAAGGGCTACACCGACCGATTTGACCGAGTTATCGGGCTCGGAAAAGCCAATTCGGTTAATATTGTAAACTAATTTCATAGCATTTTAAGGCACAGGGTCATAACCGCTTCCTCCCCAGGGGTGGCAACTGAAAATCCGTTTTAGTGCCAAACGACCTCCTTTGAAAAGTCCGTGTTTTTTGAGGGCTTCCAAAGTGTAGTGAGAACAGGTTGGTGAATATCTGCACGAAGCAGGTAAAACGGGAGAAATCACAATTTGATAAAATCGTATAAGCACCACAAACGGAAAAATCAGTATTCTTTTTATCGGATTTTTGGTCGTAGGGATGGGCTTGCTACACATAGCTATGAGAATTTTTTCAAAGGTATGAAAATTCTCTTTAGCCTTTCACCAGATTTTTCCTGACTCTGCTCAGGCTTTCGGGAGTAATACCCAGATAGGAAGCTATCATCCATTGAGGCACCCTGAGCATCAAATCGGGGTAGAGTCTGACGAAGTCCAGATAGCGTTCTTCCGCATTACTTCCGATAAGCAGTTTGATGCGTTTTTGAAGCTGACGAATATGGTTTTGTAATATTCTTTCGTTATACATTCTGAATTGCGGACTCACTCTCGAAGCCTTTTCCACAAACTCCTGACTCATCAGAGCTACGGTTGTTCGCTCACAGGCATCAATAAAATATTCCGAAGGTTCGTTAAAACAAATGCTGTTTCGCTCGCTCACAAACCAGCCTTCGGGAGCAAACTGTATGATGTGCTCTTTCCCTTCTTCACTGATACTGAAAAACCGCAACAAACCCTCTTCCACAAAAAAAGTATGCCTGCAAATCTGACCTTTGTCTAACAAAAGTTCGCCTTTTTCGTAGGTTTTGGTAAAAATAAGGTCTTGCAACTGCTCCAATTGCCTGTTTGTAACACCTGCATTTGTTTTGAGATAGGTCTGAAAATCCTGTATCATTTTTTCGGAAAATGGTTTTCTTCAAAGATAGGGATATAAACGGGATTTATAAAGACTAAAAATTATACCTTTGTACCTTATTTCCGTTTCTCCGATGAAAAAACTGTTTTTATTAAGTTTGGTTGTGATGTTGTTTTCGTGTCAGGACAAAGAAGCTCTTCGCAGAGAAAATGCTCTAAAGGCTGCACAGAAAACCGAAGAAGCCTATGTTGCCATCAGCAAATCGTGGAGGTTTTACAACACGGGTTTTTCACCCGAAGCCCAACAGGCTACAGAAGACTGGATGGAATGGAACAGTTTTATAACCGAACTGCAACAAAAACCTCAAACCGATATCGGAGCTTTCCGTAAAAAAACAAAAACACTGGTTGCAAAAACAGAAACCTTAGGTGCTACTCTACCCGAAGTTTTCAACAAAATTCAGGTGCAAAGCCGCATTGATGTGCTGATTACGAAATTCAAAATGCTTGACACCTACATCCATCTCGATGATATTCCGGTTGAAAAAGTATTGCAGACAATAGACGAAATCAACACCGATTTGGCTTCAATCGTTAGCCGTATGGAAACCCTGTTGGAAAAATCAAGAATCTTAAACGAAGAAGGCGAAGCTGAAATGTTGCAAATGCTGAACGATTCGCTAAGACAACAGCCTTAAGTATTCTAAACCTGCCAAACCATTAACTATTAACTTTTGACGACTTGGCTATTGGCTGAAAAAAAATTACTTTTGCAGTATGAGTTTAGTAAAACTATCTATAAAAGGAATTTCATACAGCCAGACTCAAAACGGAGCTTATGCCCTGATTTTGAATGAGGTTGACGGAGAGCGAAAATTGCCCATTGTCATTGGAGCTTTCGAGGCACAATCAATTGCTATTGCGTTGGAAAAAGAGATAAAACCTCCCCGACCGCTCACCCACGATTTGTTCAAAAATTTTGCCGACCGATTTGACGTCATCGTAAAGCAGGTGATTATCCACAAGCTGGTTGACGGAATTTTTTATTCGAGTATCATTTGTGAAAGAGACCGAATCGAGGAGATTATTGATGCCCGAACTTCGGATGCGGTGGCTCTGGCTATCAGATTTGAGGCTCCGATTTTTACTTACAAAAACATATTAGACAAAGCCGGTATTTACCTGAAAATAAATCCGTTGGATTCAGAAAACCCCGATGACCCTCTGGAAATTACACCTACCGAAGTTACTCCCGGCACAGATGTTTCTTATGCCAAACATACCCTTGAAGAACTTCGGAAAATGCTCGAGGCAGCCGTAAACAATGAAGATTACGAAAAAGCCGTAAAAATAAGAGACGAAATATCTAAAAGAGAAGCATAATGAAAGAACACTTTTTAGGTAGAAAATGGATTAAAACCGGACTCCTGTTCGGATTTTTAATGTTTCTGATCGTGGGAGTGGCTTTTGCGATTTTACAAGGACAACTGTTATCGCTACAATATTTAGCCATTAATTTCGTCATTATGATGTTAGGAGGTTTGGTGTACGGACTTCTGATGAAAATATATTTTACATTGACAAGTAAGAGAAGATAAAAATCCTCACCCCCAGCCCCTCTCCAAAGGAGAGGGGAGCAACGAAACTGCAAAATTGTGGTTGAGGTATTTGGATATAAAATGCAGGAAAACATAAAAATAATTTTTTAAAATAACTCTTTCCCCTCTCCTTTGGAGAGGGGGTTAGGGGATGAGGATTATGAAACAATATTTAGATTTAGTACAACACGTTTTAGAAAACGGAACTCAAAAAGGCGACCGAACCGGAACCGGAACAAAAAGTGTTTTTGGCTACCAAATGCGATTTGATTTAAGCGAAGGTTTTCCGTTGGTTACTACTAAAAAACTACACGTAAAGTCGATTATTCACGAGCTTTTATGGTTTTTGAAAGGGGATACGAATATTGCTTATCTGAAAGAAAACGGTGTACGAATTTGGGACGAATGGGCAGACGAAAACGGAAATTTAGGACCTGTTTACGGACATCAGTGGAGGAATTGGGACAGCCAAGAAATTGACCAGATTTCAGAGCTTATCGAAATGCTGAAAACCAATCCGAACAGCAGAAGAATGCTTATCTCGGCTTGGAATCCGTCTGTTTTGCCTGATACTTCAAAATCCTTTGCAGAAAATGTAGCTAACGGAAAAGTAGCACTTCCTCCCTGCCACGCATTTTTTCAGTTTTATGTAGCAGACGGGAAATTGTCTTGTCAGCTATATCAGCGAAGTGCAGATATCTTCTTGGGAGTGCCTTTTAATATTGCTTCGTATGCTTTATTGGTTTTGATGATTGCACAGGTAACAGGCTTAAAAGCAGGAGAGTTTATCCATACGTTTGGAGATGCTCATATTTACAACAACCATTTCGAGCAGTTGGAATTACAGCTTTCCAGAGAACCTCGAAAACTTCCGAAAATGCTACTCAATCCTGAAGTGAAAAATATTTTTGACTTTAAATTCGAAGATTTTACTTTGGTTGATTATGACCCACATCCGCATATCAAAGGAGTTGTAGCTGTTTAATATTTGCTTTATTATAGTTGTGATAAAATGGCAAAAATCAAAATAAAAGATACGGAAGTAACGATTGTACAAGTCAATAATGTTGATTATATCTGCCTAACAGATATGATAAAAGCAAAAGACGGCGATTTTTTCATTACTGATTGGTTACGGAATAGAAATACTTTAGAATATTTAGGGATTTGGGAAAAAGTCAATAACCCCGATTTTAATTATGGCGAATTCGCCATAATTAGAAATAACAGCGAAACAATGGCGTGAAACAAGCCCTGATTTGAAAGGAAATATACGTGATTATAGACAATAAACCCTTTCCAATTTAGAGAACGTAAATGCTGTTTTTATTCACGAGAATTTAAGCCAAAGTGAACGCTTGACCAAGCTCAATAAAATTGCAATTCAACAAATGAAAGTATTGGAAAATATAGAAGACAGGAAATTGTTGAAGTAAATGAGTTTGTGGCTGTTTGAAGAGAATAGAGAAAAGACTTGAGATATGTCAATAGTCATTAAATACGATGCTTTAGGGAAAATTTTAGAAGGAGAAAATAAAGGTTGGTTTATAAAAATTATTGATGATACTGAAAACACAGGAGGTTTCTATATTTATGAATTTGACAATGCTGAAAATGGACAAGGTTTCGACACTTGGTTAGAGAATGAAGAGCAAGTTAAAGGATATTTTTATGAATCCGGATGGAAAATAGAGTGGCTTGAAAATCCGCAATCATCAATCGTTAATCAAAAATCTTAAATCAAATGTTTATAAGAATAGTAAAAATGAGTTTCCACCCCGAAAAAGTTGAAGCTTTTTTGGAGAATTTCCATCAACATAAACAAAGTATCAGAAATTATCCCGGGAATACTTTTTTGGAGTTATATCGAGACAAAAGCAATAAATCGGTGTTTTTTACGTATAGCATTTGGGAAACCGAGGAAGATTTGGAAAACTACCGAAATTCGGAATTATTTAATGAGGTGTGGACATTTACCAAAGCCTTGTTTAACGACAAACCACAGGCTTGGAGTGTAGATAAACTGGAAAGTCTTCCATAATACGATTAAACAATTAAGCAAATTAACGATTAAACAAGAAAATGAAATCAATATTATTTCGGGAAATACAATCTTTTTTCGGTTCGCTTATCGGTTATTTGGTAATAGCTGTTTTTTTGCTGTTGAACGGGTTGTTTTTGTGGGTTTTTCAGGGAGATTTCAACATTTTGGACAACTCTTTTGCTGATTTAACTCCGTTTTTTACGTTAGCACCTTGGGTTTTGATTTTTTTGATTCCTGCTGTTACAATGCGAAGTTTTTCAGATGAAAAAAAACAGGGAACATTGGAGCTGTTGCTTACCAAACCGCTTTCAGTTTGGCAAATCGTAAACGGAAAATTCTTCGGAGCTTTTTTGTTGATTATCATTGCTTTACTTCCGACTTTGATTTATGTTTATGTAATTTACGGACTTACAAGCCCTCCGACTATTATTGATTCGGGGAGCATTATCGGGTCATATTTTGGGTTGCTTTTTCTGATTGCAGGATATACAGCTGTCGGAATTTTCACTTCTATCCTTACAGAAAACCAGATTGTAGCCTTTATTTTGGCTGTTTTTTTGTGCTTTTTGTTGTATTTCGGAATGGAGGGATTAGCCTCACAATTTTCGCCTTATAACGATTTTGTTGCCTCATTGGGAATGGATTATCATTTCAAAAGTATCAGTCGTGGAGTTCTGGACACTCGGGATATTATTTATTTTTTGAGTATATCCGTTTTGTTTTTATCATTAACCGTTTTTAAACTTAAATCTCTTAAAAATTAGGTAAAACCTCACAGGTTTTAAAAACCTGTGAGGTTTGGACTTTAAAAATACAACTTGATGAAAGCTCAAAATAAGAACAATATCAAACAGCTTGTTTATGTGATTTTAGGGATTATTGCCCTGAATCTTATCGGAGGTTTTGTGTACAAACGCTTTGATATGACTCACGATAAGCGATATACGTTGCAACAAACGACCAAAGATTTGCTGAAACAGGTAAACACACCTTTGGAGTTTACGATTTTGTTACAGGGAGATGATTTTCCTTCGGAATTCAGACGTTTGCAACAGGAAACCAAACAACTTTTGGAGGAGTTCAGAGGCATAAACAGCAATATCCGCTTTATGCTGGAAGACCCTTTGGAAGGAGAAGCAGACATCAATCAAACCATGCTGGAATTAGACGAATTAGGTCTAACACCCACCAACATCCCGATTACCAAACAGGGAAATCAGTCGATTGTCCGGATTTTCCCTTGGGCTATCGGATATGATGAGGCGAACCAAAAATCGGTTCGTGTGCCACTTTTGGTAAATAATTTGGGAGTTTCCGCTTCCGAAAACATCCAGAAATCAATCGAACAATTAGAATATGCCTTTGCCGATGCTATTGCGAAACTTACTATAAAAGATAAAAAGAGCATTGCCATTCTCAAAGGAAATGGTCAGATTGATGATAAATATATGGCTGATTTCATCACCAATTTACAGCCTTATTACCAAATCGGGGAATTTGATTTAGACAGCCTTCAGGACAACAACACTCAGGTTATCAGAAACTTAGACCGTTTTGATTTGGCCATTATTGCCAAACCTACGGAGCCTTTTTCCGAAAGGGAAAAATACATTCTCGACCAATATGTGATGAAAGGCAAGAAAACGATGTGGCTTGTGGACAAAGTTGCGTTTGACTTAGACAGTCTTCAAAACAATTCCCAACAAAACGTGGCTCTTTCGCTGGATTTGAATCTGGATGATATGCTGTTTAAATATGGGGTGAGAATCAACTACAACCTCATTCAGGATTATCTTTCGATTCCGATTACTTTACAGGACGAAAACGGACAAAACATACCGCTCGACTGGTGGTATTCCCTAATGGTTCCTTCCAAAGAAAATCACCTGATTACTAAGAATATAAATGTGGTAAAATTAGAATTTGCCAATGCTATTGATACGTTGGTAAACGGAGTCAAAAAAACGGTTTTGTTGGAATCATCCGAAATGTCCCGAAAAGTGGGAGTGCCTCAGCAAATCGGGCTTTTTCAGTTTCAGGGAATGGAGTTTTTTGAGGGAGAGTCAAGCATAACGGGAGTTTTATTGGAAGGGAAATTTGTTTCCAACTATAAAAACCGTGTAAAACCATTTGATTATCCAAACCAGAAAGATGACGGAACCGAAAACAAAATGATTGTAATTTCTGACGGAGACATAGTGAATTATATGTATGCCAACAAGAAATTCCTGCCCAACGGTTATGACACCTGGACACAACAAGTTTACGGAAACAAAGATTTTCTGATGAATTCCGTTCATTATTTGCTTGACGATTCGGGTATTATAAACATCAGAGCCAAGGAGGTAAAACTTGCCTTTTTTGATAAAGATAAAGTAAGAGAAAAATACGTCCAATCACAGATTATTACAGTCGGGATTCCGATTTTGCTTCTAAGCCTTTTCGGACTTGTTTTTAACTACTTACGAAAAAGAAAATATACCCGAAAACTCTCGTAAATCACTCGATAATTCAATGTTGTGAAAGCATTGTTTTAGGGAATAGCATAAAGAAAAATTCAGAGAATTTGTCCGGTTTTTTAAAGTATAGGCTACCTCCGTCAAAAAACACTGAAATTTTTTCCTTTTCAACCGAAATTACGATATATTTGTGCTCAGAACGAATTAACAGACACAAAAATGAAATTTATAGTATCAAGTTCACTTTTATTAAAGCAGTTACAAGTGTTGAGCGGAGTAATCAACACCAACAACACCCTGCCTATTTTAGACAATTTTTTGTTTGAACTCGACAATAATGAGCTTACGGTAACGGCTTCTGATTTAGAAACTACGATGTCTGCCGTTTTGGAAATTGATTCCGAAAGCAAAGGAAGCATTGCTGTTCCTGCCCGTTTGCTTTTGGAAACGCTAAAAACTTTTGCAGAACAACCGCTTACTTTTACCGTTGCAGACAATAATACTATCGAAATCAGTTCCAATTCAGGGAAATATGCTTTGGCTTATGCCAACGGAAACGAATTTCCGAAAGCCATTTCTTTGGAAGATGCTTCAAAAAATGCTATTCCTGCTGAGGTGCTGGCAACAGCCATCAGCAAAACTATTTTTGCTGCAGGAAACGATGATTTACGTCCGGTGATGTCGGGAGTGTTTTTTCAATTCTCTACCGAAGCCCTCATTTTTGTAGCTACCGATGCTCACAAATTGGTAAAATATTCCCGTACGGATATCAAAGCCAACCAAACAGCTGAGTTTATTATGCCTAAAAAACCGTTGAATATTTTAAAGAATATTCTGGCTGTGTCTGATAGTGAAGTAACTATCGAGTATAACGAATCAAACGCTGTTTTTTCGTTTGACAACTATATTTTGACCTGTCGTTTGATTGACGGAAAATACCCGAATTATGAAGCGGTTATCCCGAAAGAAAACCCGAATAAACTGTTGGTTAACCGAAATCTGTTTTTGAACTCCGTTCGCAGGGTTTCGATTTTCTCAAGCAAAACCACACACCAGATTCGTTTGAAATTAGCCGGAACAGAACTTAACATTTCTGCCGAAGATATCGACTACTCCAACAAAGCCAACGAAAGACTAACTTGTGATTATCAAGGAGACGACTTAGAAATCGGGTTCAATTCCCGTTTCTTGTCTGAAATGCTGACCAACCTTACCAGTGACGAAATTTCGCTGGAAATGTCACTTCCGAACCGTGCTGGAGTGCTTACTCCGGTTGATGGTCTTGACGAAGGAGAAACGGTTACGATGTTGGTAATGCCTGTTATGCTGAACAACTAATCACTTTAAGAATCATAAAAAAAGGAGGTCATTTTTATGACCTCCTTTTTTATTGTACTGCGAATTACGAATCGAATCGCAAGTTCTGATTATGTGAGACCTCACAGGTTTAAAAACCTGTGAGGTCTGAAAACCAATTACTTAGTTTCTTGCTGTAAAAGGGCTTCCAACTCCGTACTATCCATATTCTCCCGAAGCAGATTCATAAGAGGATCTTCTTCCGGGCTGCTTTCCGGACTGCTTGGTTCGTCTTCAGTTTCCAATCGGGCTTTGAATTTGGCATTATACTCGTTGAAAATCGGAATGTGTTTTTCGTAAGTTTCCGTATCTTCTGCATCTCTCATTTGCAGAAGCAAATTGCGGTAAAGTTCGATAGTTCTATAAATATCAGACAAATAGGCATTTTGCAGTCGTACATCCAGACTTTCGAAATAAAGGATTTCCTCCTGATATTTTTTAATGATTTTTTCGCTCAATTCACGGGCTTTTTCTTGTTCACCCACAATATAATAAGCACCTATAAAGGATTCGACCATTTCATATTGTCCGAAAAGTTCGATAGGCATTTTTTCCATTGCTAAATCCACCACGTTTTTGGCTTTGTCCAATTCGTTTTCTTCGAGGAGTTGCTCTATCAATCGTGACATATATAAACGGTAAGAGAAGGCATTTCTACGAGTCTCTACATCGTGATAAATGTTCGGGTCTCCGCTTCCGCCCCAGAACCAGCCTTGACGGGTTCCGTTTTCGTAAGATTTATCTACGATAATGCTATACATTTTCTCGGAATCAATTCTTCCCATCTGAATGGTTCCGCTATTTTTCGGAACCGGAGTTTTGATAGGCACCAACTGGAAAATCATTCCGTCAAGTTGCAGGTAATCTTTCATCCATACAAAATCCTCATCATCCCAGGCTCCACCCGAGAAATAAATCGGTCTCTCCCAGTTGTTGTTGGCAATAATGTCGAGCATCATCAGTCTGTGAATGTAAATCGCTCCTCCTTTTGCCTTAATATCCACATCAATATAAGGAAGGATTTTGTCTGCATCTTTCTCTTTTACGATTCCGTTTTTCAACACGTTTTCACGGTTTACCGGAATACGGATTTTGTTAGTCGGATAGGTATGTAACCTCTGACCGTTTCTGAGTTCCATATAAGTTCTTGGGTCGTCAGAGTGTACGAACTCCAGAAATTGGTCAATCGAAATTCGCTCGTTCATTCGACTTGGTCGATAAACAATTCCTTCTAACTTTCCTCCGGAATATTGATGGTGCTCAAACGAAATCGGCAATCCGTCTGATTCATAAGCTTTGGCTTTCATCTGGTCGATATACCAATCTGTCACCAAAAGAGCCGTACACACCACTCTCACATCGGTTCTGTAGCCTTCGACCTCCTGCAGATACCAAAGCGGGAACGTATCGTTATCTCCGATGGTGAAAATAATCGCATTTTCGTCACAAGAATCCAAATAAGCTTTTGCAGAAGCCAAAGCCGTATATTTTCCGCTACGGTCGTGATCATCCCAGTTTTGAGAAGCCATCAACACCGGAACAGCCAAAAGTGAAATACCCACCACAAGCGGAACGGTCATTTTTGAATTCCATTTCTGACGGATAAAATCATAGACCGCATACACTCCGAAGGCAATCCACATGGCAAAAGCAAAGAAAGCTCCCACTATTGCATAATCACGTTCCCGAGGCTCAAAAGGTCGTTCATTCACAAAGATTTTCAGGGCAATTCCCATAAAAACGAACAGAACCAAAAGCACATAAAAACTCTTCCAGTCTTTTCTGGCATGAAAAACAAGCCCGATTACAGCAAAAATAAACGGCAACATGAAATAGACATTTCTGCCTTTGTTTTCTTTCATGTCTGAGGTCAGTTGGCTTTGATTGCCCAGCCCCAAAACTTTATCATCAATAAAACTGATTCCGGTAATCCAGTTTCCGTTCATCAAATCTCCCTTACCTTGAATATCATTCTGACGACCGGAGAAATTCCACATCAAATATCTTCCAAACATATAACCGAACTGATACTCGAACATAAATTGCATATTTGCCAAAAAGCTCGGTTTTTCGACAATAATTCGGTCACCCAATTGTAACATAAAATCGTGATAGTCTCTTTCGTCAAGCCTTCCCCTTTGGTAGGCATCTTTAAAACGATTGATATTTTCCTGATAATTCTCCCGGAGCATCTGGCTCATCTGGAAAAATTCTTCGTCTGTAAGCGAATCGACATCTATGTCATATTCGTAATACAATTCCTCCGTAAAATCATACTTCGGATTGAGTTTAAAATCCAGCACTCCCGTATATTTCATATAATTTACCGGATGTTCTCCATCTGTGCTTCGCATTCTCGGTAAAAATGCTTTGTGGGCATTATCAAGGTTTTGCTTGGCACTTTTGTAATTGTTTACGATAACATATTTCCCGGTTTTGTAATCTCTTTCGTAATTAGGTTTGTCATCTACATAAGGCGTTTCAGGGTCTAAGCCTGCATATTTTTCGGAAAATAAAGCTCCGTAGAAGGTTTTTTGTTCGCCATATTGCTCCCGGTTGTAATACGCCAAAAGCTCAGCCGCATCCGAAGGACGGTTTTCGTTGATAACCACATTGGCATTGGCTCTAATAGGCAACATCAGCCAAGAGGAGAATCCGATGAAAATAAAGAGGATACAGAGGATGAAGGTGTTGGCTTTAGCATAATTTTTCTGTTTCGTATAACGAAGTCCGAATACAAAAAAGACAATTACGAGTAGTGAAGCGAAAATAGTTCCGGAATTAAATGGCAACCCCATAGAATTCACCATAAAAATTTCCGTTTTTCCGAAGAATGCCATCGTATAAGGCAACAAAAATTTGAATACGAAAAACAAAATAGCCACCACAGCTACATTCGCCAAAATGAAATTTTTAATCGTAACTTCCTTATAATGTTTGAAATAATAAAGCAATCCGATAGAAGGAATGGTCAAAAGTGCCATAAAGTGCACCCCAAACGAAAGTCCGATAAACAGTGAAATTCCAAGCAACCATCGGTTTCCGTTTGGTTTATCCATGTCGGCTTCCCAACGAAGTCCCATCCAGAACAGAATAGCGATGAATAAAGATGACATCGCATATACTTCTGCCTCGACAGCACTATACCAAAACGTATCAGAGAACGTAAAAGCCAAACTGGCTACTAAAGAAGCTCCCAAAATAGCTTTCAGATGTGTGTCATTCAACTCAGAAAATCCTGAAACTACTCTTTTTAAAAGCAAGGTGAGCGACCAGAACATAAACAAAATCGTGAAGGCACTCGACACTACCGAAACCATATTGACCATCAGGGCAATATTGGTTACATCTGTAGCAAACATAGAGAAAAAAGCTCCAATCATCTGAAAAAGCGGAGCTCCGGGTGGATGCCCTACTTGTAACTTAGCCGAAGTAGCAATATATTCTCCACAATCCCAGAAACTGAGCGTGGGTTCAACCGTAAGGCTATAGGTAACTAAAGCAACCGCAAAGGAAAACCAACCCAGAATGTTGTTCCATTTCTTAAAGTTAAATGACATCATAAGATTTTTTATTATCAGCCTACAAAGAAAGTATTTTTTACTCAAATAAACAGGTTTTAAACTCCTTATAACGGAAATTTATCAGATTTCATATCTGATATTATTTTTTGCACCAACAATACTCAAAAAAAGTTGCACAAAAAAATAAATAGTGGTAATATTGCAACCTCTAAACTGGTCCTATAGCTCAGTTGGTTAGAGCACCTGACTCATAATCAGGTGGTCCCTGGTTCGAGCCCAGGTGGGACCACAAAACCTCAACCCAAAAGTTGAGGTTTTTTGTTATGATAGCTTGCTATATTTTATATTCTCCAACCTTACAAAAATTCTATACGGGTGTTACACAAGATGATGTGACTTCCCGATTAGAAAAACACAACACTTCACAATATGGGAAACATTATACTTCACAAACTCAAGATTGGGAAGTGTTCTTTACCATAGAATGCGAATCGCTGGCACAAGCTTTAAAAATTGAGAAGCACATAAAATCCATGAAAAGTGTAACCTATATTCAAAATTTAAAGCAATATCCCCAAATCAGCCAAAAACTCAAAGAAAAATATAAAGAATAGAGCACCTGACTCTCCCGATAGCTATCGGGACAGGTGGTCCCTGGTTCGAGCCCAGGTGGGACCACACTTCAAAACCCTTGTTTTTCAAGGTTTTTCTTTTTTATATACTTTTCTTTTCGTAAAATATTTTTGTTTAGTCTCCAAGTTTTAACCCTGAGCTCTTATTATTGACGAAATTTTAAGGCTGAATAACGAATTGGACTAATTTCTCATTCAGGAATAAATATTATTTCCTCCTCAAATCAGGTAAAAAATAAGCTATTAGCCCGATAAGCGGTAGGAACGAACACACCTGATAGACATATTCGATACCGGTTTTATCTGCCATAAAACCCAGTACGGCAGAACCCAACCCTCCCATTCCGAAAGCAAAACCATAAAAAAGCCCGGAAACCATTCCCAGTTTTTTGGGCAAAAGTTCTTGTGCATACACCAAAATAGCAGGAAAAGCAGACGAAATGACAAGTCCGATAATCACTACAAAGACAGCTGTGAGTTCAAGACCTACATAGGGCAAAGCCAACGTAAAAGGAGCAGCTCCCAAGATGGAAAACCAGATGACATATTTTCGACCGAATTTGTCTCCGAAAAAACCTCCGAGCAAGGTTCCGATAGCTGCTGCAATCAAAAAGTAAAACAGATAGACTTGTGCCTGAACTTCTGTAAGTCCGAATTTTTTGATGGTATAAAATTGAAAATAACTCGTGATTCCGGCTGTATAAAAGTATTTGGAAAAAATCAAAACCAACAATATCACGATGGATTTGTTGATTTGTTTTTGGGTTAAATCCGGAAGGATAATAGCTTTTTTCGGAGTGTTTTTTATCTCTTTCAAAACCGCCTTTCGCCAAATAGCAATATAGAACAAAATGATTTTAGCCAAAAAGGCAAAAGTCAAGAACCACAAAATGTGCTGTTGCCCGTTCGGAATAACAATCCAGGCGATTAAAAGCGGAGCAAGAGCCGTTCCGGTATTTCCTCCAATCTGAAAAATCGACTGTGCCAGACTTCGCTTTCCTCCCGAAGCAAAAAAAGCGATTCGGGAAGCCTCCGGATGAAAAATCGAAGAACCTATCCCGACCAAAGTAACCGCTATCAACACCCAGCCATAGCTCGGAGCATAAGCCAAAACGGCTATACCCACAGCAGAAAAAAACATTCCGACCAATTGTGAAAAAGGCTGAGGTCGCTTGTCGGTATAAGAGCCTACCAAAGGCTGAAAAATCGAAGCTGAAAGCTGAAAACAAAGCGTGATGATCCCGACCTGAGCCATCGAAAGGCTGTATCGCTGCTCCAATTGCGGATACATAGCCGGAATCACCGCCTGCAATAAATCGTTCAGCAAATGAGCCACAGCAATGGCTGCAAGAATAGGATAAGCGGTTTTTTGAGTGTTTATATTCAAAATAGATTTATTTTTTTGACAATTTGAAATAGCCGTTTGCCAGAATGGTAAGCAAAATGATTCCGGCTCCGATATAAAATTCGACACTCATTTTTTCGGTTTCGGGGAAAATCAAAACAGCCAGAATGATTCCGTAAACCGGTTCTAAATTGATGGTAAGCATCACTGTATAAGGGCTCAGATGTTTCATCACATCAATCGAAGCCACAAAAGTATAGGCGGTGCAAACCGAACCCAAAATCAAAAGATAAATCCAGTCGCTACTGCTGAGGACAAAAAAATCGGAAGTCATTTTCCCCGTAAAAAAGAAATAACCCGAAAGGAACAAAATACCACCCAAAATCTGATAAAACGAAATGTAGGAAGAGCTGTATTTTCCTGCAAACTTTCCGTTGATAACCGAAAACGAAGCCGACAAAAAAGCAGCAATCAGAGCAAGAATGATTCCGTAAAGGAAATTCCCGTTGACATCATAAATAATATAAAGCCCCAACATCACCAAAAATCCGAAAAAAACCTCATAACCAATGATTTTCCTTCGGTAAAAAATAGGCTCAAGTATGGAGGCAAAAAAAGCTCCTGTCGAAAGTGTTGCCAGTGTTACCTACACATTCGAGACTTCGATAGCCTCAAAAAACGCTACCCAATGCAGGGCAATTACAAATCCGCAAAGCAAGAATATAAGCAGTAATTTCAAGGGAATTCTGAGCGAAATTTTCTTATACCAAACATAAATCCCGACCAAAACAAAGGCAATCGACATTCTATACCAGACTTTTTCGGCAGAGCCAACCGAGATAAGCTCTCCCAAAACCCCTGTAAATCCCCAGACAAAAACAATCAGGTGCAGGTGCAGATAACTTTTGAATCTAACGCTTGGCATTTCTGAGGAGATATAAAGCTAAAATTGCGAAAAAAACATTGGGCAACCATACTGCCAAAACAGGAGACATACTCGATTTTTCGGCTAAAGTTCCAAACATTTTATCAAAGAAAACATAGGAAAAGGCAATAAAAATCCCGATTGCCAGATTGATTCCCATTCCGCCTCTTCGCTTCATAGCCGAAACCGAAACCGCAATAACAGTGAGTATAAAAGCCGAAACCGGAACGCTAAACCGCTTGTGTTTGACCACCATATAGGTGTTGATATTGCCTGAACCCCGTTTTTTTTCCCTTTCGATAAATTTGTTGAGTTCCCCGATTGACAGGGTTTCTGCCATATAAATAACAGGAGTCAAATCGTCTAAATCAAAGTTTAGAACCGTATCTTTTTTGCTTTCCGTAATCAGGCGGTCGTCTAATTCGCCTACAATTCTCCTGGAGAAAGTTCTAAGGGTATAGGTGCTGTCTTCTTCATTCCACTTGATGGTGGAAGCGTGAATTTTTTCTTTGAGTTTATTGTTTTTATCGAAAGTCTCGAGCGAAAATTCAAATCCGGTTTTGGTGGCCGGATTAAAGCTGTTTACGTGTATGTATTGCGTATCGTTCAGCTGTTTATAAACGTTGTTGCTCTCCCGGGTCTCCCTGTGTTTGTGCATATAGGTATAACGGAATTCGTTGTAGCCCTTGCTGGCATTCGGAACCAGATAAAAACTCATCAGCATCGCAAAAAACGAAATAATGGTTGCCCCGATTATATACGGACGTAAAAACCTCGTAAACGAAACTCCCGAACTCAAAATCGCAATAATTTCGGAGTTGTTTGCCAGCTTTGACGTAAACCAGATAATCGACAAAAACAAAAATATCGGAAAGAGGAAATTGGCAAAATAAACCGTAAAATTCAGGTAATAAATCACCGTTTCATCCAGCGGAGCATTATTAGAAAGGATTTTGTTTATCTTTTCGGATATGTCAATAATGATTGCTATGGGAGCAAACAGCAAAAGCATCATAAAGAAAGTTACCAGATAACGCTTGAGGATATACCAATCAATTATTTTCATAGAGTTTCTAAAACGACAAAGATAAGGATTTGAGAATTAGGATTTCAGATTGAGGATTAACGATTTTTGATTTTTGAAGTATTAGCTAAATCTGCATTCTTAAATCGTTACTCAAAAATCATCAATTTTTACAGCCTTTGTCCCAGTTTTTTTACCATAAGGTTTTTCCAAACCGCAAAATCGCCTTCCAAAATATGTTTTCGAGCTTCTCTGACCAACCATAAATAAAAACCTAAGTTGTGAATGGTCGCAATTTGTTTTCCTAAAAACTCCTCCGCTGCAAAAAGATGACGAAGGTAGGCTTTGGAATATTCCGTATCTACAAAAGTGATTCCCATCGGGTCAACAGGCGAAAAATCATCTTCCCACTTTTTGTTTTTGATATTGATGATTCCTTCAGAAGTAAAAAGCATTCCGTTTCTGGCATTTCGGGTGGGCATTACACAATCGAACATATCAATTCCGAGTGCAATGTTTTCCAATATGTTTATCGGAGTTCCCACTCCCATCAGATATCTTGGTTTGTCTTTCGGAAGTATGTCGCAAACTACTTCGGTCATGGCATACATTTCCTCAGCAGGTTCTCCAACCGAAAGTCCTCCGATGGCATTTCCCTCTGCTCCTGCATTCGCAATATATTCAGCAGATTGCTGACGTAAATCTTTATAAGTGCTTCCCTGAACAATCGGGAAAAAAGTTTGGTTGTAATCGTATTTGAGCGGAGTTTTTTCCAAATGAGTGATACATCTATCCAACCAACGATGTGTCATGTGCATCGAGCGTTTTGCATAATTGTAATCGCAAGGATAAGGCGTACATTCATCAAAAGCCATGATGATATCCGCTCCGATTGTTCGTTGAATTTCCATCACGCTTTCGGGAGAAAAAAAGTGATAGGAACCATCAATATGCGATTTGAATTTCACGCCTTCTTCTTTGATTTTTCGGTTGGCAGAAAGCGAATATACCTGATAGCCTCCGGAATCGGTCAGGATGTTTCTGTCCCAATTCATAAACTTGTGCAATCCGCCTGCCTGCTCCAAAATCGGAGTTTTCGGACGTAGGTATAAATGATAAGTATTTCCCAAAATAATATCCGGATTGATGTCTTGTTTGAGTTCTCGTTGATGAACACCTTTTACGGAAGCCACCGTTCCGACAGGCATAAAAATCGGAGTTTCGATAACTCCGTGGTCTGTAGTTATTTTTCCTGCTCTTGCCTTGCTTTGACTATCGGTCTGAAGTAAATCGAATTGCATATATCGTAATTAAGGGGGCAAAGATAGTGAATTTTAGCAGGCAGTGGTCAGGAGTTAGTGGTCCGTTCTGAACACCAAAAGCTACCCACAGAAACTTTGTCAGAAAACAATCAGACTGATTTCGCTGTAAGGCAACCCGAACCATTCGGCTATTTTTTTGTTGGTCAGGATTCCGTGGTAGGAATAAATTCCGTTTTTGAGTCCGTTATTGCATCTGATGGTTGTTTCCACACCTCCGTATTCTCCCATTTCGAGCAAATAAGGCACCAAAATATTACTTATGGAAATCGAAGCGGTTTTGGAATAACGGGAAGCGATATTGGGTACTCCGTAATGAATCACTCCGTGTTTCACAAAAGTCGGGTTGTTATGAGTCGTGATTTCAGACGTTTCAAAACAACCTCCGGTATCAATACTTACATCAACAATCACAGAACCTTTTTTCATGAATTCGACCATATTTTCGGGAACTAAAATAGGACTTCGGTTTTTGCCTTTTGCTGCTCCTATAGCCACGTCACAACGCCTGAGGGCTTTCAGCAGCAATTTATCTTGCAGAGTAGAAGTAAAAACTCGTTGTCGGAGCTGGTTTTGCAACCGTCTGAGTTTGGTAATGGAATTGTCGAAAACCTTTACGTTTGCCCCCAAACCCAAAGCCGTTTTGGCAGCATATTCGGCTACGGTTCCTGCTCCCAGAATCACCACTTCAGTAGGGGCGATTCCCGTAATGTTTCCCAAAAGCAACCCTTTTCCCGACTGGTGATTTCCCAACAGTTCCGAAGCAATCATAAGGGCAGCCGTACCCGCAATTTCGCTAAGCGATTTCACAATCGGATAGGAGCCGTCTGCATCTTTGATGTATTCAAAAGCGATGGCTGTAATTCTCTTTTTTTGGAGGACTTCGAGATAGGATTTTTTTCGGGTTTTGAGTTGTATGGCAGAAATCAACAGCGTTTTTGGGTTCATCATCCCGATTTCTTCCTCCGTTGGTGGCTCGACTTTCAGGATAATCGGGCAGGAAAATACTTTTTTGGTATCGGTAGTGATTTCTGCTCCTGCTTCGCTGTATTCTCTGTCCGTATAATCGGCTCCCATTCCTGCTCCCGCCTCCAAAAGCACCCGATGACCGTTGTTGGTCAGAGTATTTACGGCTTCGGGAGTAAGGCAAATACGCCTTTCCTGAAAAACGGTTTCTTTCGGAATACCGAAATATAAATCGCTTTTCTGCATCATTACCTCAAGTTTTTCTTCCTGAGGAAACAATTCCTGCTTGCTGAAAGGAGTAATTATGTTCATAGCGGACTAAATTACAAAATTAAATCAAATATACGCTAAAAGTCAGACCGTTTTAAGCCAAAAAGACTGTCCGAAATTCATCAGACAGTCCGGTTTGTTTAAAGAAGTGATTTCTTATTTGTTTTTCAACAAATCTCTGATTTCTGCCAGAAGTTCTTCCTGAGTTGGTCCTGCAGGGGCAGCCGGAGCTTCTTGTGCTGCTGGTGGAGTTTTGAGTTTGTTGATAGCTTTAATCATCATAAACAAAATAAAGGCGATGATGACAAAATTGATAAGTGCAGAAAGGAACATTCCGTATTTTACACTGCCCCACATCGTGAGCTCTTCGATAGACTCCAGACCTGCTTTTTCCAGTGCCGGATTTAAGAGTAAGGGAGTAATCACATCTTCGATAAAAGAGCTGACAATCTTCCCGAAAGCCGCTCCGATAATCACCCCGACTGCCATATCAATTACATTTCCTTTGACGGCAAATTCTTTGAATTCTTGTAAAAATCCCATAGCTATTTGTTTTTGGTTCATGACAAAGTTAAAAAAATTATAATTCCAATTTATATCGTTTGAAAAAAATATGGTGGTTTTTTGCAGATAAGCGTGTCTATTTCAGTTTTTGGTTGTTGTGATGCCTGTCGTGGTCTCTTTTGGTTTTGAGCTCCATTTTTTTGTCAAAAGCCGCCTGCAAATCTACTCCGGTTTGGTTTGCCAGACACAAAACCACAAAAACCACATCTGCCAATTCTTCGCCTAAATCCTTGGCTTTGTCGCTTTCTTTTTCAGATTGTTCTCCATAACGACGGGCAATGATTCGGGCTACTTCGCCTACTTCTTCGGTAAGCTGAGCCATATTGGTGAGTTCGTTAAAATAACGTACACCATGGGTTTTTATCCAGTTATCTACTTCGAGTTGAGCATTTTTCAAATCCATTTCAATAGGTTTTTAAAGTTATTTGGAAATTCTTTTTTCGTTTTGCTTTACGAATGCCTCCCAGCCCGAATAGCTTTTGCCTGCAACGACTTTCCCGGAATTAAAAAAATGACAAACTGCTGCTGCCAAACCGTCTGTGCTATCGAGATTTTTCGGAAGTTCTTTTAGCCCGAGCAGTTGTTGAAGCATTTTGGCAACCTGCTCTTTACTGGCATTTCCGTTTCCGGTAATTGCCATTTTTATTTTTTTGGGTTCGTATTCCGTAATCGGGATTTGTCTGGAAAGCCCCGCAGCCATTGCTACGCCTTGAGCTCTACCCAGCTTGAGCATCGACTGTACGTTTTTTCCGAAAAAGGGAGCTTCGATGGCAATTTCATCCGGCTTGTGGGTGTCAATAAGTTCGATGGTTCGCTCAAAAATGATTTTGAGCTTAACGTAGTGATCGTCATATTTAGAAAGTTGCAATTCGTTGAGCTGCAAAAATTCCATTTTTTTATTGATAACCTTTATCAGCCCGAAACCCATAATGGTAGTTCCCGGGTCGATTCCTAAGATAATACGTTCGGTATGTGGAGTGTCGGTTTTCAAGTTTTTTGTCTGACAAACTGTCCGTCTGTCCTTATCTTTTGTTGAAAACAAATTTCAGTTTTTGCGAAATATATTCTTCAAATTTCCTGTCTGAAGAAACAAGTGTGAATTTTTCGGTAATAGCGTGTGCTATAATAGAATGGTCAAAAGGGTCGTTGTGTCCGTCTGCGATTTTGAGATTTGAAAGTGTGTCGGTATGCTCTTTTATAAAAGGAAGTATCTCTATATAAAAAACTTTCTCAAGGGCTTGGTATAATTCGTTTGCTGTTTTATATTTTCTCGTAGTGATTTTTTTGATACGATACAGTTGTAAAAGTTCTAACACGGAAACAGCACTTATATATAGCTGATTATTATAATCGGTTAAAATATCATATACTTCAAAAGACAAATTGTCTTTGTCATCTGAAATAAAAAATGCAACAATATTCGTGTCTAATAAATAACGTCCCATTTTTATTTTAAAACAGCTCTCATATCTAAAATTTTCCCTGTTCCTCTGTGTTCTAAAACAGCAACCCAAGTTCTTGATACGATTTTTACCTCTCCGTTTTCATCAATGATTTCAACGGCATTCGGGTGAGGGAGGACTCTCCCTGTTCTTTTAACCACAAATGGTTTTTTGTTTTTTTTCGTTGATTTTTTTGCCGTTGTTGTCATACCGTTATATTTTATATTGCAAATATACTAAAAACCCAACATCTGTAAAAACAAAAAAACCACTCCAAAGAATGAAGTGGTTTTCGTTGGTCTACTAGGACTCGAACCTAGAACGACTGAACCAAAATCAGCTGTGTTACCATTACACCATAGACCAGTCCTGCTCAATTGCGGGTGCAAATGTAACACAAATTTTGTTATTTGCAAACTTTATCGGCAAATTTCTTGTGTTATAAATTACTCCTTTTTTATCTCCTGACAAAGTTCTATCAAAACTCCGTTGGTGGTTTTCGGATGCAGAAAAGCAACCAACTTGTTGTCTGCTCCTTTTTTAGGAATTTCGTTCAGCACCGTAAAACCTTCTGCTTTGAGCCTTGCAATCTCCGAAACGATGTCTTCCACATCAAAAGCGATATGGTGAATGCCTTCGCCTTTTTTCTCAATAAATTTCGCAATCGGGCTATCGGGATTTGTCGCTTCCAGAAGTTCGATTTTATTGGGACCGTTCATAAAAAACGAAGTTTTCACGCCTTCACTTTCGACTTCTTCGGTTTTGTAATGCGGTGCTCCGAAAAGCTTGGCAAATAGCTTGTTTGACACTTCTAAATCTTTAACGGCTATACCGATGTGTTCTATTTTTTTCATTGGTTTGGTTTTTTTAACTCCAACGGAGTTTTAAACTCCGTTGGAGTTGGACGTTATTTCTCCAACAACAACTTCATTACCTCAATTTGGTTTTTAAGTGACTGAATGGTTTCTTCGTATTGTTGAATTAATTTTTCAGGTAAATTTATATGATTTATACCGATATTTCCTTCTTGTTTACAATTATTAAAAACCTGCTTATCATCAAATCCTAAAACCTCAACAGGAGTAATTCCCAAAATATGACTTATTTCGTTCAGACGGTTTACGGTAAGCTGGGTTTCTCCCGTTTCGATTTTGGAGTAAGCACGAGTGGAAAGCCCCAACTGCCCCGCCATATATTCCTGAGTGAAATTCTTTAATTCCCTCAGTTGTTTAATCTTTAGTTCCGGTTTTTCTATCATTGTTATAGGTTTTAAAAGTTCAAAATTAGAAATTTTAGTTCAAAAAAAGAAGTGTTTGAGGAAATATTTTGTTGAGGTAGGTTTAATTTTGTAAAACTAACTTTAATCAATTACATAGAGTGAAAAAATTATTAGTATTATTAGTTGTGTTTTTTGTTTCATTCTCTTATGCACAAACAGGACAAAAAACAATTTACTTCAACAAGTTCGCAATAGATGATAACCCTTATACGGATTATGATACAGAAGCTACATTCTTTTGGAAGAACAAAGATGTAGTAAAATTAGAGGTAAATTCAATATTGATGTACTATGGAATTATAGAAACAAAACAAGGTATTTATGATGATGACGGAGATAAGTTTGACGCTTTCCTTGTAGAGAATGCAAAAACAGAAGAGCAATCCATTGTTTATCTATATCATAATCCAAAATATGGTATGACAATTAAACAAGAAGATGGAAGTATTTGGCGTTTTTATAATTCATACCATTCAAAAAATGAATATACTACCAAAAATATTTATGAACAACTTGATGAATTATATCAAGAAAATCAAGATCTAAAAGAAGAAGCTGTTTATAATCAGATGGCTGATAATCTTGAAAGTGAAAATCAAGCTATGATGGCTAATGCCGAAAGAGCTAATATTCCTGCAGCTGTAAGACTTGCCCAACAAGACCCTGCCAATAGAGCTTTTGTTGGGAGAAATACAGCAACTATAGGTTCTGATAATAATATAACTTTAGAAGAATTAGACAAAAGCTGGTTAGGAAAACAATATGATAGTTTAGTAGAAAACAAAGAAATTGTTTTCATTGTAGGAGTAGTTATTTTGTTTATTATAATGGGAATGAGTAGAAGTAAAAAATAAATATTTTATGAGTAATAATTTTAAAAAAGGAAGTATTGTAAGACTCAAAAGTGGTAGCCCAAAAATGACTATTGACTTTATTGATTCAGAATCAGGAGTTGTCAGATGTGTTTGGTTTGTAAACGATACAGATTTTCATTCTAACGATTTTTTTCCCGACAGTCTGATTTTGGATGAATAAACAGCAAACGTTAATTGTTTATTTATGAGAAGTTTTTTCAAAAAAGTTAGAATGGTGTTTCAGTGGGTACAGCAACCTAAAAATCTCAAAAAAATAATTGAGTTTTTGGTTTTTGTTTTACCTCTTTTTGAAGTAAAAATATCTAAAGCAACTATTATGCTTATAGAAATATTGTTACAATTCTAACGCAATTAACCTCGGTAAAGGGCGAATATATACATACTAATCGTCCTTTACTTTTTAAAACAAAAAAATGAATACACTATTAAAGATATTTATATTAGCGATTGTAGGTTTTATCCTTTTAGGAATATCTATCGTAATCGGAGAACAAAATGACACAAACCTTACTTGGGTCGTAGCTTTTATACTAATAATATTGTGGAATGTTTTACCAAAAAAGAAAAATAATTGAATATGGGATTACTTATAATTATCATAATAATTGGCTTAATCTGGTACACAAAAGCTATAGGTTTTAATGTAGGGTGTATAATCGGAGGAGGGATTGGGGCTTTTATTGGTTCAAGTCTTGGAATTGCAGGTGGTGGTGGAGCAACAAACGGTCTTGTTATTTTTATGGCAATAGGCTTTGTTATTGGAGGTTTAGTTTTTAAAAGTATTAACAATCAGAAATAATGGGCATTATTTTAATTATAATCGGTATTATCATACAAGGGTCATTGTATAAATCAGATATAAAAAATCTTTCAGAAGACTATTTTGAACACGCTTCTCAATTTATGCTTAATCCTTTAGTTAGGTTGATTTTAGGGATTTTAAGTTGGATTTTGATAATAGCAGGTGTAATTAAGTTGTTTTCATAAAAATAAAAAGTAATCATGGAAGTTTTGGGTGAAATAGCAATCGTAATAATAATCACAGTATTGGTTCTTGTGATTTTTATTATACCCGCATTTAAAGCCCTGAATTCACTCTCAGAAAGCAAAACAGTCAAAGCAGCGTCTGATTTTGTTGATTTAAAAATCAAAAAAGCCATAAAAACCTCACAAATAGCAGTAAGCAAATCATATCTAACAGGTTGTAGCTGGATTCTTGTAAACGAAGAATACCGAGATGTGTTTTATACTTTCAGGAGTAATGAAGAATTATTGATAACAACAAACGGCATAGTCGAAAAATGCCCATATGAACTCATCGTAGATAATGACACTATTTTAATAACCAAAAACGGAATTACTGAGCATTTCTTCATTTTTAACGATAAAGACGATTTTCTGTTTTTAAGACAATTGTCTTCCAATGAAGTCCTATTTTTCGCCAATCAAACCAAATACAAAGATGAGCTAAAAGCAACTTTGTTGAAAATTGCAAAAGAGTATTATAGAGAAGTATAAAAACCTCACAACTCCAAAAACCCGACTTTTTCGGAATAGAATCCAAAAAAGTTACAACTTTTTCGGAATAAAATCCAAGAAAGTTACAACTTTTTCGGAATATAGATTATATCGACAACAATTCTTTGCCTTTCCAAAGCAGTGAAGGGTCTATCAAAATCAGGCTGAAAACTCCTGAAATGATGATAAATTTCAGAAAGTTATGTGAAGCCATAAAATGCTTTTTTTCATCAGACTTCCACAGGAAAACCAAGAAAAACAACAACCCGATAAGGCTGAAATAAAAGTAAATGTCCATATAGCCCACATCGGCAATTTCGACCAAAATATAAACCGGAATCAACGTGAGCAGGATAAGGGCAGTGATGATATATTTCGAAGTTTTTTCTCCATACACAACCGGAATGGTTCGGTAATTATTGGCAAAATCGCCTTTGAGGTTTTCCAAATCTTTGACCATTTCACGAATAAATATCAGCAGATACAAAAAAGAAGCATGGGCAAAAACCATAAAGTATTTATACTGATGGTGTTGGATATGAAAAAGTTCCTGTTTCTGATAATAAAACAACACGGCAAAAAACGGAAGTATAGCCAAAAGCGAAGCGGTAGCATTCCCGATAATCGGATATTTTTTGAGTTTATGGGAATAAAACCAAATCAAAAACATATAAATGGAGAAAAAAACAGCTGCCCTCCACGAGATTAGAAAAGCCAGCAAAAAAACCACGAAATTCACTCCGAAATAGATTTTTAGTCGGGTGGCTTCGCTGATGAGCTTGTCGAGCATGGTTTTTTTGGGGCGGTTAATCAGGTCTTTTTCCCAATCGTAATAATTATTGATGATATAGCCCGAAGCAATGGAAAGCGAGGTCGCCAGAACAATGGCAAACATCTGAGAGTCAAGCAGTATTGACAAAGCACTCCGCTCGGGAGCCAATATAAAAATAGCTGAAAAATACTGAGCCAAAGCCACAACCAGCACATTATATCCCCGAACCACAGAAAACAAACTGATTACTTTCCAGAGTAGTAGTTTGTTTTTTCTTTTGAGCATGGGTAGGGATTTTTTAGAATTGATAAACCACTTCGAGCTTGTGCCCGCTCAGTGATTTTTGTGCTCTTTCGAGATCTTGCGTAAAGCCTAAAATATAGCCTCCGCCTCCCGAACCACACAGTTTCAGGTAATAATCGTTGGTTTCGATTCCTTTTTTCCACAATTCATGAAAATGTTCGGGAATCATCGGTTTGAAGTTTTCCAGAACCACTTTTGAAAGTTTTTTAGTGTTGGAAAACAGCGATTTCACATCGCCTTTCAGGAAGTTTTCGACACAGGCATCGGTATATTTGATAAATTGGTTTTTCAACATACGTCGGAAACCCTGTTCTTTTAGTTTTTCCATAAAAATGGAAACCATCGGAGCCGTTTCGCCAACCATTCCGCTGTCTAACAAAAACACTGCTCCTTGACCGGTTGTGCTCTGTGTCGGGATACCCGTAGCTTCGATATTATCTTTGGAGTTAATCAAAATCGGGATGCTCAAATAGCTGTTGAGCGGGTCAAGCCCTGAACTTTTTCCGTGAAAAAAAGATTCCATTTCAGAGAAAATCACTTTGAGTTGCAACAGTTTATCTTTGGTCAGATTCTCCAGAACGGTAATTTTATCCAAAGCATATTTGTCATATACGGCTGCTACCAAAGCTCCGCTGCTGCCTACTCCGTAGCCTTGCGGAATACTCGAATCAAAATACATTCCCTGAGCTACGTCGTTCTCTAAGGTTTCAAAATCAAAATCGATCAAACCGGGCTGTTGCTGCACCAGATTTTTTAGAAACAAAACAAATTTGCTTAAACTCTGATTTGATTTTTTATGCTCTTCCGAAAGCACATCTTCGGCTTTCAAAGCTCCGTTATAAAAGTTATACGGAATAGACAAACCCTTAGAATCTTTAATGATTCCGTATTCTCCGAAGAGTAAAATTTTCGAATAAAAAAGAGGTCCTTTCATCTTCACACACTATTAGCGACACAAAAGTACATAATTTTTTGGTTTTCAACCTTTCCGACTCTTTTATTTTTGGTTTGACTACTTGTCCGGGTAATTTAAAACCATTCTAAAGAACCTGAAAGCTTTTTTATGTAGCTTTGTAGCAATCAAAAAACAAATGCAATGTATAATTTCATAAAATAAGCTCACTCGGGTTGGGCATATTTGGTTTTAATTCTATTGGTTATTGCTGTTCTAAATTCCCTTAGCGGATTTTCAAAAGGAAAAACCTTTACGGGAAAAGATAGAAAACTTGCCCTTTTCGGGCTGATTGCCACACATATTCAACTGCTGCTGGCTATGTTTTTGTATTTTCTTTCGCCCTACTATAACACTATGAAAGAAATCGGGATGGGAGAAGTGATGAAAAATTCTGACCTTCGCCTGTATCTTATTGAGCATCCGCTTATTAACCTGATTGCCATTGTTTTGATTACGGTAGGCTGGTCAAAACACAAAACGGCTGCCACAGATAAAGCCAAATTCAAATCTATCTGGTTGATGTATCTGATTGCATTAGTACTTATCCTGAGCCGTATTCCTTGGAATGCCTGGTTTGCTTAAAAAATATTTTTATTGAAAAAAAGGATTTTCATAGTATGGTACTTTTTAGGGATGATTTCGTTCCAAACAAAAGCATTCGCTATTGAAAATCCTTTTGTTTTTCAGGATAGCCTGAAAAAAAAGACCCAGCCAAGGGTTCAGAAACCGGCTCAAAAACCGGAGAAAAAGCTAAGTCGGGAAGAATTTATCCAAAAAAAAATCGACAGTATTTCTGCCTCCAACATAGAGGTCAACCACCTGTTACCGGTATTAGAAAAAGCCGAAATCATAAAGGTAGAACCCTATAAAACCAATGTTGTAGCGTCTTATTATGCTCATAAATTTCATGGCAGAAAAACAGCCAGCGGAGCGATATTCGACAACCAAAAACTTACAGCAGCACACAAAACTCTCCCTTTCGGAACCAAACTTAAAGTTACCAATCTCGCCAACGGAAAGTCGGTTTTGGTAGAGGTGAACGACAGAGGTCCGTTTGTCAAAGGCAGAGAAATAGACCTTTCTAGAGCTGCCTTTTTGGAAATCACCAGAGACATCGATTACGGACTCATGCGGGTGAACATCGAAATTGTGGAAGATTAACCGTATCTTTGTCGCTTCTTTTTCACCAAAAACAATGACAAAACTAAGCGTAAACATCAATAAAATTGCCACACTCCGCAATGCCAGAGGAGGCAACGTTCCCGATTTACTCAAAGCAGCAAAAGACATCCAATCTTTTGGAGCAGAAGGAATTACCATTCACCCCAGACCGGACGAAAGACACATCAGATATCAGGATGCTTATGACTTGAAGTCTATCGTACATACAGAATACAATATCGAAGGCAATCCGATAAAGAAATTTATGGAGCTGGTTTTGGAAATAAAACCCACTCAGGTAACGTTGGTTCCGGACGGAGATGAGGTTCTTACCTCAAATGCGGGTTGGGACACTCTCAAAAACAAAGACTTCCTTTCTGAAGTAATTGCAGAATTCAAACAAAACGGCATACGAACTTCCATTTTTGTTGACCCAAACCTAAAAATGATTGAAGGGGCAAAAACTATAGGAACAGACCGCATCGAACTCTATACCGAAAGCTTTGCACACCAATATTCTTTAGGGAATAAAGAAGGTATCAAACCTTATGTGGAATGTGCTGTTTTGGCTAATGAATTGGGCTTAGGCATCAATGCGGGACACAATTTGAGCTTAGACAATATCGCTTTTTTCAAACAAAACATCCCGAATCTTCTTGAGGTTTCCATTGGTCATGCCCTCATTTCCGAAAGTCTGTATTTGGGATTAGACAATGTGGTAAACATGTATCTTCACAAATTAAAAGATTAAAAACATTTTTGGTATATCAGAAATTTTTTATATCTTTGCACTCACAAATCGCGGGATAGAGCAGTAGGCAGCTCGTCGGGCTCATAACCCGAAGGTCACAGGTTCGAGTCCTGTTCCCGCTACAAAGCAAAAGCCTTAATCTATTGAAAACCAATATTTTAAGGCTTTTTTATTTTTCTTTTTGCCGACATTTTGCCGAAAAACTAACAAAAAACATTTTTTAAAGTGAAATTCCTTTTTGTTGAGTTCAACAATATGGTAAACAAAAAACCCCCGAAATCGGAGGTTTTGAAAAAGAGGGGTTTATTGTATCCCTATTTGTTTACTTCAAATTCGGATAGTGTATCCAAAATATCAATATCGGACATTACCCTGTCATTTAATTGTTCGGCTAACTCTAACACATTTATAACATCGTAACAATTAACCTCCTTCTGGTTCCGTTGTTCAGCAATATGATATATTGCCCCTTTACATACCCTTATTAGGCTCATAGTTTGGCACATCGTTAAATAATACGTGTTTTCGCCCGTTTGGGTAAGCTCTGTTTTTACTTCAAATTCGCCCGTTTTTTGGTTTCTAAAGGCGTTTAGACGTTCTACCATTTTTTTAATGGTTTCATTCTGTGAGTGGGTTTGTGTACTCATAATCTATGTATTTAGGAATTATAAAGCCCGTACAGTTTAGGTGTCCTACACTACATAGAGCGTTACAGTCGTTTCCGATACTGCCACCATACCACACGGGCAAAAGTTTTTTAAAAGTCATATTCTATGTATTTAGGAATAGCAAATATAGAAAAGATTTTTATATTTGTTGAAGTATGAAACAAGCACTAACATTTATCTTTCAAACCCTTTTTGTTATTGGGCTTATTTCTGTGGGTGTTTGGGCTATTGTGGACTTTTATAGTTTTGCCTTTTTTATCGGTAAAATCATTATTTCAATAGCTATTATCGGTATTCCTATACTTTTGGTTCTTTGGATTATAGCCCAAATTTTTGATTTTAAGAATTGAAATTATTACTTTTGGTGTGTCTTATTGATACTCTCGGCTAATTCCTTGACGTGGCTAATAAGATATGCGGGGCGGTTAAACTCTAACCCGCTACCCAAAAGCCTGTTATACGGGCTTTTGGCTTTTATTACGCCCTTTCAAATACTATATTTTCAACTGTTTTGGGGCTTCTGAAAAAATCATTAGCCAGTTTGTTGAGTATCCAAGCCTTTGTATATTTTGGTACTCCAAACTCTTTTTTATTTGAAAGCCTTGCAAATTCCTTTTTTATGCTGTTATGCAGTTCCTTTGTCTGTATTCTCATTGTTTAGTTTTTAATCAGTCCAAAATTTTTCTGTCGGTAAACCGCAATTATTGCAACACATTACGGAGGTTTCGCCCGTTGTGTTATCGGGTTTACATTTGCATTTAATATTTGGCTTTTTCTTTTCTTTCCAGTTTTCGGCACTCATAAAGTTTTGTATAGTCCTGTAACTGCAATCTAATAACTTTGCTATTTCTTTGCTATTCAAGCCTTTGCAATAATACTCAAACGCTTTTTTACTATTTACTTTGTTTTTTGTCATAAAAAATACACATAAAATGTTACTAAATACACATTCACTAACTTTTTTACAGCGTACTTTCAAAAGAGGGGTTTATTGTGCGTTTTAGCGTACTTTCGTTGCACGAAATACATACTAACCCCCCTATGATAAAAAGCACGGGAAAAAGCTGTTTTGTGTTCAAATTAGCCCCTTTTATATTCATTCAGGGCTTTTGTTAATCGGGCTACCTCTAAAAAGTCGGGTTTGGTTTCGCTTAACAAACACTTTAGCCGAACTTCAAATAACCGTATTATATTAGTACGGGTGTGGTTTTCGTCTTTGTAAGGCTTTAACCATACGCCTACTGTCTTTTCCGTTACTCCGAGCTTTTGAGCTATTTTTTTTTGTTGTACGCCTTGTTTTGCCAACTCAATAGCTTCAATTTGTTTTTGTCTGTTTTCTGCTTTTGTTCTCATAATTTGATAGGTTTAATTTGTTTATTGTTCTTATCAGTTTTTTAGCCCTGTGGCTTGTTAGTACGATATTAGGCTTTGCCCGTATCGTTACCCGTGTTACTTTCCGTACCCAGTCGGGTGCGGTTGTTATTTCGCTTTGGTGCAAATGGTCTGCATACATTACTCTTTCGTGCCTGTATTCTACTAATAGCTTTAATTTGCTTTTGTGGAGGTTTGCCAGTAGTTTGGCTAATTGTTCCGTTTCGGACTTTTTTTGTGCCTGTCTTTTCATTTTTCTGTTTTGTGCCTGTTTAGAATTGTTGCAGTATTTTGAACAATAAACCGCAATCGGTTTTTTATGCGAAATATCCGAGCCACAAACACAACAATTTTTTGCACCTTTTTTTATCAATTTTTCGGACTTTTTTTGTAGTGTGTTTTGGATAGGTTTTTTAGTATCGTTTTGGATACCTTTTACAAGTTTATCTAAAGTTGTAAATGGTAACATTTTTACGGCTGTCAAATCATTGTTTTTTGCACCTAAAAAGTTTTGTAAATGGTATCCTTTTTCGGCTGTCAATTTGTTGAGCTTTTGAGCTAATAAATTGAGTACATCGGTTTGAGTGGTTGAGGTGCAAAACTCATTATACAACCGTCTGAAATTGTCCTTTGCCCGTTTCCTTTGCATTTTCGTAAAAGTGTCCCAGTTCGTACAATCCAAATAGTAAAGCATTTTTTCTTTGTCCTTTTGGTTCATACTTCGCCACTTCATACCCTTATCGTAAAAGATAGCATTTGCCCAAACTTCGAGCAAAAGCCGTTTTATATCGTGGAGCTTATCCACGTTCAAAAAGTCGGCTAATACTTCAAATCCGTGCTTTTTAGCCACTTTGCTAAAGTGTAAGGCGTATTCTATTCGGAGGGTGTTTGTTTGGGGCTGTGCGGTTTGTATTCCTTTGTCGTAAATCTTAAAATTAGTGTCCTGTCTTTTGAGTTGCAACCCGTTAAAAACATTGTCCACTTTCAAAGCTCCAAAAGTATGGTTTTGATAAGCCCGTAAGCCTTTGATAATCGTTTTAGTAGATTGTTGAGGGTTGATATTTGCCCCAAACTCAAAAGCCTGTATAACGGCTGTATTCGGGTTTACGTTAAAAACGGTTTCCAGTTCCTGAATGGTTTCGGCTAACATCGTTACATCATAATCAAAAGCATTGTTTTTGCCTTTGTTGTAGAACGTAGCTAAAGAGCCACGAATAAACAAATTATCCGTTTCGCTAACGGTTGAGGGTACGATATGAAAAGACAACCCACGATAAAAAGCTACTTTGTTCTTTGCTAAAAATTCGCCTGTTACGGTGTCCACTTTGGAGGCAAATTTTAGCAAAGGATTGTTTAGCCAGTTATCGGAGGTTGTACCTATACATTTTATCTTAACCCCGTCAATCATTGCCCCCGTCCTATTCCTGTAAAATAGTTAGGGCTTGCTCTAAATTGTACCGTATCAGGCTCAAAGCGTGAGGCATACCGATAAAATCCAAGTCAGCCAGTTTACAAGCGTTCCTAACATTGCTAACAGACAAATAAGCCCCTAAATCCTTATCGGAGGCTCTTACCGTGTCGCCTTTTCTTTGGGGCTTTGGATAACTGCCTAAAGTGTCAATAACAGTAAGTAAAACGGGTTTACGTTTAAAGGTTTGCAACAATTCAAAACCACCCATTAAGTCCATACAGTCCTTTATTATTTCTACTCTCATAACTGTATTATTTGGAGTTAATAGCCTGTAAAGCGTTATATACTTCGCTTTCCTTAAACCTTACTTTGTTACCAACCCTGTACGCTTTCAGTATGTTAGCTTTAACCCAGTTATGAACGGTAACAATCGAAACGCCCAATAATTCGGCTGTTTCATATCTTGTTATTAGTTTTTCGGTTGTGGGTTGTGGTTGTGCTTTGAGTTCTTTAATTTGACTTTCGAGGCTGTCAAATTTCTTTAGCAAGGTTTCGGCTGTAATCCCTTGCACCTGTACGGTTGTAAATTCTTTGCTTTCCATAATGATATAGTTTTGTGGTGCAAAGAATTAAAATAGAATAAGGCAAAAAAACACCCCTAAAATTGAAGTTCAGTTTTAGGGGTGTTAAACAAAGTCAATAAATACGGGGCTTTCGGGCTGTTTTTCGTATATATTATTTTTGTGGTTTTGTGGTGCTTTTTAAATATTTTACCCAGCCTGTTATTAGTTTTTCTGTTTCTACATCATAGAGGGTTTTATTATCGTTTGAGTTTACTTTTAAATTAACATTGTCTTTTGTAGTGCTTTCGGATAAGTTGCCAAACATTGACGAAACGGCTTTTATTAAATCTTCTTTCGTACCTGTTATTATGTTGGCATTGTGTAACATACCGAATAAAGTACCTATACTT
>JBAYSC010000006.1:0-36413 GCA_041676345.1 Flavobacteriaceae bacterium | reverse complement strand
TTGGCAGGAACAAAAGAATCTCCGGGAGAGACCATTATTTATGAAGGTAGAAAATATAAATCCTACAGGGGAATGGGTTCTGTGGAAGCCATGCAGGAAGGTTCAAAAGACCGCTACTTTCAGGATGTGGAAGACGATATCAAAAAATTGGTTCCGGAAGGAATCGTAGGTAGAGTACCTTATAAAGGAGAACTCAACGAAAGTATGCTTCAGTTTATCGGAGGGCTTCGAGCCGGAATGGGATATTGTGGAGCAAAAGACATCGAAACCCTGCAAAAAACCGGACGTTTTGTGAAAATCACCTCGAGTGGCATTCACGAAAGTCATCCTCACGATGTAACCATCACCAAAGAAGCCCCGAATTATTCGAGATAATTCAGGTTTCAGGTTTTCAATAAAAAATCCCTTACTCTGAGCAGGTAAGGGATTTTTTAGTTTTTTACTCTTCAAATTCGATTTTTTTGGTCGTTTTGATCTTTGCAATCAGATAGGGTTGTGTGAAAGCCATGGTTACGTTTCCGTCAGGATAGGATTTTTTGACTTTGACAATTACTTTGCTGCCTTCTTGTCTCACTTCCTCAATTCCAATAGCATAACCGCCTGTGTTTTTTTCGCCCATAAAAAGTGCTACTACCTTGTTTTTGGCAAAATCAACATCGGGAACGAGTTCGTCCTGAACCAAAGTGTATAGCTTTTTTAAATCAGCAGGATTGTCAATCACTTCAAAAGATTCTTTCTTTTTGCCCATATAGGCAGAATCGGTCAAGACCTGATAAGAAATGGTTTTGGATGTTTTTGTAGCATTACAAGAAAACAAAATCAATACAGATAATAAGGCTGTGAGTTTTTTCATAAGTAGTTGTTTTGGTTTCAAAAATACAAAATTTATATCAACGATTGTAGAGTAAATCTTTTAAAAGACTTTGCCAAACGGATTTTGTTTATTTAAACATTTACATTAACACAAGTCATTAAATATATTAATGTTACATAATATTTAACATCTCTATTACAATTCTCTGAAATGAACTTAATTTGTAGTTCAGCCCCTTCTATGTCAATTATTCTTTTTAAACTTACATTAGCAATGAGCTCATTATTCCAAAATACTTTAGAATAAATTTTAGGATATATAAAATATAAAGGATTGTCTATAATTTTTATTTCATTCTCTCCAACCTTAAATTTTGAATAAACAAGGATAAGTAGAACTCAATACTTTTATAGTACTTTCTAAGTCCTGAAACAATATTTTAATTATCAAAAATGAATTGGTTACAACAGCTATTTTTTTATCTTTTTCAAAAATCTCACCTGTAACTTTGAACCCGAAATATAATTTTCTATTTAATACGAAAAGAGTTTCATCATCTTCATATACCGATATACTACCTATATTACTTATGGGAACTTTTATATAAATCATTTCTTACCCAAATTTAGTTAAATTCTAAACCTAAACGAACTTTAGGCTTTCTACAAAGCCTTTCTGATTTTACGGGTTTCAAACTTTTCCAAAGTTTTGAACTTTGGAAAAGTTGGTTGGCTGCTTGTAAAACATCCCGCTTTTTAAAGCTTACTCACCTTGAGGTTTTATGTTGTTTTTCTATAGTAATAGAAGGGCTCCTATTACATATCACTCTTTGATTTTATCAAGATATTTAACTCATTGGGAAGATTAAATAATCCTTAATTTTTATATTCGTAAGTTACATTATAATTTTTAACATAACCCGCATCATCAATCACTACTACCGAAGCAGAAGTAGGGTATTTATCTTCTCCGTAAGTGTAATTTACGTTTATTGACCCCACTTCTTGATTGTCTTCATCTTTTATTAAAGCTCCTGTTGGGTTATTTACAGGTAAAAGTAGTTTTGCCATAATAATTTCCGGACTTGCTGCAGGGTTGTGATTAAAATTCAATCGAGTATCATTTAAAACCTTGATGATTCCCGCTGCATCTAAAGTGTAATAAAAAGTAAAAGGCTTGTCATCATAGGTCAAGTGAGCCGTATGTGTTATTCTATCGCCCCAATAATCATACTCATAGAGTTCAATAACCGTAGGATTACCGTTGTTGTCATTTTGCAGAACATCTCCAATTTCATAAGCATCGTGGATAGTTCCCAAGACTTCATCAGTCAGAAGATTACTTCCTCCCCCTGAGATTTTGTTCAGATTTCCGTTTTGATCATACGTAAAATATTTTGCACTCTCTCCGTCAGTTGCAGAAATAACCTTTCCGTTACTGTCATAACTTACCGTACTTATGTTTTGTTCACTTTCTCCATAAGTTGTAATTTTTGTAATATATCGCTTAGATACATCCCCGTTTGTTTCTTCAAAACCATCATCTTCACTACAAGAAATCATGGTCGCTCCAAGAGCCAAAAACAAAAATAATTTTAATTGATTCATAGTTTAACAAAATTTAATTGATTAGTGGGAACAAATATACATAAAAATCAAATTGAGATGAAAAAAGAATTACTTTAGTTTAAATCACGAGTCAGATAGGTCTTTCCCTATATTTTACTTTTTTTTAAGAAGTGATTGAAATTGGTTTTGTATCTTTGAACGCTATGAATGAAATGACACTACAACAAGCCTCAATGCCCGGAATCATCAGAACGATACTCATTATCGTTGCTGTCTATTATGCTATGAAATTTCTATTTCGTTTGCTGGCTCCTATACTGATGCGAAAACTGGTTCAAAAAGCAGAACAAAACTTCCGTCAGGCAAGCGGTCAACACTATTCGGGGCAGCAGCAATATCAGAATCCTCAAAAACCAACTTCATCTAAATCAGAAAATCCACGTTCGACCAAAAAAGTAGGCGAATATATTGATTATGAAGAAATTGAATAAACATTTTCTTTGGCTATGATTATAAAAACCGCTTGGAAGAATATTTGGTTCAAACCCCTAAACACTGCTCTTAGCATTATTTTGCTAACGGCAAGTGTGGCGATTATTTCGCTTTTGATGCTGTTGCAACAGCAGTTTGAAAACAAATTCTCTAAGAATATCGAAGGGGTTGATTTGGTTATGGGAGCCAAAGGCAGTCCGTTGCAACTCATCCTTTCATCGGTTTATCAGCTCGATGCTCCTCCGGGAAACATCAACTACAAAGAAGCAGAAGTCTGGATGAAGCATCCGTTTGTGGAAACAGCCATTCCGCTTGCTTTTGGAGACAATTACTTAGGTTATAAAATCGTAGGGACAACTCCCGATTACATCACCAAATTTGACGGAACTTTCGCTCAAGGCGAAGGTTTTAAAGAAGATTTTCAGGTGGTAGTTGGTGCTAAAATTGCTCAAAACCTCAATCTGAAAATCGGAGACGAATTTTTCGGAACTCACGGAGACAGCAAAGAAAGTGAACACGTTCACGAGAATCATCCTTATACGATTATGGGAATTTTAGCCCCAACCGATAAAGTAATTGACAACCTGATTCTTTGCTCCGTAGGAAGTGTTTGGGGTGTTCATGAAGAACACAATCATGACGACCACGAGCATGAAGAAGAGCACCATCATCACGAAGGTGAAAGTCACGACCATGACCACGACCATTCAGACAGCAGAGAAATTACAGCCGTTTTGCTGAAAATAAAAAACAAAATGGCTTTTGTTTCCTGGCCACGACTCATTCCGCAAAACACGAATATGCAGGTGGCTTCACCGGCTATTGAAATCAACCGATTGTTTACCCTATTCGGTTTCGGGCTCGATGCTTTGCAATATCTGGCATACGGAATTATGCTTATTTCCGGAATTAGTATTTTTATCGCTCTTTACAACACCTTGAAAGAACGAAAATATGAATTTGCGCTAATGCGAATAAGCGGAGCCGGAAGAGGGCAGCTATTAGGACTTGTGCTTTTTGAAAGCCTGCTTTTGTGTGTGGTTGGGTTTATACTTGGTACGGTTGTTGGAAGAATCGGCTTGTGGCTGATTTCTGATTCCACAGCAGAAGAATACAAAATGGAGTTCAATCCGTTTGTGTTTTTGTGGGATAAAGAAGGATTTTTATTCTTAATCACTATTTTTGTCGGAATTATAGCAGCACTCATTCCTGCTATCAAAGCCTATAAATTGAATATTTCTAAAACACTGAACAATGCGTAGAATTTATTGGGTTTTCATCCTGATTTTCGGACTCTTTATTACTTTGGAACTCGCTTTTGTTCCAACAAAAAAAGCAGCTTTTACTTCAACCAAAGTAACACATCAAGCTGATTCTCAGATTCAACATTCGGGTTTTTTAAACTTGGACAACTTTAGCTCTGAAGAAAATTTCGTTGTAAACGACACCATGACCTGGAGCCTTTTGGGAAAAATAAAATACGAAAACAAACCCCACAAAGACTATCCTGACGGAGTGATGTTTCCGGTTATTAACGACCAACTCAAAGGAAAAAAAGGAAAAAGAATCGTTATTAGCGGTTTTATTATCCCGATTGATAACGAAACCTATGCTTTGAGCAAAAACGTGTTTGCTGCTTGTTTCTTTTGCGGGCAGGCAGGCCCTGAAACCATTATGGGAATCCAATTCAAAGACCTTAAAAAACGTTTGAAAACCGACCAATACGTAACTCTGGTAGGCACATTTCGTTATAACGACAATGACGTTGAAGACTGGATTTATCACATTGACAATGCTGTAATTGTTAAAGGAGGCTGATTTTCTACGACACATTATTATGAAAAAACTCCTTTATATAGCACTACTTTTTCCGTTTTTTAGCTTCGGTCAAAAAACCACAGAAATCAAGGTTATCAATTCCGATTTCATGGATATCAACCAAACGGAAATGCCTGATGCTGTGCTTTATACAGGAAATGTAAAAGCTCAACACGAAGGAGCCATATTATATTGCAACAAAGCCTATCTCTTTACGAAAACCAATGAAATCAAAGTTTTCGGAAACGTACAAATCCAACAAGGCGATACACTTTTTTTAGATAGCAAATACGGAGAATATAACGGAAATACCCGAATTGCTCTGGCTTCGGGAAATGTGGTTATGAGAGACCCGGAGATGACGCTCACTACCGAGTTGATTCATTTTGACCGAAACACTCAACAAGCCTATTACAACAATCACGGAACTATCATCAATGGAGAAAATACCCTGAAAAGTATCTCCGGTAGGTATTTCGCCTCAGAAAAACTATTCAAATTCCGAAATGCTGTCGAAGTTACCAATCCTGATTACGTCATCAACACCAATTATTTAGATTATTATACGGATTCCGGTTTGGCATATCTGACGGATGCTTCGACCATCAAAAGTGAAGATACGTTTATCTATACCGAAAAGGGATTTTATGATACGAAAAACAACTTTTCCCATCTGACGAAAAACTCTCATATCATTTACGACAACAGGCGAATTGAAGGCGACAGCATTTATTACGACCGAAAAACGGAATTTGCCTCTGCTACCAACAACATCAAAATCACTGATAGCATCAACAAATTTGTAGCTCGGGGAAATTACGGAGAAGTTTACAGGCTTCAGGATTCGTTAATGCTCACAAAAAAAGCCCTGCTGATTACCGAAAGTGAAGAAAGCGATTCGCTTTATATGAATGCCCAACGTATTATAATTACCGGAAAACAAGGAGAACGTATCATCAGAGCTTACAAAAATGCCCGATTTTATAAAACCGATATGAGCGGAAAATGTGATTCGCTGCATTCCAACGAAATCACAGGCATCACACAACTCATCGGGAAACCGGTTTTATGGAATGGAGAAAGCCAGATGACAGGTGATTTGATGCATTTGATTTCCAATAAAGAAACTCAGAAATTGGATTCGCTTAAAGTAATGAATAATGTGTTTTTGGTCGAAAAAGACACGTTGGGTACAGGATTTAATCAGGTGAAAGGGCAAAACCTGTTCGGAAGATTTAATGACGGGAAACTGGCTGAGGTCGATATTATCAAAAATACCGAAATGATTTATTATGTCTATGATTCCGGGAACGAATTATATGGCATTGACAAAAACACCAGCAGTAAAATCAACCTTACTTTTGATGAAGATAGCAAGATAGAAAACATTACCTTTTTTGACTCCCCAAAAGGAGAAACCTATCCTGAAAATCAACTCCCTGAAAATGCCCGAAAACTACGAGGTTTCATTTGGAGAGGTGACGAACGCATACTTTCAAAAGACGATGTAATTCCGCCTGACGAAGTAGAAGAAAAAACAGAATAAAAAAAGCCCGAAATTTTCGGGCTTTTTGTTGAAATCATTCAAAATCTAACTTATAAACACTGTTGGTTTTGATGTCGTCATAGGAGCTGAAACTCACCTCCAAATCTTTCACATAACCTGAATTGAGTTCATATACCCAACCGTGAACGGCAAGTTCCTGTCCGTTTTTCCAGGCAGATTGCACAATGGAGGTAAAAGCCAGATTGAGCACCTGATATTTCACATTAAACTCCACAAGTCTGTCAAAGCGTTCTTTTTCGTCTTCGATAGCTTCCAGTTCCCTTTTGCGGAGGCGATAAATGTCTTTAATATGACGAATCCAGTTGTCTAAAATTCCAATCGAGCTGCTTCCCATAGCTGTTTTCACACCTCCGCAACCGTAATGTCCGCAAACAATTATATGCTTTATTTTCAACACATTAACTGCATAATCGAGCACACTTAGCATATTCATATCTGAATGCACAACCAGATTGGCAATATTCCGATGTACGAATACTTCACCCGGTTTGGCTCCGATCACTTCGTTGGCAGGTATGCGACTGTCTGAACAGCCTATCCAGAGCAAAGGCGGAGTTTGTGTATCGGTTAATTTATTAAAAAAATCAGGGTCTAATTTTAGACTGTCTTCGACCCATTTTTTGTTGTTGTCTAATATTTTTTTATAAAAATCTATCATGATTGTTTGGGTTTTAATGGTTGTCTTTTTTGGTTTTCGTTTTCTTGGTTTTCGGAATTTTGATTTCGTTTCCCTCAGCATCCACAGCTTTTATTTCTGTAATTACCTGACTCGAAGTCTTGTGTCTTTCCCTGTGTTTCATCAGCAAATTGTGTTCGATAGAGACTTTTCGGATATCGGTTTCGGTATTTGCCAAATCATATTCTCCTTTGAATCCGATAAGGGTAACATCAACATTTCTGAGCGGCGCCCTGATGTCTCTGAACTCCCTGATGCTGTCCAGAATATCGTGAGCAATATAGACCGTATCGGAAGCATTGATAATCACTTTTGAATTTTCCGGAATGGCATCGAGGGTAAAAAGAATCGCAGCTTTGTTCAAAAACGAGACTTCCTGAGCCAGATGGATATGAATAATATCTCCGTCTTCGTATTCTTCTTTACGAAAATAATAGGCTCTTTTCATATTCCCTCTCAGAATCGCAAATATACTGATTATCATTCCCAATGCAACTCCGATGAGCAAATCGGTAAAAACTACTGCTGCAACCGTTATGATAAAGGGTGTAAACTGATATTTTCCCCTTTTGAAAAAGTGTCTGAAAACGGCAGGTTTTGCCAGTTTGTAACCAATAACCAAAAGGATAGCAGCCAGAGTAGCCAACGGAATTTTATTGAGAACAAACGGAATCGAAAGTACACTCACCAAAAGCAAAATTCCGTGAATGATAGCAGACATCTTGGTTTTTGCTCCTGCATTGGCATTGGTAGAAGAGCGAACCACTACCGAAGTCATTGGCAAACCTCCCAAAAGCGAACTCACCAAATTTCCCGTTCCCTGAGCTTTGAGCTCCAGATTGGTATCCGTCAGTCGTTTTTGAGGGTCTAATCTATCGGAGGCTTCAATACACAAAAGCGTTTCGATAGAAGCCACAATGGCAATAGTGAAAGCTACAATCCAGACTTCTTTATTGAGAAAACTCGAAAAGTTTAATCCGCCTGAAAAGTTCAGAAAATCGGGCAGGATGAAAATCGCTTTAAATTCATCGAAATTCCCTACCACAGGCAACTCTACCAAATAGTTTGACGAAGTAACCGCAAACGAACTTCCCGTAGCAATGAAAACCTCATTCAAAAGAGTTCCGATAATTACGGCTACCAAAGCACTCGGTAAAAGTTTTATTTTTTTGAGAAAATCAATTTTATCCCAAACCAGAATAATCGTAAGCGAAACCACTGCAATAAGCAGTACTCCGGGTTGAATTTGAGTGAAAGCTGCTGCAATATCTGAAAATATGGCAAATCCGCTGCCTACTTCGACATCAGAACCCAAAGCTTTCGGGATTTGTTTCAGAAATATGATGATTCCGATTCCCGCCAGCATTCCTTCGATTACGTTATTGGGAAAATAGTTGGAAATGGCTCCTGCTTTGAGAAAACCAAGAATTAACTGTATAATTCCTGCTAAGAAAGCAGCCGTAAGGAAAACTTCAAACGAACCCAACGACAAAATAGCAGAAAGCACAATAGCCGTCAGCCCTGCTGCAGGCCCTGAAACCGAGATGTGAGAATTGGATAAATACCCGACGACTATCCCTCCGATTATTCCTGTTATAATTCCGGAAAACAAAGGTGCTCCCGAAGCCATGGCAATGCCCAGACACAAGGGAAGAGCCACCAAAAAGACGACCAAGCCCGAAGAAAAATCATACTTCAGACTTGAAAAATAATTTATTTTTTTTGACATTTTTGAAAATAATTTAGTGTAAACAATATGTTGTGTGTATCGATTAAAAAATCAATACGACAAGCCCTGTCTTAGCCTAAAATCGCTAAAACCGGAAAGCTCATAAACCGCATTTCGGTTATGAGATTACACCAAATTATTTTCAGGAGGAGGGGAAAACACTTCCCGCAAGGTATTGTTGTGTGTGAGAAGAAATTCGGTAGGTATTTTTACGTAAAACCTATCGGAAAGGCTAAAGTCGATTTCGATAATCTTAGGAATAATTTTAAGTTTGTCAGCACTGTGGTCATGCACTTCTTCTTCCTCTGCCAAGGTATAGGCATAGGAAACATCTATATCGTTATACAGGCTGCTCAAGATAGTGGGAGCAGCCGTAAACGACATAAATAATAACAATAAAAAAAGTGCTTTAACCTTCATTTACAGATATTTAAACAGCTTCTTCCAACCAGGCTTTCATCATCCAAACGGTTTTTTCCTGTTCGGAGATAAAATCACTCATCATAGCATTGGTTCCTTCATCGTTTGCTTCGTCTGATTTGTCGAGAATGACTCTTTCGATTTTTAGAAGTTCGGTAATCATATCCACAATAAGCGAAACGGCTTCTTCGTCTTTGGAAATATTTTTGCCCACCTGCACTTTATTGTTTTTCAGATAGTCTTCAAAAGTATGAAGCGGATGCCCTCCCAAGGTAAGGATTCGCTCAGCAATCATATCAATTTTCACCTGAGCATCGTTATAAAGTTCTTCAAATTTAAGGTGAAGCTCAAAGAATTTTCTTCCTCTGATGTTCCAATGTAAACCTCTCAGACTTTGATAATATACCTGAAAATTAGACAATAACACATTCAAATGTTCTGCCATTTCTTTAGAATCCTGAACCGATAACCCGATACTGTTTATTTTTCTTTTTGCCATAACTTTATTTTTTTTAAGGTTTTATAAGAATCGGAAAGCCTTGTGGTTTTGCTGCTTTCCGTTTGTCTAAATCCTTACAAATTTAAGGAATAATCCCGATAGAATCAATCTCATTTAGATTATTTTAGGGTTTTATTTTGCTTTCAAACAGTAACATGTTCCTCTAACAAGATTACAAAAAAATCCTGCCATTTCTGACAGGATTTTAATTTTACATCATATTCTCAAGGCTATTAAACAACAACCCACTCCCCTGTTTTAAGCATACTTTCTGCTTTTTTAAACTTCATGGTTTCGGTTTTGCCGCTCATAATGTGTTTTATGGTAACGGTATCATTACGGTTGATTTTCGGAGTTTCTCTCACGATGGTTTCCGTAACCTGTGGTTTTTGGGTTTGCCCTGCCTGTTGGGCTTGTTGTCTGGCTTGCTCGGTATTGGGGATTTCATCTTTATTGGTCTGATAATCCTCTTTCGGGCGTTGCACTTGTTTTGCTTCCTGAATATTCGGCTGAGCCTGAACCGGCAAATCAGCTTTGAACAGGAACGAAATCACATCTTTATTGATGGCATCTACCGTTTTTTTGAAAAGCTCAAATGCCTCAAACTTATAAATCAAAAGCGGGTCTTTCTGTTCGTGAACAGCCAGCTGAACCGATTGTTTCAGTTCGTCCATTTTACGTAAGTGCTTTTTCCAGGCCTCATCAACAATAGCCAAAGTGATGTTTTTCTCGAAATCGTTGATGAGCTGTTTTCCTTCAGATTCGTAGGCTTTTTTCAGGTCTGTAACCACGTTGAGTGATTTTATTCCGTCTGTGAAAGGCACTACGATTCTTTCGTATTTATTTTCAGGATTTTCGAATACATTTTTGATAATCGGGAAAGCCTCTCTGGCCGAACGTTCGTTCTTTTCGTTGTAGTAAGCATAGGCTGCTTTATAGACTTTTCCTGCAATTTCAAGTTCTGAAAGCTTTTTGAATTCGCTTTGGCTAACCGGAGATTCGATAGAAAAATAACGAATCAGTTCAAATTCAAAATTCTTGAAATCGTCATTGAGTTTGTTGTTTTGCGTTACCAATTCGGCTGCATCATAGAGCATATTGGCAATATCCACTTTGAGGCGTTCGCCTTTGAGAGCATTACGTCTTCTTTTGTAGATTACCTCCCGTTGGGCATTCATCACGTCATCATATTCCAACAATCGTTTACGAACTCCGAAGTTGTTTTCTTCTACTTTTTTCTGAGCTCTTTCGATGGATTTGGTCATCATCGAATGCTGAATCACCTCTCCTTCTTTCAAGCCCATTCTGTCCATCACTTTGGCAATTCTTTCCGAACCAAAAAGTCGCATCAGGTTGTCTTCCAGAGACACGTAGAATTGCGAACTTCCCGGGTCTCCCTGACGACCGGCACGACCACGAAGCTGTCTGTCAACCCGTCTGGAATCGTGTCTTTCTGTACCGATAATTGCCAAACCACCTGCTTTTTTCACTTCGTCAGAAAGCTTGATATCGGTTCCACGACCTGCCATATTGGTAGCAATGGTTACGACTCCCGGTTTCCCTGCCTGCTCAACAATCTCCGCCTCTTTTTTGTGCATTTTGGCATTCAACACATTGTGTTCGATACCTCTCATTTTCAAAGCACGGCTTAATAATTCGGAAATTTCAACCGAAGTTGTCCCGATAAGCACCGGTCTTCCGGCTTTGGAAAGTTCTACTACATCTTCGATAACGGCATTATATTTTTCACGTACAGAACGGTAAATTAAGTCCTGTTTGTCTTGTCTGGCAATAGGTCTGTTGGTTGGGATTTCGACTACATCGAGTTTATAGATTTCCCAGAATTCGCCTGCTTCGGTAATAGCCGTTCCGGTCATCCCTGCCAGTTTGCTATACATACGGAAATAATTCTGCAACGTAACGGTTGCAAAAGTCTGGGTAGCTGCTTCGATTTTCACGTTTTCTTTGGCCTCGATGGCTTGGTGAAGACCGTCTGAATAACGTCTTCCTTCCATAATACGTCCGGTTTGTTCATCTACGATTTTAACCTGACCGTCCATCACCACATATTCCGTATCTTTTTCAAAAACCGTATAAGCTTTCAAAAGCTGACTCAACGTATGGATACGTTCGCTTTTTATGCTAAAATCCTGAAATAGTTTTTCTTTTTCTTCGGCTTCAGCATCTTTAGCCAAACCTTTTTTCTCGATATTGGCAATTTCTGTCCCGATATCGGGAAGTACAAAAAAGTCATCAGAAGTATCGTGAGACAGGTATTTGATTCCGTTGTCTGTAAGCTCTACCTGGTTATTTTTTTCTTCCACCACAAAATATAAAGCCTCATCAACTTTTGGCATTTCACGGTTGTTGTCTGCCATATAGTGGTTTTCGGTTTTCTGAAGGATTTGTTTTACGCCTTCTTCGCTCAAAAACTTGATAAGGGCTTTGTTTTTTGGCAAACCTCTATGAACTCTCAAAAGCAAGAAACCTCCGTCTTTGGTGTTTCCTTCTTTGATGAGCTTTTTGGCTTCTGCCAAAACTCCGGTAAGCATTTGCCGTTGCAGGCTCACCAGATTTTCGATTTTCGGTTTGAGTTCGTTAAATTCGTGTCGGTCTCCCTGAGGCACCGGTCCTGAAATAATAAGCGGAGTTCGGGCATCGTCAACCAAAACCGAATCGACCTCATCGACAATCGCATAATTGTGTTTTCGCTGCACCAAATCTTCGGGAGTGTGAGCCATATTGTCTCTGAGGTAATCAAAACCGAATTCGTTGTTGGTTCCGTAAGTGATATCGGCTTCGTAGGCTTTTCTTCTTTGCGGAGAGTTGGGTTGGTGATTATCAATACAATCTACTGTTAATCCGTGAAATTCAAAAAGCGGGGCTTTCCAGGTGCTGTCACGTTTTGCCAAATAATCGTTTACGGTTACTAAGTGCACACCATTCCCGGTAAGGGCATTCAGATAAAGCGGAAGAGTAGCTACTAAAGTTTTACCTTCTCCGGTTTGCATTTCGGAGATTTTACCCTGATGCAATACAATCCCTCCGATGAGCTGTACGTCATAGTGAATCATATCCCAAGTGATGGGTTTTCCGGCTGCATTCCACGAATTTGCCCAAACGGCTTTGTCACCTTCGATAGTAATATATGGTTTTACACCCGAAAATTCAATATCTTTTGGAGTGGCAGTCACCTCAACCGAAGTATTCTCTTTGAAACGTCTTGCCGTTTCTTTTATCACCGCAAAAGCCTCCGGGAGAATTTCGTTAAGTGCTTTTTCAGACAACTCATACGCTTCTTTTTCTAAGGCATCAATAGCCAAATAGAGGTCTTCTCTTTGGTCGATGTCCTGAGTTTGTTCTGCCTGAAGCCTTTTTTGAGCAATAGCATCATCTTTAACGGCTCTTGCCTGCTGGATTTTTTCTTTAAAATAGGTAGTTTTTGCCCTAAGCTGATCATTAGACAGTGCTTTCAGACCTTCTTCAAAAGATTTGATTTTTTCTACAAGGGGTCTAATTTCCTGTAAATCTTGTTTGGATTTGTCTCCAACAAAAATTTTTAGTAAACTGTTTATAAAATTCATTGATAAATAATATGTGTTTTTAGAAACATTGATAATACAAAAAAGTCTCTTAAAGAGACTTTTTTTGTGATTGATTTTAAATTTCAGTACTCATCCTCGTTCCAAAGATAGTCTTCGTCTGTCGGGAAATCTGACCAGATTTCCTCCATAGACTCATACACTTCTCCCTCATCTTCAATAGATTGCAGGTTTTCTACAACCTCCAGAGGAGCTCCTGTTCTGATAGCATAATCAATAAGCTCATCTTTAGTAGCCGGCCAAGGTGCATCGCTAAGATAGGATGCTAATTCTAACGTCCAATACATATCTTTGTAAAGTTTTAATTTTCTGCAAAAATATATGTTATACTCAAAAAGTCAAGTTAAATTCCATTTATTTTTATAAGAACGTAATTTATTGTTATAACAAGGTGTTTTCTAAAGCGGTCTATTGCCCGAAAACATTGACAAAATCTACTCCTTTCTCGGAATCCATTTTACTTCGTCAACATGGAGCTCAGCGGTCAATTTTCGTGCCAACATAAAGAGGTAGTCAGAAAGTCGGTTTAAATATTTTAAAACCAGTTCGTCTATGGGTTCGACTTCATTTAACTGAGATGCCAGTCGCTCTGCCCTACGGCAAACACAGCGTGCTATATGACAATATGACACGGTGGGATGTCCTCCGGGCAGAATAAAATGTGTCATTTGTGGCAAAACCGAATCAATGCTGTCAATTTCATTTTCTAACACCGCTATGTCTTCTTCTGAAATCCACATGATATTCAGACGTTGTTTCCCGCTTTTCAGAACTTCTTTATCGGGTGCGGTAGCCAGAATAGCTCCCAAGACAAACAACCTGTCCTGAATTTCGATAAGTAGATTTTTATGATGTTGGTTAATGTCCTGGTCACGAATAAGTCCGATGTGGGCATTCAGCTCATCTAAGGTTCCGTAACTCTCAATTCTGATATGGTGTTTAGGAACCCGGGTTCCTCCAAAAAGAGCCGTAGTACCTTTGTCTCCTGTTTTTGTATATACTTTCATTTTTGAGTGTTGAGTTTTAAATTATGAGTTTTGAGTTTCAGGTTTTTAACTTTGAATCTGAAACAAAATTAACTTTGCCTCAATCAAGTTTGCTGGATTATTTGGGTCTTTTACTTGAACGTTTTGTATTGTCAAATTCGGATTTTCTAAAGTCTCAATTTTGGTTTTACTTTCTATTGGAAAACTATCATATTTTGAGGTCGGAATTATGGAAACCACTTCAAAAGCGTTTGGTGATGCTGTATGCAAATAGTTAAAAACTCGTCTTGGATTTTGAATTTGCCACATTCCACGAATTCGTAAGTTTGTAATTCCCAATGGGTCAACTCTGTTTACACGTCCCAATTCATTTGTTTGTGCAAGTTCAACATTTGGAATTTCGTTAATTCCTTCTGTGATTTTCTGTTTGATGATTTGATATGTTTCGTGATTGGCTGCATAAATATTTCCGTAAACCATCCACAAAGATTTTATGCTGTCATCAGTTGTATGTCCAACACAATAAATCAAATCTTTTTCTGTCCAATTTTCACAAGTTCTACACGATTGTGTAATCATTGTACTGTTTGATTGAACAGTCGATTTTGGATAAGAACTATTTAAAGCTAAATCTGAATTTGCACTTTGGGTTTTCTTAACTTCAATAGCATCACCACCTTTTATCATAATGTCAGGTGGATGGTTTTGGTTGCCTAACCAAGAAAATTCTTCGTTGTATCTACGCATTTTTTCCAATTCATCTTCCGTCTGAATTGAATTTGTAAAAGCATCTTTGACAAAAGTTTCTAATGCCTCTCCAATATTATTAACTCTATTTCTTCCCGAATAATGACTTTTGATTGCATAAATCGGATTTTCTGCAATGTTCACAATCGCCTCTAAAATATTTGTCATATAGCTACAGTGTCGTTTAATAGAATTTTCACGTGATTATTAGCTTCGTTTTCGATGATTTGTGTCTTAATGCTTTCAGCAAGAAAATGAGCCAAGTTGATAGGAACTGCATTTCCAATCATTTTGTAACCTGCCGAAATGTTGTCGTAATGAAAAATAAAGTTGTCTGGAAAAGTTTGAATTCTCGCACATTCTCTAACACTTAATCTTCTATACAAATGTTCTTTCCCCGGAACAAAAACACGAATATTCTGCTCAATAAATTTCATTTTCGGTGCTTGTGGATGAATAGGGGCATGTCGTCCTCCTGCCTGAATAGTAAAAGATTGTTCATCCCAACTTCTTACACGATTTCTCGACATAAAAATAGTCGAAAACCCTCCCGTCATATATTCGTGATTCGGAATTGCACAATTATTTCCATTGGTTTTGTTGTTTGTTTTTGCTGGTAAAACGTTGTCTTTTAAATCCCAAACTGCATCTTGTAAAGTCAATTTTTTGAAATTCGGTTTTTGAAATTGATACGTAAAACCTAAGTCTTTTCGTATTCCTACAAAAATCACACGTTTTCTGTCTTGTGGCACATTGTAATCACAAGCATTTACCATTTCAAAAGAAAGTTCATAACCTATTCCTGCATTTCGGAACAACTCTTTGATGTTTTCCAAAGCATTTGAATGTCTATCAAGCAACATTCCACTTACGTTTTCAGCAAGGAAAAATTTTGGTTGTTTAGCTTCTAAAATTCTGATGAAATCGAAAAATAATTGCCCACGCTTATCTTCAATTCCTTTCATTGCACCTGCTTCACTCCAACTTTGACAAGGTGGTCCTCCGATAATTCCATCACATTCAGGTACATCGTCAGAAGGCACATCAACAATACTTCGTTTGTCTAAAATTGTATGAGGGTGATTTTTCTGATAGGTTTCCCAGATTTCCTTGTCATATTCGTTTGCCCAAACCACGTTGAAACCTGCATTTTGAAAACCAAGGTCAAGCCCACCTGCACCTGCAAAAAAAGATACTATATTCATATTCAATTCAATAATTTTATCTTTAAAGTCATAAAGATACAAAATTTTAATTCGGCAATTTATCTTTCAACAATCCGTAGAGGAAAGTTCCCAACAAGGCTCCGATAAGAATCAGAATTACCGGATAAAATCCTGCTCCGATAAGTACAAAAATAGGTCCCGGGCAAGTGCCTACCAAGCCCCAGCCCAGACCAAACAAGGTTCCGCCTATGATGTATCTTGCAAATCCTTTTTCTTTGGGTTCGATAGCAATGGGGTTGCCTGTAAAGTCTTTTATATTGTTTTTCTTGAAAAATTGTACGCCTATTGTTCCCACAACGACTGCTACTCCGATGATTCCGTACATGTGAAAAGACTGGAAGTGAAACATTTCGTAGATTCTGTACCACGAAACCGCTTCGGATTTCACCATGATAATTCCGAAAACAATTCCTACCAATAAAAATTTGAGATAATTCATAACATTAGAAAATTAAAGGTAAAAGAATCCAGGACATCACAAGTCCGCCTATAAAAAATCCGATAACGGCAATTAGCGAAGGTAGTTGCAGGTTGCTCAATCCTGAAATGGCATGACCCGAAGTGCACCCCCCCGCATAACGGGTTCCAAAACCGACTAAAATGCCTCCGATAAGCAAAATAGCTATTGTTTTCGGACTTTTCAGAGCCTCTTCTCCTGCCAAAACATCAGGGAGCAATTTCCCATTTGGAGCATCAATATTCATCGCCTGAAGTTCGGTTACGGTTTGCGGATTAAGGTTTACTCCGCTCCCGTCAGACAGGTAATGATACGCAATAAATCCGCCTATCATGGCTCCGAGAACGACTGTTAAGCTCCATTTTTGCTGCCTCCAATCGGGTTTAAAAAAATCAGCGAACTTTCCTGCTCCTCCCATTGAGCAAAGCGTTCTGAGGTTTGATGACATTCCGAAAGACTTTCCGAAATAAATTAAAAGCAGCATCACTACCGCTATCAAAAAGCCCGACACATACCAAGGCCAGGTTCCGTAAATTGATTCCATTTGTTTGATTTTATTAGGGTGTGGCAAAGGTACTCAAAATTAGTTTATGGTTTGAGGTTTCAAGTTCAAGGTTAAGTTCGTACTTTTGACGAAATTTTGATTGATGATTTAAGATTAACGATTTTTGATTTCAGATTTTCTGTTGATTGAAAGCTTTAAACCTTAAACTTTAAACCTTAAACAAATAAATGCTTTACCCTAAAATTCCATTGGCTCAAAGCCTGATTGAAATATTCCGACAAAAAAAAATCCGACATATTGTAATTTCTCCCGGTTCGAGAAATGCTCCGCTCACCATAGGTTTTGCCTCTCATCCTGAATTCACGTGTTATAGTGTGGCAGACGAACGTTCGGCTGGTTTTTTTGCCTTGGGAATTGCTCAGCAAATCCAGAAACCTGTGGCTGTGGTTTGCACTTCGGGTTCGGCACTTCTGAACTATTATCCGGCTTTGGCAGAAGCTTTTTATTCGCAGATTCCGTTTGTGGTGGTTTCGGCAGACCGACCTTTGTCAAAAATCGACATCGGAGACGGGCAAACCATTCGCCAGCAAAATGTGTTTGAAAATCATTCACTCTATAATGCAAATCTGACCGAAGAATCCTCAGCAGAAAACGACCGGAAAATCTGTGAAGCTCTGGATATTTCTATACTAAAAAAAGGACCCGTGCATATCAATGTTCCGTTTGAAGAGCCTTTGTATGATACGGTTTCGAAACTTTCGGCAGAACCGGAAATTTCAAATCTAAAAAATCTAAAAAATCTAAAAAATCTAAAAAATCTAAATAAAGCTTTGGATTTTTGGAATTCTTCAAAGAAAAAACTGATAGTGGTCGGGACGAGTTATCCTGATGAAATTTCGTCTGAATTTATCGAAAAACTGGCAAACGACCCTTCGGTTGTGGTGATGACCGAAACCACCTCAAACCTGCATCACCCTAAGTTTGTCAGCAAAATTGATGTTTTGATTACGACATTCTCCGAAGAAGATTTTAAAGCCTTACAACCCGATTTGTTGATTACTTTCGGAGGAATGGTGGTCTCGAAAAGAGTCAAAGCTTTTTTACGAAAGTATCAACCTGAGCAGCATTGGCATATCGACACTTTGAGGGCTTATGACACTTTTGGTTGTCTGACCGAGCATTTTCAAACAAGTCCGGATGATTTTTTTAGGGAAATTCTGCCCAAAACAACCGAAATTCAAAGCGATTACAGTGATTTTGTTCAGAAAATAAAACAAATCCGAAAAGAAAAATCATTGACTTTTTCCCAAACCGCTCCCTATTCTGATTTTTCTGTTTTTTACAAAATTGTGAAAGCCCTGCCCGATGCTATTCAGCTTCAGGTGAGCAATAGTGCGGCTATACGTTATTTGCAGTTATTTGACGTAAAACCCTCTGTAGAAGTATTTTGCAACCGAGGCACAAGCGGAATTGACGGAAGCACTTCAACGGCTGTGGGAGCTTCGGTAGTGGCTAAAAAACCTGTCATTCTGATTACCGGAGACGTCGGATTTTTCTATGACAGCAACGCTTTGTGGAACAATTATATTCCTGACACTTTTAAAATTATTGTCGTAAATAATTCGGGTGGAGGCATTTTCCGCATCCTGCCCGGACATCAGAAAACCGAGATTTTCCATACTTTTTTTGAAACCCAACATCAGCTCAATGCTGAGCATCTGGCAAAAATGTTTGATTTCAATTATTTTTATGCTCAAAACGAACTCGAAGTTCAGGTCGGGTTAGAGCAGTTTTTGGAATGCAGCAAAAAATGTATTTTGGAAATTAAAACTCCGACTCAGGTAAATGATGAAGTTTTGAAAGGGTTTTTCAGGAGTTTGAAGTAATTGATTTTCGCTTAAAGCGAAATAGCAACTTACTTTTTCTTTCCTTTAGCCACCAATTGATAGGAATGGTCAACGAGTTCTAAAATTAGCTTATCGGGAGCATCCCGGTTGAAAGCAACCGTATTCCAATGTTTTTTGTGCATGTGATAACCGGGCTGTACCGCTTCATATTCTAAGCGAAGTTCCAAAGCATAGTCAGGGTCACATTTCAAGTTTACGGAATGGTCACCTTCTTCCCATTTTTGTAAAGACGTGAGAGCAAACATTTTTCCGTTGACCTTGAAGACCAAAGTGTCTTTATCAAAAGGAAAATCTTCGGTTACGTTTTCTTTGGAAATGCAGTAGTTATAAAAATCTTCTATATTCATCGTGGGGATTTTAGTTCAAAGTTAGAATTTTATTTTTACCCATAAAAAAAAGAGCTTCAAAAATTTTGAAGCCCTTTCCTTATGAAAAAAGTTGTTTTATTACATCATTCCGGGCATTCCGCCTCCCATTGGCATTCCGCCTCCCGGATTTTCTTCTTTGATGTCCACCAAAGCACATTCGGTAGTCAGAATCATTCCTGCAACCGAAGCTGCATTCTCAAGAGCTACACGGGTAACTTTTTTAGGGTCGATGATTCCTGCTTTGAACATCTCTACATATTCATCTGTTTTGGCATTATAACCGAAGTCATTTTTACCTTCAGCTACTTTTGCCACAATTACAGAACCTTCTAAGCCTGCATTTTCAACAATCGTACGAAGTGGTGATTCCACAGCACGGGAAACAATCTGAATACCTGTTTTTTCGTCTGCATTTTCAGGTTTCAAATCAGCTAAAACTGCTTTTGCTCTGAGTAATGCTACTCCTCCACCTGCTACGATTCCCTCTTCTACAGCTGCACGGGTTGCGTGAAGTGCATCATCAACTCGGTCTTTTTTCTCTTTCATTTCAACCTCCGAAGCTGCTCCAACATACAATACAGCCACTCCTCCGGCTAATTTAGCCAAACGCTCTTGCAACTTCTCTCTGTCGTAATCAGAAGTTGTTGTTTCCATTTGAGCTTTGATTTGGTTTACTCTGTTTTGGATAAGTTCCGCATCTCCTGCTCCGTTTACGATAGTGGTATTGTCTTTGTCAATCGAAACTTTCTCGGCTGTTCCTAAATAATCAAGTGTAGCATTTTCTAACGTATGTCCGCTTTCTTCTGCAATTACGGTTCCTCCTGTCAAAATTGCAATATCTTCAAGCATTGCTTTACGTCTGTCTCCGAATCCCGGAGCTTTAACAGCTGCAATTTTTAATGCTCCTCTCAGTTTATTGACAACCAAAGTAGAAAGAGCCTCTCCGTCCACATCTTCTGCTATAATCAAAAGCGGTTTTCCCGATTGAGCCACAGGCTCTAACACAGGCAACAACTCTTTAAGCGAAGATATTTTTTTGTCGTATAACAAAATGTACGGATTTTCTAATTCCGTTTCCATTTTTTCAGGATTAGTTACAAAATAAGGCGATAAATAGCCTCTGTCAAACTGCATTCCTTCAACCACATCTACATAGGTATCCGTTCCTTTAGCTTCTTCAACGGTGATTACTCCTTCTTTTCCTACTTTTCCGAAAGCCTCTGCAATCAATTCCCCAATTACCTCGTCATTATTGGCAGAAATCGAAGCTACCTGTTTGATTTTTTCGGTTGTCGAACCTACTTCCTGAGATTGTTTTTGTAAATCTGCCACAATAGCCTCAACCGCTTTGTCGATTCCTCGTTTTAAATCCATTGGGTTTGCTCCTGCAGCTACGTTTTTCAATCCTTCTTTTACGATTGCCTGAGCCAAAACCGTTGCAGTTGTAGTTCCGTCTCCAGCCAAATCATTGGTTTTAGAAGCTACTTCTTTAACCATTTGAGCTCCCATATTTTCAAGAGTGTCTTCGAGCTCAATTTCTTTTGCTACAGAAACTCCGTCTTTGGTAACTGTCGGTCCTCCAAAAGATTTCCCGATGATTACATTTCGACCTTTTGGTCCTAAAGTTACTTTTACTGCATTTGCCAATGCATCAACACCACGTTTTAATCCGTCACGTGCTTCAATATCAAATTTTATTTCTTTTGCCATTTTCTATTAGTTTAAGGTTTTTTTGTTTAAAGTTTAAAGTTGTTGTACAATATACATTATACAAAGTACAATTTACGGGCTTATACGATAGCCAAAATATCGTCTTCTCTCATAATGAGGTAATCTTTACCCTCAAACTTCAATTCTGTACCTGCATATTTTCCGTACAAAACAGCATCTCCAACTTTTACGGTCATCGAATGGTCTTTTTTACCATTTCCGACAGCTACGACCGTTCCTTTTTGAGGTTTTTCTTTTGCCGTGTCAGGAATAAAAATTCCGGAAGCCGTTTGTGTTTCTGCAGCCATAGGTTCTACAAGAACTCTATCTGCCAAAGGTTTAATGTTTAATCCCATAATTTTAAAAATTTATTTAAAGGTTAAAAATTCTGTTTTTTTACTGCTCTGCTCCTTTTCAGAAAATATGCCACAAGCCAAAAACTGACAATTTTGCACAAAATCTGCACAAAAAAAATGTCAGCCTGAAAAAGACTGACATTTTGTATGATTCATCATTAGTTGCTTATTCGGTTACCTCATCGGTTGCCTGAGGAGTTTGCGTTTCTGCAGCCGGAGCAGCAGGCAGGCTTTCTACAGAAGCCGGAGCAGCACTTTCGTCATAGGTTTTGAAACTTCCTGAAGAACTTCCTGAAAAAGCCAGACTCGACAAAAGGATAAGAACTATAAGCACAATTCCTAACACCCAGGTGCTTTTGTCTAAGAAATCGGTAGTTTTTTTCACACCTCCACCAATCTGAACGCCTCCGCCTCCGAAAGTCGAAGAAAGACCTCCTCCTTTAGGGTTTTGCACCATAATTACTACTACGAGTAAAAAACAAACGATAGTTATTAAAACCAAGAAAACCGTAAAACTCATTGTTTAGCTATTATTTTGTTGTAAAATTTTTATATTTTCAATTCGGTCTGCAAAGAAACGACTTTTTTCCGGATATTTCAAAATTAAAATTTCATAAGCTTCGATCGCCCTTTGATATTTTTTTTGTTCGAGATATACTTTTGCCAGGGTTTCGGTCATCAGCATCGTTCCATCTCGTTTGTTATTATCTAAAAATGAATTAGTTATAACCGTATTTTTATCAGGAATAATTTTCGGATTCGTCTCGATAAATTTATCAATAAGTGCCGTTTTTTTTCGTTTTTCAGGGTCAATCGGCTCTGTTTTTTGTTGTTGAGGGGCGGAAATTTCTCTTTTTATGGGCTTGAATCTGGTCAGTTGTAACCATTCCTGGAAAGAATGGGTTTCGGCTGTTGAGAAATCTATCGGTTGTTCTAAATGGCGTTTTTCTTCCGTTTTCGAAAAGCCGTTTTCTTCTTCCTGACTATCAGCATTTTTTATCGAAGTCATCACAGATTGTTCTCTTTTTTGCTGTACAGAAAGCGAATTGATTGTTACTACTTCACTGTCAAAAACTTCAATATCATAAACCTCTCTTTCTTTGGTTCCTGCAAAATCGCTCTGAATTCCCCTAAAGGCATCAGAAGTGATAAAGTCAAACAACACCCAGCGGTCTGTGGTTTGGGCAGCTGTTTTTTTGAGTTCGAGATTATACCGAAAGCTATTCTGATTGTAAAGCCCTTTTAATCGAATAGCCCTTGCACTCTGGAAATACGGAAATTCCGACAAAACGACCTCCAACTCCGATGTCTGTCTTTCCGTAACAGTATCGGGGTTTTGAAGTAAATATGTGAAATCGGTTGTTGTCAAGAGTTTTGTTTAAGGTTTAAAATTTAAGGTTCAAAGTTATGAAAAAGTTATCAGTTGTCGGTTGCTTAGTTAATAGTTATTGGTTATTGGTTGTCAGTCAAAAAACTTTAAACTTTAAGCCTTAAACTTTAAATTAAAAATTATTTACCATTTAGCCAGCGAAGCATTGAAAATATCCTGAGTGATTCTTTCGTAAATCGCTTCCAAAGCTGTTGTGAGCTGCGAGCCTACCAGTTGTTCGCTTCCTGTATAATCATAATAAAACGAAAAACGCCTTTCAAAATTTTCTTCTTCGTTCTTGTTGTTGATGAACCGAACCATTACACCAATTGTAAGCCTGTTTTGTGCTGCCCGTTGGTCTGCTGTGGCTGTCATCGGGGCGATTCTGTATTCCACGATTTCGCCTTCATAGACCAAATCTGCTCCCGAATTGGTCAGGGTCAGACTCGTTTGATTCTGGATTAAATCCCGCAAAGCCAACGTGAAGGTTCGTTCAATTCCCGGTTCTACAATCGGGGCATTGTTCTGGAAATAATTCACCTGAAAACTGTCTGCATCAATTTTTCCGGTTCCGGTGAAGTTGTAATATTTGCAGCCTGTCAGGAGTAAGCACAGCAAAATAGCTGTATATCGTATGGTGTATAATGTATAGTGTTTCATTTGTTTTTATTTTTCCAATTCTTTTTTATTTGGTGCAGGCGGTAAAAAGTTTTCTGACGAAATGACTTTTCTTCCTGTTTTTTCCTCCAGAGCATCTTTTGCATCTTTCGCAATTTTCCCTCCTTTTTTACCCGCAACTGCATTTTGTCGTATTCCTTTTGCTTGGTGAGTTTCTGCAATCTGTCGTGTTGAAAGTTCTGCCAAAGCCGTAAAAATAAGCTCGGCTTCACTCATGTGGTCACGTAAATTTTGGGTGTTCAGTCCTTTGAGGTTTTTATGCTGTTTTACACTCAAACCTGTCCATTCCTGATGAATAATATTGGTGAGTAATGCAAAATCGTCTGATTTTTCCACTCCGCTTTCTTTCCAGTAATCCGTCAGTTTATTTCGGGTTTCCTGCCCGGACATTCTCTGTTGAATCCATTTTTCGCTTCTTCCTGCTTTTTTCCAGTTTTCCCTCGCCCTGTCCAGACTCTGTGCGGGGTCAGCTATTTCCTGCATACGTTCATAACCGACCTTAGCTAACCACTGTTTGAAAGGTTCTGCTTTAGGCGATGGAACGGACTGAATCAAACGAAGTAAATCCTGTGTTGTCAAACAATCTGTTGCATATCTTTTTCCATCAGCAGCCTCAAATTTCAGTTGTACGATTTTTTCGTACAACTGACTTCCTTCTTTGGTCAGTTTCTTTTTCAGGTCGCTCCAATATCTTTTAGGAATGGTACTTCCTGTCAAAACCTCAATCACGTCTATTACCGAAAAAAGCCATTGTTCGCTTTTTTCGTCCCAATGTGTACGGATTTTTTTGCTTTCAAAAAGTTTTATGTTGGTCATAATGTGTTTTTTAGATTGCGATACCTCCCTATAAAATAAAACTCAATTATAAATCAACTTCGTTTGAAATGACAGGCGGAGTTGATTTGTATTTCCTCATCTGTTTTCCGTTTTCTCCTACAAATCAAACTGCTTAATCTTCCGGTAAAGTGTTCTTTCGGAAATTCCGAGTTCGTCTGCTGCGGCTTTTCGTTTGCCTTTATTTCGTTCTAAAGATTTTTTGATAAGCTCGATTTCTTTGGCTTCCAAACTCAGGGTTTCTTCCTCTTCTACCGTTTCGGCAAAAAGATAATTTTCGTTGTCATCGTCTTCAAATTCTTCCTGAATATCGGGTTGCATCGGAATTGCCTGATGGGTTTGCTCAAACGGAATTTCGGATTCGGCTTGACCGTAAATACGCTTAATCAAATGCGGATGTTCTTGCTGCACCTTTGTTCCGCTATTTTGCATCAACTCCAACGTCAGTTTTTTCAAGTCGTTTAAATCGCTTTTCATGTCAAAAAGGATTTTATACATAATTTCCCTTTCGGACGAAAAATCACTTTCGGATTTTTTTCCTCCCACCACAGCAGGAAGATGAGTGCTTTCTTGCGGAAGATAACTCATCAGAGCCTGAGCCGAAATATTTCGATTGGTTTCCAAAACCGAAATCTGTTCCGCTACGTTCCGCAACTGACGGATGTTTCCACTCCAACGGTATTTCTCCAAAACCTGAATGGCATTGTCGTCTAAGCGAATCGGAGGCATTTTGTATTTGTGGGCAAAATCAGAGGCAAACTTCCTGAACAACAAATGAATATCCTCTTTCCTGTCCCTCAAAGGCGGTAAATGGATTTCGACCGTACTCAAACGATAATACAAATCCTCTCTGAATTTTCCCTTTTCGATGGCCTCCTGCATTTTGACATTGGTTGCGGCTACGATTCTCACGTTGGTTTTCTGAACTTTAGACGAACCCACCTTAATAAACTCTCCGTTTTCCAAAACACGAAGTAATCTCACTTGGGTCGTAAGCGGCAATTCTCCAACTTCGTCCAAGAAAATCGTACCCCCGTCTGCTACTTCAAAATAACCCTCACGAGTATTGGTTGCTCCTGTAAAAGCTCCTTTTTCGTGTCCGAAAAGCTCGGAATCAATCGTCCCCTCGGGAATTGCTCCGCAGTTTACAGCTATGTATTTCCCGTGTTTTCTGTGGGATAACGAATGAATAATCCTCGGAATATTCTCCTTTCCCACTCCGCTTTCTCCCGTTACCAAAACCGAAATATCCGTAGGAGCAACCTGTATCGCTTTTTCGATTGCCCGGTTTAATTTCGGGTCGTTCCCGATGATTTCAAAGCGTTGTTTTATTGTTTGTATGTTTTCCATAAGTCAGCCCCCTAACCCCCAAAGGGGGAATTTTATACTTTATTTTTAAAATCTGTTTTATCACATAAAAATATCGCTGATAATCAATGTATTGTGTTTTTAAAAGTATTTAATCATCACATAGCAATCACATAAGAATTTTCCAATATCCTCTTGTCCCACCTTCACGAACGATAATTTTCTTTTCTTTTAACGTATCAAAATGTGCCTGTGAAGCAGAATAGTTAATCTCCAATTTTTCGGCTACTTCTCTGTATGATATGCGGTTGTTTTCTTTAATCAATTCTAAAACTTCCTGTTGTCTTTCTGTTAATTCATCTATTGCACCACCTATTGCACCACCTATTGCACCACCTATTGCACCACCTATTGTATCATCTATTGCATCATCTGTATATTTCGGAAATGTCATACGGATAAAGTGCGGAAAAAACCTGAAACAGCTTTTGTCATACGATTTCAGAATACGGGGAATGCCCGAACCTAATTGTTCTACCAGTTCCAAATCCCGATAAATCCGCATTAGCTCTTTGTTGCGTGGTGCTGATATGCCTTCAAAAAATTCTTCTTCACTAAATCCGTCAGGCAAAGCTCCTGATGAAGTTATCTCAATTCTATCATCAAAAATTTCAAACTTCGGGGGAATTTCCGTTGTGTAATCATTGTGTACAAATGCGTTCAAAACAGCTTCACGCAATGCTTCGGAATCCCACGTTCTGCGGTTGATTCGTTCTTTGGAAGTGATTTTGGTATGTGTGATATTTTCTACTTCCAACTTATCCAGAATGTTATGCGTTGCCTTTACTAACGAACAATAGCCAAACTCTTTATTTTCTATCAGGTTTACTCTCGTTGTGCCGTCATATTTTGCAAATTTGATAGAATTTCCGTTTTCATCAGCCATTAAATAAGCAACATAATTGTACTCGCTTTCAGAAGTTAATAATTCCAGATTGGTTGCAAAATGTTGGTTGAGTGTTTTGCCTTTTTCGTCATAATAAATCCGCAACTGCCTAAAAGTCAAATCTTGTCTGTTCGACCTTATTTTTCCTATGGAATTACGGGTACGTCTTGAAAATAAATCATCAATCATTCTTTGAGGCATCGATTCTGCCGAAGTTCCCGTACGAATAAAACAGCCTTTTTCGGACATTCCGTATTTTTTGACGTAATACGGTTTTTCCGTTCCACTTGCTACGACTATTTTGATGATATTTTTTTCGTCCCTTTCTTCTGAAACCACATCAAACAAGCCCAAACACGAGGGAAGAATATTGTTTTTCAGACGGTCTTTAATTTTCAGCATATCTCCGTCCACATCAGAAATACCGCAGGTTACACCAAACTTGTCAATACCGATATAGATAATGCCACCTTCCCTGTAATTCAGGAATGCAACGACCTCTTTTTCGATTTCGACCTCTTTGGTAAGTTCTTGCTTATATTCTATGCGGTTGGTTTCTGTCATTGGTTTTTTAGTTTTCTTTGTTTAAAGTTTAAGGTTTAAGGTTGCCTGTCATTGAGGAACGAAGCAATCTCAAGTTTTTTGTTTTAAGTTTCAGGTTGTGAAAGCCTAAACCTTGATTTATTTCACTGATGTTCGACAATTTCTTTTACTTTATCTTCCAAAACTTTTTGGTCAGGTAAGTAAAGCTGATATTTTGAAACAAAAATCTTATTAGCCAGACCTCCTGTTGCATATTTTACGGTAAATTCGTGCTTATCGGTTGCAATGATAATGCCTATCGGTTCGTTGTCATCAGGCTCGTTTTCTTCCTCTTTGTAATAGTTGAGATAAAGATTCATCTGCCCGATATCCTGATGTTTTACTTTTCTTGTTTTCAGGTCAATAAGCACAAAACATTTTAATATTCTGTGATAGAAAACAAGGTCTATATAATTGTGTTCGTTGTCAATAGTGATTTTCTTTTGCTTTGCCACAAATGTAAATCCCTTGCCTAATTCCAATAAAAAATGCTGTAAATTATTGATTAGCTTCTTTTCAAGACTTCGTTCTTTGATAATACTATCTTCTGGCAATTCAAGAAATTCAAAAATATAAGGGTCTTTTATGATGTCTTTCGGAGAAGCTATTTTCTGTCCTTTTTCAGCCAAAGCCAAGACACCTTTTTTGTCTTTGCTTAATGCTAATCGTTGAAATAAAGCAGAATCGATCTGACGTTTCATCTCCCTGAAACTCCAATTCTCTTTAATGGCTTGTTTTTCGTAAAAACTTCTTGCCAAATCATCGGAAACAGTCAATAATTCTGCATAATGGCTCCAACTCAATTTGCCAGATGTCTGGCTTATTTCAGATTTTCCAGACGTCTGGAATTTTCCGGACGTCTGGAAATTTGGATACTTCACATAAAACAAACGCATTAAATAGAGGTTGCTTTTACTAAAACCTTTGCCAAAGCGGATTCTTAAATCTTTTGAAAGCTGGTTTAATAGTTCTTTTCCGTATTCTGCACGTTCTTTTCCGTCCTGTTCAAAATCAACAATATGCTTGCCAATTGACCAATAGGTCAATAAAAGCTGTTCGCTCAATAAAGACAACGCATTGTTTCTTCCTGTGGTAATGGAAGTTCCAATGTTTTCGAGTAACTTGTTGTATTTATTGTTTGTTGGTATCATTTTATTGTTTGTATGTTTTCCATTTTTCAGTTTAAAGCTTAAGGTTTAAAGTTTCAGGTTGCCTGTCATTGCGAGAAACGAAGCAATCTCAATTTTTTTGTTTCAGGTTGTGAAAACTTATGCTTTATTTTTTCTTAATGACTGCTTTAACAAACTCTCTTTTTTCAATCAGGTATTCATCTCCTTCAACTATCCAGTATTTTTTTGTCCAAAGATTATCCGAATTATAAATATACCTGAATTTTTCATTTTCATATTTATCTCTTCCTCCTATTATATGAATAGGATAATTGGTTTTTGGTTCAGAACTCCTCTTTATTTCAATCAGATTATTTTGAATATCATACTTGTAATTATCTGTATCTACTATCTTTAGATTATTCTCTTTTCTAAATGTTTTTCTTTGTAAAATATTCCCTCTTTCATCGTACCTCAATTCTGTTCTATAACCGAACAAAGAATCTAAATCAATACTGTTTTTAGGTTGTATGAGTTGGGGGAAATTATTATTAAAATCTGAGTAAACTCTATAATAATCTTCAATCAATCTGCCTTCTTCATCATAAACAAACTGATTATACTCAATTTCTCTGTTCCTAATCGTGTCTTTTTCTGTTATTTTCAGGATATTTCCCTCTAAATTATATTCGTAATTGATACTACTTGTAAACTCTCCCGAACGATTAAAATTTTCTGATTGTATTACTTTTCCTTCTTTTAAAAGAAGCTTGTTTAACCAATAAAACTTTTCCCCTTTGCCAAGAAGCATATAATGCTTTATTTCTGTGTACTTTTTGGGATATTGTTTAAACTCATATTCTTCTATTTCTTGTCCAAAAACCAAACAAGAAAATAAAACTGTAAAGAATAATATTAGTATGTTCTTCATTTTAAACTTTAAACAAACTAACTCTGCATTTCCGAATATCCAACAGCCTCTCCAATCAAAGTCGAAGTTGTACAATCTGTAACTTTTACCAAAACAAAATCTCCTGCCTTATAATCTCCTTTCGGGAAAACTACTGTGGTATTTTGTGAGTTCCGTCCTGACCAATGCAAATCTGATTTTTTGGAATCTTTTTCGATAAGCACTTCTACGGTTTGCCCTACAAAACGTTGTGTTCTGTGTAAAGCTAACCTTTGTTGCACATCAATAACTTCCTGTAATCTGCGTTTTTTCACTTCTTCAGGTACATCATCTGCCATTTTTCGGGCAGCCAGAGTTCCCGGACGTTCGGAATAGGCAAACATAAACCCGAAATCATACTGAGCATATTCCATTAATGAAAGTGTATCTTGGTGGTCTTCTTCGGTTTCGGTCGGGAAACCTGTAATGATGTCTTGCGAAACACTGCAATCCGGAATAATCGTGCGAACTTTATCAATGAGTTGCATATACTCTTCCCGAGTGTGTTGACGGTTCATTTCTTGTAAAATCCGGGTGCTACCACTCTGAACCGGCAAGTGAATATATTTACAAACATTGTGATACTTAGCAATTACGTGAAGTACTTCATCGTGCATATCCTGCGGATTGGAAGTCGAGAATCTGAAACGCATTTTCGGAAATTTCACCGCACACATTTCGAGTAGCTGGGCAAAATCAACCGCTGTAGCCTTTTGCATTTCGGTTGCTTTTTCAAAGTCTTTTTTGAGTCCGCCTCCATACCACAAATAGCTATCCACGTTTTGTCCTAAAAGCGTAACTTCTTTAAAGCCTTTGTTCCACAAATCCTGAATTTCCTGTATAATACTTTGAGGCTCACGACTTCTCTCACGTCCTCTGGTAAACGGAACAACGCAAAACGTACACATATTGTCGCAACCTCTGGTAATCGTTACAAAAGCGGTAACTCCGTTGCTGTTCAGACGGACAGGGGAAATATCTCCGTAGGTTTCGTCTTTAGACAAAATTACGTTTATGGCATCACGACCTTCGTCGATTTCCTGAAGTAGATTCGGAATATCTTTGTAGGCATCGGGCCCAACGACCATATCGACAATTTTTTCTTCTTCTAAAAATTTGCTTTTCAGACGTTCTGCCATACAACCCAAAACACCCACTTTCATTGACGGATTTATCTTTTTAACCGCATTGTATTGCTCCAAACGCTTTCGGATGGTTTGTTCGGCTTTGTCCCGAATCGAACAGGTATTTACCAAAACCAAATCAGCCTCTTCGAGGGTTTGAGTGGTATTATACCCTTGATTCGCCAAAATTGAAGCTACTACTTCACTATCAGAAAAATTCATCTGACAGCCGTAGCTCTCTATAAACAGCTTTTTTGTATTGTCTTTGTTTTGTTCCAAAACAAGGCTTGTTCCTTGTTTGTTTTCTTCGATTACCTTTTCCATTATTCTGAATCAAATACATTTATTGTAAGGGGCAAAGATACTATTATTTCACAAAATCTGACAAGTTGGCAGACGGATTTGTAAGCAAGAATAGTCGTATTTAACTTTTCGTAAGATTGTTTTTTTAGATAAAAATTATACTTTTGGTGCTTAACCCAAAAATCCCTCGGAAAAAATGAAAAATTTTTTTGCTTTTGCTTTGGTACTTTCGCTCTTTGCCTGTACTAAAGAAACTCCCAAATACACCATTATTTCGGGTAAACTGACTCATTTTGAAGAAGACAGTTTTAAAATCTACGGAAATTCGTTTGAAAAAGAGATTACACCAAATGAAGACGGAACTTTTACGGACACCTTATATCTAACCTATAATGGTGCTTATGGAATTGGTCGGCAACCGCTTTATCTTCATAAAGGTAAAAATTTAGCTTTTGAACTTGATGTTGACCAATTAGAAGATATTACTTTCTCAGGAGATTTAGCTGCCGAAAACAATTATTGGGCTCAAAAAGCTAAACTCCGAAAAGAAATATTGGGAGCAGATTTACAAACGCTGTATGCTCTGGAAGAAGCAGAATTTTTGGCTAAACTCAACGAATTAGCCCAAAAACAAAACGAACTTCTGGAAGCGACCACTTTTTCGGCAGATGGTTTTAAAGAACAAGAAAACAAAAGTTTAAGCTATCACAAAGAGTTCACCCTAAGCAGATTTGGTCGTTATCATGCTCATTTTGCCCAAAATCCAGATTTTGAAGTTTCAGAAAACTTCCCTAAAGCAGACGAAACGATTGATTACGACAATGCAAGTGATTTTGATTTCTCAGGAGCTTTTGGTCCTTACGGACAGCTGGTATCGGCAAATTTCGCTAAAAAAGTCGGGGAAGAATATAAAAAAGAAGTGGGCGAAGGTGCTTCGTTCGACGATTCTTTATACGGCAAGGCTTCTTTAAAAGTTTTTAAAACGGTAAAAAGCCAGTCTATCAAAAATATGTTAGCTAAAGAGGTTGCCTATATGATCAATCCGGCTAATGAAATGTCGGAAGAGCTTTATAACGAGATTATGGCCAACCTAACCGATGAAAACTTTAAAAAAGAGCTTACCGAAAAATATGACAAAATCAAAACCTTGGTAAAAGGTAACCCTTCTCCTGAATTTGATTATGAAAACCACAAAGGCGGAACCACTTCGCTTGACGATTTAGAAGGAAAGTATGTTTATATTGATGTTTGGGCAACCTGGTGTGGGCCTTGTAAGGCTGAAATTCCGTTTTTGAAAGAAGTGGAAGAAAAATATCACGGAAAAAATATTGAATTTGTAAGCATCTCGATTGATGATAAAAAAGATTACGAAACATGGAAAAACTTTGTTACGGAGCAACAATTAGGCGGAGTTCAACTTTATGCTGATAATGCCTGGCAGTCACAATTTGTAAAAGATTACGCTATTGAAGGCATTCCGAGGTTTATATTGGTGGATACCCAAGGGAAAATCGTTTCAGCCGATGCTCCGAGACCGTCAGACGAAAAACTTATCGAATTGTTTGACGAATTGGGAATTTAAGAGCCTGTTTCAAAAACAAAAAACACACTATTTATCCCTGACAATTGCCTTGTCAGGGATATTTTTTGACTTCAAAACACAAATACTTATTATTCATACACCTTTTTTACTTTTTTTCAAACAGTGCTTCTTTAAAATTATTATAAATTGCATTTTATTCTTTTTAGAAGTCGTTTTTGACAGTTTCTATAAAAAATAATTACCTAAAAGCAATTTTTCTTTGAAAAAAATTTGCTTATATGTCTTTTATGACTACTTTAGCTAATTATTAACTCATTTTTAATTAAAGTTTATATGAAAAAACTTACTAATTTCAGTCCGCATCTACGGACAAGCGGGTTCAAACGATGGTTGGGACTGCTAACATGTTTCACAGTTTTTTGGACAGGAATGACTTCCTATGCTCAGACGAATACTTCTACAGTCGGGTCAGGAACGGGTTTTAACAGCTCGACAGAATTTCCTTGTCCTTTTGGTAATTATTATTGGGGAACCAAGAATCAGTTTTTGGTAACAGCAGGAGAATTGGCTTCTGCAGGTATGGGAGCAGATGCTGAGATTTCATCAGTAGGATTCAACGTAATCAACGTGAATCAGGTGCCTGTGTTGGAGAATTATGTAGTTAAAATCTATGCGGTTTCCAGTTTAGACCCTTTGGCTGCTGATTGGTATGTGGGAACTCCCGTAGCTCAGGCAACCATCGGAAGTTTCACGCCTGTATCGGGCTGGAATCAATTGGAGTTCGACACTCCTTATGAATGGAACGGAACAAGCCATTTGGTTATCGAGACGTGTTCGCAGAATTCAGCCTGGACAAATGACGGAAATGCTTCTGTGGAATGGACATCTAACCTTGGAGGAGCTACTTGGACACGTTGGTACAACGCAGATAGTGGTTTTCAATGTTCCAGCACATTCACCACCGACACCAGCACAACAACACGCCCTAATATGCGTTTTGAATGGGACGGAGACCTTCCTACCTGTGCTACTCCCGCTGATTTAACAGTCGACGGACTGACGTTCAACTCCGCTGATTTGTCCTGGACAAGCACCGGAACTTTGTTTGATATTGAATACGGAGAGGCAGGATTTACTCCAACCGGAACACCCTCGACAGGGCTTTCGGGGCTTACAACTACTTCTCATACCCTTTCAGGGCTTACTACTGAAACATATTATCAGTACTACGTTCGTCAGGATTGCGGAAGTGGCAACACCAGCCTTTGGGCAGGTCCTTATACGTTTTTCACAGGCTATTGTATCCCTACTTCTACCTGGAGTGGAACTTGGAACCGAATCACAGGTTTCTCTACCACAGAGGGCTATACCAATATTTCCAACGAAAATAACGGAACAGACAATGCCTATAACAACTATTCCAATATGGCTGTATCTCAGGCTCCGGGAGGAACATTCTATTATAACATTTCCGTACCGAGTTATACCAATGTTGAAGTATGGGTAGATTTAGACCAGAATCTTATTTTTGACGAAACCTTAGAGTTGGTAGCTTCTTTCGAGTATGCAGAATCCAACACTACTTTTACAGGTTCTATACTGATTCCTCCGGGAACTCCGCTTGGAGATTACCGAATGAGAATCCGCTCTCGTGATTACTGGAATACTACGGCTTCTCCTTGTGGGGAAATTTCTTATACCGAAGCAGAAGATTATACTATTTCGGTGGTAGATGTGCCTACTTGTTTGCCTCCTTCGGGTCTGGCAGTTGACGGATTGACTTTTACTTCGGTAGATGTGTCATGGACAAGCACAGGAACTTTATTTGATATTGAATATGGCGAAGCCGGATTTACTCCGACAGGAACACCTTCTACAGGTTATGCAGGAATTACCAATAACTTTATAACCATAACCGGACTTACTTCAGAGACACATTATCAATACTACGTTCGTCAGGATTGCGGAAGTGGTGATACCAGCCTTTGGGCAGGACCTTTCCCTTTCTTTACCGGGTATTGTATCCCGACTTCTACCTATACGGGTGAGTGGAACAGAATTACAGGTTTCTCTACCACAGAGGGCTATACCAACATTTCCAACGAAAACAACGGAATAGCCAATGCTTATAACAACTATTCCAATATGGCTGTATCTCAGGCTCCGGGAGGAACGTTCAATTACAGTATCAGTGTTCCGAGTTATACCAATGTTGAAGTATGGGTAGATTTAGACCAGAATCTTATTTTTGACGAAACCTTAGAGTTGGTAGCTTCTTTCGAGTATGCAGAATCAAACACTACTTTCACAGGCTCTATGCTGATTCCTCCGGGAACTCCGCTTGGAGATTACCGAATGAGAATCCGCTCTCGTGATTACTGGAATACTACGGCTTCTCCTTGCGGGGAAATTTCTTATACCGAAACTGAAGATTACACCATCACAGTGGTAGATATGCCTACTTGTTTGCCTCCTACAGGATTGACAATTAACGGAATAACTTTCACTTCTGCTGACGTAGCCTGGACAAGCACAGGAACTTTATTTGATATTGAATATGGCGAAGCCGGATTTACTCCGACAGGAACACCTTCTACAGGTTATACAGGAATTACAAATAGCTTTGTAACCATAACCGGGCTTACTTCCGAAACTAATTATCAATACTACGTTCGTCAGGATTGCGGAAGTGGTGACACCAGCCTTTGGGCAGGACCTTTTCCTTTCTTTACAGGTTATTGCATCCCGACTTCTACCTATACGGGTGAGTGGAACAGAATCATAGGATTCTCTACCACAGACGGTTATACTAATATTTCTAACGAAGACAACGGTACAGCCAATGCTTACAGCAACTATTCTAACTTGTCTGTAACACAATCTCCTGAAGGAGCTTTCAATTATCACATCACTGTGCCGAGTTATACCAATGTTGAGGTTTGGATTGATTTAGACCAAAATCTTATTTTTGACGAAACTATGGAGCTTTTGGCTTCGTTTGAGTATGAAGAAACCGAAACGACTTTTACGGGCACAATGCTAATTCCTATAGGAACTCCGCTTGGAGATTATCGAATGAGAATTCGCTCTCGTGATTATTGGAATACGGCAGCTTCTCCTTGTGGTGAAATTTCTTATACCGAAACCGAAGATTATACGGTTTCGATAGTGCCTTTGCCTACTTGTCTTCCTCCTTCAGGATTGACAGTAACCGGATTGGATTTCACTACTGCTGATGTAGCCTGGACAAGCACGGGAACGTTGTTTGATATTGAATTCGGAATTACAGGATTTACCCCAACAGGAACGCCTTCAACAGGCTATTCAGGAATCACAGGTACGTCACATACTATTACTGACCTCACTCCTGAAACACACTATCAGTACTATGTCCGTCAGGATTGCGGAAGCGGAGACACCAGTCTTTGGTCAGGACCTCATTCGTTCTTTACCGGTTATTGTATCCCGACTTCTACCTATACGGGTGAATGGAACCGAATTTCCGGATTCTCTACCACCAACGGATTTACCAATATTTCAAATCTGAACAACGGTACAGCTAATGCCTACAGCAACTTCTCCAATATGGTCGTAACACAATCAGCCGAAGGAGAATTTACATACAACATCAATGTACCGAGCTATACAAATGTTGAAGTATGGGTAGATTTAGACCAAAACCTTATTTTTGATGAAACGCTGGAGCTTATCGCTGAGTTTCAATATGCTGAGTTTGACACTACCTTCACAGGAACTATGCTGATTCCTGCAGGAACTGCTGAGGGAGATTACCGAATGAGAATCCGTTCCCGTGATTCGTGGAACACCATAGCTACTCCTTGCGGACAGGTTTCTTATACAGAAACCGAAGATTATACCATCACGGTAGTAGCTCCTCCTGCCTGTTTGCCTCCTTCAGGTCTAACAGCAACACCTTTATCGCTTTCTTCAGCTGAATTTGCCTGGGTAAGCACAGGTTCAAACTTTGATTTGGAATGGGGTATTCAAGGATTTACTCAGGGAACGGGAACTATGGCAACAGAACTTGCCACTACAACCTATCAGATAGATGACCTGACAATGGGCACTACCTATGAGTTTTATGTTCGTCAGGATTGTGGAGCCGCAGATGGTGAGAGTATATGGTCAGGACCTGTATCTGTATATATAGGTTATTGTACGCCTGTGTTTGCAAATGACTGCTCAAGTGGTGACACCATC
>JBAYSC010000005.1:0-36957 GCA_041676345.1 Flavobacteriaceae bacterium | reverse complement strand
ATCTAATAATTTGTTTATGCTTCTTTTTGGCTGCAACTTCGTTATATTTTTTTGAGATAGAACACCGCTATCTCAAAAAAATATGCCTCGTTTCGCTCAAAAATAAGCTATAAACATTCTCACGATATAAATTTAAACAGGCTCTAAAGGTACGTAAAAATGTTTAGAAAAATCACCTGAGATTGTCTTTAGCCCCGGTTGTAGTGGAAATCCTTTAGTTGCGAGATGGCAAAGCCATCTCGCAACTAAAGATTGAAACGGAAAACGGGAACTCACTTTTAGACAAGCCCGAAAGTATATGCTCCCAAAAAAATTATACGTTGAAACGGAAATGCATCACATCTCCGTCTTTTACAATATATTCCTTGCCTTCTACACGAAGTTTTCCGGCTTCTTTTACCTTGGCTTCTGAGCCGTATTTTACGTAGTCATCATAGGCGATAACCTCTGCCCTGATGAATCCTTTTTCAAAATCAGAGTGAATCACACCCGCTGCTTTGGGAGCCGTATCTCCGACATTGATAGTCCAGGCACGAACTTCTTTGACTCCGGCTGTGAAGTAGGTTTGTTGTTTCAACAGCTTGTAAGCCGAGCGAATAAGCACAGAAACTCCCGGTTCCTGCAAGCCCATATCCTCTAAAAACATCTGTCTTTCTTCATAAGTTTCGAGCTCCGTAATATCGGCTTCGGTAGCCACAGCCAGCACAATTACCTCAGCATTTTCGTCTTTTACCAGTTCTTTTACCTGCTCTACGTATTTATTTCCGTTTACAGCCGAACCTTCATCTACGTTACACACATACAAAACAGGTTTTGTGGTGATTAACTGGAAATCTTCCATCATTTCGACTTCATCATCATTGTTCGGAATAACCGTTCTGGCAGATTTTGCCTCCAACAAAGCCGTTCTGATTCGCTCCAGAAGAGCCTCTTCGGCTTGTGCTTCTTTGTTTCCGGTTTTGGCTGCTCTTTTGGTTTTTTCCAGACGTTTTTCAACCGTTTCGAGGTCTTTTAGCTGTAGCTCTATATCAATAATTTCTTTGTCTCTCACCGGATTTACTCCGCCCTCAACGTGAACGATATTATCATTGTCAAAACAACGCAATACGTGAATGATAGCATTACATTCTCTGATATTTCCGAGGAACTGATTGCCTAAGCCTTCTCCTTTGCTGGCACCTTTTACCAGCCCTGCAATATCGACAATTTCAACCGTTGCAGGCTGAACTCTCTCCGGATTTACAAATTCCGATAATTTTTCCAGCCTCGGGTCGGGTACGTTCACCACTCCAACATTGGGCTCGATCGTACAAAACGGAAAGTTTGCACTCTGTGCCTTTGCATTAGACAAACAATTGAAAAGTGTTGATTTTCCTACGTTGGGTAAGCCTACAATTCCTGCTTTCATCTCTGTATTTCAGTTTTAAAAATAAAGGGGCAAAGATACGAGAATTTTGTTTAGATTGAAGATTTAGAGCCTGTTTAAAATTTATCTACTAATTTGTTTATGCTTCTTTTTGGCTGCAACTTCGTTATATTTTCCTGAGATAGAACACCGCTATCTCAAGAAAATATGCCTCGTTTCGCTCAAAAATAAGCTATAAACATTCTCACAATATAAATTTAAACAGGCTCTTAGAAATTAGGAATTAACTCGGATAATTATTGGGAATTTTTGAATGATGTAATTTGATTTCTATCGTAAAGCAACTTTACAGAAAACATCAGAAATCACCCCCGGAGGTGATTTTTTTACAAAAATATGACCTCAGAACCCCAAAGTTTTTGTAAATTGGGCAATCTTAACCACAAAAGCCAGTTTAAATGGACAAATTTGTACTCAAAAAAGCCGGAGAGATATGGAAAGAAATCGGGCATCACAAAAAGCCCGAAGAGTTGAAAATAGAAATAGAAATCTACAAAAAAATGCTCAATCTGTTTCAGGTTGGCGATTATTGTTACTTCATATTCAGTCCACCTGAAATGCGTATGGAATACACCAACACGTCAATTACCAAACTATTGGGATATCAGCCGGAAGAGTTTACCTTAGAGAAATTTCTGGAGATGATCCATCCTGATGATTTGACCACCTATCTGAATTTTGAAGCCACCATTACCGAATTCTGGAAAAATCTGCCCCCGGAAAAGGTTTTTAAATACAAAACCCGGTATGATTTCAGGATTCGTTGCAAAAACGGTCAGTACAAAAGATTGCTCCAACAAGTAGCCGTTATCCAAAGCGATGAGAGCGGAGCCGTATTGCGGACTTTTGTAATATTCACAGATATTACCAATCTGAAACAAACCAACAAAATGGTGCTGTCGATCATAGGTCTGGAAGGAGAACCGTCTTATATTGACATACAGCCCATACAGGCATTGGTGCCTTATAAAAGCATACTCACCAAAAGAGAAAAGCAAATTTTTCATTTGTTAATCGAAGAATACCAGTCAACCCAGATAGCCGAAATACTGAACATCAGCCTCAATACGGTTCGCTCCCATCGGAAAAATATTTTCAAAAAAACAAACACCAAATCGGTTTTGCAACTGATAAAATTAGGACTTGAAAAAGGATGGATTTAGAGCCTGTTTATGTTACTCTCCTAATTCAAACCACTCTTTTACTAAATCCTGTTCAAAAGAAGAGACATTTTTGTGGGTAAATTCGTTGGTGTGGTTGTTATAATCATACTCGGCACTCCACGCTTTGTAGTTTTGAGCAACCTCTTTGATGCTCTTTACGATAAATGCTACTTCGCTGTCTGTAGTTGTCGGGTGAATCGACATTCTGATCCAGCCCGGTTTTTCGGAGAGAATTCCCTGAGAGATTTTATCAGTCAAATAATGAGAAGTTTCCTGATCAACATGAAGCAAAAAATGACCGTAGGTTCCTGCACAACTACAACCTCCACGGGTTTGCACTCCGAACCTGTCATTTAAGAGTTTTACTCCCAAATTATAATGCAACCCGTCAATATAAAACGAAATCACTCCCAAACGGTTTTCGTGTTGCCCTGCCAGAATCGTCAGATTCGGGATTTGTTTGAGTTCCGCAAAAACATAGTCAATGATTTCGTGTTCTCTTTGGAGCATTTTTTCTACTCCCATTTGCTCTTTCAACTGAACAGCCAAAGCTGTTTTGATGACTTGCAAAAATCCGGGAGTTCCTCCGTCTTCTCTGTCTTCGATATTGTCTAAATATTTGTGTTCGCCCCAAGGATTTGTCCAACTCACAGTACCTCCACCCGGATGATCGGGCACCATATTTTTATATAATTTTTTGTTGAAAACAAGCACTCCCGAAGTGCCCGGACCTCCCAAAAACTTGTGAGGGGAAAGGAAAATGGCATCTAAATAGGATTCCTGGTCAGGATGCATGTCAATCTCTACATAAGGAGCCGAACAAGCGAAATCCACAAAACAAACTCCGTTGTATTTGTGAATCATTTTGGCGATTTTGTGATAGGGAGTTTGGATTCCCGTTACGTTGGAACAAGCCGTAACCGAGGCTATTTTCAGGGTATAATCTTTATATTTTTCGAGGAGTTCTGCAAAACTATCCAAACAAATCAGTCCTTTTTCACAAGCGGGAATCACCTCAACAGTTGCAATAGTTTCCAGCCACGAAGTCTGATTGGAGTGGTGCTCCATGTGTGAGATAAAAACTACCGGTTTTTTCTCCTGAGGAATATCGGTATATTTTCGCAGGTTTTCAGGGACTTTGAGCCCTAAAATTCGCTGAAATTTATTGATAACGCCTGTCATTCCGGTTCCGGCAGCTATAAAAACATCATCTTCGGAGGCGTTGACATGTTTTTTGATAATTTCTCTGGCTTTGTGATAGGCCAAAGTCATTGCCGTTCCCGAAACGGTGGTTTCTGTATGGGTGTTGGCAACAAACGAACCGAAATCATTCATTAGTTTTTCCTCAATCGGGCGATATAATCTGCCTGAGGCTGTCCAATCTGCATAAATGATTTTCTTTCTTCCGAAAGGAGAATCAAATTCCTGATCAATCCCGATAATGTTGTTTCGAAACGGAGCAAAATAAGTTTCTAATGAGGTGGGTTTGGTTTCGGTCGTATTCATTTAAATTTCACATAAATTTAGATTGCAAATATACCTATTTTAAGCAGAAAACCTCCCAAATAAAATTTTGAGAGGTTTTCCGGTAGTATGCAAAAAAGGGTTAATCTTTAAGTAAGTTTCTCGAAATCACCAGTTTCTGGATTTCGGTTGTTCCTTCTCCGATAGTACAAAGTTTAGAATCTCTAAAGAATTTTTCTACCGGAAAATCTTTGGTATATCCGTAACCTCCGTGAATCTGTATAGCTTCTGTAGAAACTTTTACACACATCTCGGAAGCATACATTTTTGCCATCGCTCCCAGAGTGGTTACCGGAAGATTGTTATTTTTCAAATAAGCCGCTTTGTGCAGAAGCAATTCAGAAGCTTCGATTTCGGTTGCCATATCAGCCAGTTTGAATCCGATTGCCTGAAAAGCACTAATCGGTTTCCCGAATTGATGACGTTCTTTGGAATATTTCAGGGCAGCCTCATAAGCTCCTTTTCCGATTCCCAGAGCCAAAGCTCCGATAGAAATCCGACCTCCGTCAAGGATTTTCATCGCCTGAATAAATCCTTCACCTATTTCGCCTAAGCGGTTGGCATCAGGGATTCTGCAATTGTCAAAAATAAGTTCAGCCGTTTCGGAAGCTCTCATTCCGAGTTTGTTTTCTTTTTTTCCGCTTGAAAAACCGGGAGTTCCCTTTTCGACCACAAAAGCAGTCATTCCACGGGAATCGCCTTTTTCTCCGGTTCTTGCAATCACCACAGCCACCTGACCCGAAATAGCGTGAGTAATGAAGTTTTTAGCTCCGTTCAATACCCAGAAATCTCCGTCTTTTACAGCTGTAGTACTCATTCCACCAGCATCTGAACCCGTGTTGTGTTCCGTAAGCCCCCAAGCTCCAATCCATTCTGCGGTTGCCAGTTTCGGAATCCATTTCTTTTTTTGTTCTTCGTTTCCGAAAGTCAGAATATGATTCGTACAAAGCGAATTATGAGCCGCAACCGACAAACCGATAGACGAATCGACTTTGGAAATTTCTTCAATTACCGTAATATATTCGTGATAACCCAAGCCTGAACCACCTAATTCTTCGGGAACCAAAACTCCCATAAAGCCCATCTCTCCCAGCTTTTTGAAAAGTTCTACGGGAAAAGTCTGGCTTTCGTCCCACTCCATAATATTCGGGCGAATGTGTTGTTCGGCAAAATCTCTGATAGACTGAGCTATCATTTTTTGGGTCTCAGATGTGTCAAAATTCATAACAGTATTTCCTTAAAATTTTAGAATTCCAAATATAAGGCAATTATTTCGATTTTTTCAACAGGAAAATCAGGAATTTTTGCCAAATCGTCAGAATTTCGGATTTCCCCGTTATTGCTGCGATACACGACAATATTCTTAGAAATCGGGTACTTAAAATACGGAAAAACTCCTAATTCCTTAATCGAAAGTTCGTTTATTTTAATTTTCTTTATCCCCGAAATTTCAGAAACGAAGAAATGCTTGTGTAATTCCGCAATCACCTCAGGCGAAAGTCCATACACCTCTTCGAGTTGCTGCATCGCTACAAAACACCCCAGAGTGGCTTTGTGTTTCAGGATTCTCTCCGATAATTTTTCCCCGATTCCCCACACTTTTATCAGGTCGTCCTGAGTGGCAAGGTTCAAATCCTTAGGGATAATCGCTTCTTTTTTGGTGTCGAAAGTTTTGAAGCTTTGATGGGATGCTTTTTTGGGAGCCGTAACCCATTCGGGGAATTTGAAATAGGGCGAAATAACATTGAGCAAACTGTCTGAAACCCCGGTAACCTGTTGAAATTCTTTGGCTGAATTAACGAATTTTTCCGTTTTCCGGAAGGCTAACAAACGGTCAATTTCCTCTACCGACATTCCGAGTTGATAGCCTTTGAAATCACTGATAAAATTTGGGTTAAACGGATAAAGTGTGTATTTGGGTTCGCTTACACCTTTGAGGCTGTCCACCACTTTCTGATGATGAAGCCAGGCGGTTTGGGTGGGGTTTTCAGCCGGATTTTCCCGGGAAGAAACCCAAAAATAAATTCCTTGCAGCAGTAACATCAAGCCAAAAAAGGCGAAAATTCCTTTTCGCTGCTTTCTGTTAAAAGTAAAAAATTGCGTTAACCGACTCATTTTCTGTGCCTTTTAATCTGTTCAAAATTAAATATTTTTTTAGGAAACAAAAAACTACACACTAAAATTATTATCTTTGAAAATCTAAAACCATCAGAAAATGACTAAAAAAACTATTTTTCTGCTCTTTATCATATACAGTTGGTGTCTTTCTGCACAGGATTTTTACAAATACGTAAACCCGATGATTGGAACGGACGGCACGGGACATACGTTTCCCGGAGCCACAGCTCCTTTCGGAATGGTACAGCTTTCTCCTGATACCCGAATTGACGGAAGTTGGGAAGGTTGCTCAGGTTATCACTATTCCGATAATGTGATTTACGGATTTTCACATACACATTTGAACGGAACAGGAGTTTCCGATTATGGGGATATTTTACTGATGCCTACAATGGGTGTTAATTTTTTTAATCCGAAAGAATATTCTTCGACATTTTCTCATAGCAAAGAAAAAGCAAGTGCAGGATATTATTCGGTTCATTTGGATAAATACGATATTGATGTGGAATTAACGACTTCAACAAGAGTAGGATTTCATAAATATACATTCAATAAAAGTGGAGAAGCACAACTTGTTTTGGATTTATTGCACAGGGATATTTTATTAGATAGTAAAATCAATGTAATTGATGATAAGACTATCGAAGTTTACAGACGTAGTGAGGCTTGGGCTACCAATCAGCAGATTTGGGCAAGAATTGAGTTTAACAAACCGGTATTTTTAGACTTTTATAATTTTTCTCCAAAGTTTAAAGAAGGAATAGGCGTAAAATTGAAAGATATTGATTTATCTAAGTCTGAAAAAGTTGTTTTTAATAGAACAGTTGAAAAAGGCGAAGAACTTTTAGTAAAAGTTTCCCTTTCTCTTACAGGTTTTGAGGGAGCAAAACTCAATTCGTCCGAAATTCCGCATTGGGATTTTGAAAAAGTCAAAAAACAAACCCAGCAACTTTGGAACAAAGAATTATCCAAAATCGAAGTAACTTCTGATGACAAAGACAAGCTGACGGTTTTTTATACCGCTATGTATCATCTTATGATTCAGCCCAATATTGCACAGGATTTAGACGGGAAATACAGAGGCCGGGACAACCAAATCCACAAAGCAGAAGGTTTTGATTATTATACGGTTTTTTCGCTTTGGGATACTTTCAGAGCTGCACACCCGCTTTATACACTCATTGACAAAAAACGAACGATTGATTTTATCAATACGTTTCTAAAGCAATACGAACAGGGAGGACGGCTTCCTGTTTGGGAATTGGCTTCCAACGAAACCGATTGTATGATTGGTTATCATTCCGTTTCGGTTATGGCTGATGCAATGGCAAAAGGAATCACAGGTTTTGATTACGATTTGGCTCTCGAAGCTGCTAAACACAGTGCAAACCTCGATTGGCTGGGACTTAAAGCCTATAAAGAAACCGGACAAATAACCATAGATGACGAACACGAAAGTGTTTCAAAAACTCTCGAATACGCTTATGACGATTGGTGTATTGCACAAATGGCTTTGATTTTGAACAAAAAAGAAGATTACGATTATTTTATGAAACGTTCCCAAAACTGGAAAAATACTTTTGACTGGAATACCGGATTTATGCGACCGAAAAAGAACGGAGGTTGGGATAGTCCGTTTGACCCGAAAGAAGTAAACAACAATTTTACCGAAGGAAATTCGTGGCAGTATTCGTTTTTTGTGCCTCACGATATTTCGGGAATGATTGAATTTTACGGAGGAAATGATGCTTTTGAGAAAAAACTCGACCTTATGTTCTCCGAGCAGTCGGAAACCACGGGAAGACATCAGGTGGATATTACGGGACTTATCGGGCAGTATGCTCACGGAAATGAGCCTTCACACCACATGGCTTATCTCTATAACTACATCGGAAAACCCGAAAAAACCAAGAAATTAGTACATTATATTTTGGACGAATTTTACCCGAATTCCCCTGACGGACTTATCGGAAATCAGGATTGCGGGCAAATGGGAGCCTGGTATATTCTCAGCAGTATGGGATTGTATTCCGTTACTCCGGGAACTCCGAAATGGAGCACAACCGAGCCGTATTTCGACAAAATAAAAGTAAATTTTGAAGACGGAACCTCAAAAACCATTACCAAAAATACTCCAAAAGAAGAATTGGAAAAATTGGGTTTTGAGAATGTTAATCCTCTTATTCAGAAAGAATATGAGAAAATTGTAACCAATCCTGTTATTGAAGCAGAAAGTAAATCGTTTAAGGATAAAATGGAGATCTCTTTAGACAGTAAAGAAAAAGATTATTTTATTTTGTATCAGATTTCTTATCCTAATAAGTCTGAAAAATTTTGGAATTTGTATGATAAACCTTTTGTTATAGAAGAAACTGCCACAATAGAAGCTTTTGTTTCAGATGTTAATATTTTGGCAGATAATAAAGGAGGTATAAAACCGAAAACTTCTAAAGTAATCTCCGCTACTTTCTACAAAAAAGACAACGATTGGTCTGTTGAGTTGTTATCAAAACCAACCGATATGTATTTTGCAGGAGGCAATGACGGACTCATTGACGGAATAACGGGAACTCCGAATTGGAGAAAAGGCGACTGGCACGGTTATCAAACTCAGGATTTTGAAGCTATTGTTGACTTTAAACGGGAAACCGAAATTTCGGAAATCACTGCCAATTTCCTGCAAGACACCCGCTCCTGGATTCTGATGCCTACCAAAGTGGAATTCTATATTTCAGACAACGGCAAAGATTTCAACCTTATCGGAACTGCAAAAAATTTGGTTGACCCCAAAGATTACGAATCACAAACCAAAACATTTGCTTCAAAATTCAACAAAACCACAGTGAGATACATCAAAGTAAAAGCCTATAATTTTGGCCAATTACCCGAGTGGCATCAAGGCTTTCCGTTTGATGGAGATGCTTTTATTTTTGTAGATGAAATAAGGGCTAAATAGCCTTTCGGATTTCAAAACTTTGGAAAAGTTGGAGGTTTAAACCTCAAAAAAAGAAGCTATTTTCCGGTCGTTTGAAAGTCTTGGAAGTTTGTTTTGTCCGCCTAATTTCCCGACAGATTTCATATAGTCCTGAAAACCGTTTTTCGGAACTTTGGTAATCACTAAAGTCCGTAAAACATTTCCTGTAATCAGGTCGTTATAATAGGTGTTTTGTTTTCGCATTTCGCTGTCGATTTTCAAAGCAAAAGCCTCTAAATCAGTAGGTTCTTTTTCAAATTCGATAAGCCACTCGTGATACGGAAGTCCGTTTTGTGGAGTGATTTGTGGAGCTACCGTAAATTCGTTGACCGAAACATCAGAACTTTCCATAGCTTTTTGCAGGGCTATCTCGACTTCTTTGCCAATAACGTGTTCTCCAAAAGCCGAAATATAGTGTTTTATCCTTCCTGAAACGATAATCCGATGGGGTTTGAGCGAAACAAACTCGACCGTATCGCCTATGTTGTAGCCCCAAAGTCCTGCATTAGACGAAATAATCAGAACGTAATTTACGCCTAATTCCACCTCACCTATAGTATGTCGTTTGGGATTTTCTGTAAAAAACTCGTCTGCTTTTATGAATTCATAGAAAATTCCGTTGTTTAAAAGCAAGAGCATTCCTTTTTCGGTTTGGGAATCCTGATAGGCAAAAAAACCTTCGGAGGCTGGGAAAAGCTCAATGCTATCGACTTTTTTTCCGATAAGGTTTTCAAATTTTGCCCGATAGGGTTCATAATTTACACCTCCGTAAATAAAGAGGCTAAAATTTGGGAAAACCTCTGCTATTTTCTTGTTGGTTTTCTCCTGAATTTTCTCAAAATACATCTGCACCCAAGACGGAATCCCGGAAATCAAAGTCATATTTTCGGGCAGGGTTTCTTCCACAATTTTGTTGACTTTGGTTTCCCAATCTTCGATTATATTGGTCTGATAAGAAGGCAAACGATTTTTTTGAAGGTATTTCGGGACGTAATGAGCGGCAATTCCGGAGAGTCGCCCGAATTGAATTCCGTTTTTTTCTTCCAAAACAGGGCTTCCCTGCAAAAAAATCATTTTTCCGTTTACGAAATCAGTATTTCCGGTTTCGTTGATATAATGCAAAATTGCGTTTCGGGTAGCATTGATATGAGAGGGCATCGACTCTTTGGTAAGCGGAATATATTTCGCTCCTGAGGTCGTCCCTGAAGTTTTGGCAAAATAAAGTGGTTTTCCTTTCCAGAGCACATCTTTTTCTCCCTGCACCACTCTTTCGATATAGGGTTTTATTTCTTCGTAATCCCGTATGGGAACCTGTTTTGCGAAATCTTCAAACGAAGAAATTCTATCGAAATGATGGTCTTTCCCGAAAGCTGTTTGCCCTGCAGATTGAATCAGTTGCAAAAAAACACTTTGTTGGGTTTGCACCGGATTTTCAGACCATTTTTTAGTCTGATTTACAATTCTTTTGGCTACGATCTTAGATAAAAAACTCTTTATAGACATCATTCAAAATCAATAAATTGGGTAGGGTCTGATGGAATACCGTTTTTCCAGAGTTCAAAATGCAGATGTACTCCGGTTGATTGGGTTCCGGTATTTCCGGCTGTGGCAATCACTTCGCCTGTTTTTACTCTATCACCCTGACTTTTAGTAATTGAATGGCAGTGTTTATAAACTGTCATAATTCCGTCAGGGTGGTTGATAATCACTACATTTCCGTTGTTGGGAGTCCATTCGGCAAAAATAACGGTTCCTGTAGCTACAGATTTTATCGGAGTGCCTTCCGGAAGGGCGACATCTACGGCAAAATGTTTGTCCTTAGGGCTGTAACCCTGAGTAATATGCCCTTTTACGGGAGCAAACAACACCAGATTTACTTTGGGTTCGGCTTTTTCAAAAAGGTTGTATTTGTCTTCCATAGCTACCTCATTTCGCAGCAGCGAATCTTCCCGTGAAGGGATAAAATCCATATCGGAAATCTTTGTCATTTCTGCCGCTATAATCGAATCTTTGTTGAAACGGGTAGGCTCCAATTCGCCTGTGAGCACTTTTTTGATAGCCTCCTGATATATTTTATTTTGTAGTAGGGCATGTTGCAGGGAGTCTGTTTTCAAAGTGAGTTCCATCACCTGATGGTTGAGTTTGGGGGAGGAATAACCCGGAATATATTCCCGCAAAGGCGTAAAAGCAATGACATAAGTTGTCAGGGAAAGCATCACAATCGAAATGAGCATTATGGCTACAAACACGTTCATCAAATTGAGTCGCAACGAGAAAATTTCTTCAAAACTATTTTCGTTGAGCAACACAATTCTGTTTTTGGTAAAGAAATGCTTTTTGAGTATAGTTCGTTTCTTTTGTCGTTTAGCCATTATCTGTTTTTATTGAGGAACAAAGATACTAATTTCATAGTTATTGGTTTTAAAACCCTAAATAATATCTTGTTAATATTACACCAAAAGAAAATTTTATTCCTACCTTTGTCTCTCTAAAATTTAATTCATTGAATTATGAACACTTTAAGTATATTTTTAGGAATGGTTGGTCCTTGGCAAGTTGTTCTTATAGTTGCTATCGTTTTACTTTTATTTGGAGGTAAAAAAATTCCTGAACTAATGAAAGGATTGGGAACAGGAATTAAGGAATTTAAAGATGCTGCCAAAAGCGATGACCAGCCTGCCAACAGCAAAAAAGAAAAAGAGAATCAGGAATAAGGACTTTCAGTTTATTGGTTTTCCTTCCTTATTTAAGCCTTTCGGATAAAAATCCGTGAGGCTTTCTTTCGCTTAAAAAACAAGTGATTTCCTCCAACAAAATTTTGTACCTTTGTTTTTATTCTTTCTAAATAAAAAATGTTTCTGAATCAACTTCAAAAAGGACAAAAAGCAGTTATCAAACATTTTGATATTCAGCATATTCCGTTAAAACTTATCGAATTGGGCTGTTTGCCCGACAGCCGTGTAGAACTCATGCAGATTGCTCCTTTGGGCTGTCCGATGTATTTTAACATAAACGAAAGCTATGTGGCTATCCGAACAGAAACAGCAAAACAAATCGAAATCGAAATCCTTTTGTAATGAGTAATCCTATCAAAATCGCCTTAGTCGGAAATCCCAATACAGGAAAAACCTCTCTTTTTAACTCTCTTACGGGTCTTCACCAAAAAGTCGGGAACTATCCCGGAATCACGGTTGAGAAAAAAATAGGGTCATTTCATTTGGAAAATAGTCAGAAAGTAAGTGTAATTGACCTTCCGGGAACCTATAGCCTGAATCCGAGTTCGCTTGACGAAAGCATCGTAACCGAATTTCTGCTCGACCAAAACAACAAGGATTTTCCCGATGCAGTTGTGGTAATTTCTGAGGCAGAAAACCTCAAACGCAACCTGCTTTTGTTTACTCAGGTAAAAGATTTAGGGCTGCCTGTGATTCTGGTAGTCAACATGGTCGACCAAATGCAGAAAAAAGGGATTTTTATAGAAGTTGAAGCTCTCGAGAAACAATTAGATACCAAAATCATCCTGACCAGTACCCGAAAAAACACAGGAATTAAAGAACTGAAAAAAGCCATCGAAAATTTTGAGGGCTTGTCCAGAAAATCGGTTTTTTCAGAAAGTGAATCGGTTTATAGAAAATGGCTGTCAGAAACCTACAAAGCAGGTTTTCAGGATATTGAAGATAGAGAAAAACAGGTTTCGGTAAAAAAAGAACAACACAGAGAAACCGTCAAACGCTATCAGTTTATTGGTGCTGCCCTGAAAGACACTTTTAAAAAAGACCAGTCTCAAGCAACCGATTTCAATTCGAAATTGGATAGAATCCTCACTCACAAAGTTTTTGGCTATGTGATTTTTGTGGCTTTGTTGCTGGTGATGTTTCAGGCGATTTTCAGCTGGTCTGCTCCGGTAATGGATTTTATTGACGAGAGTTTTTCTTTATTTGCAGAAAAAATTGCAGCCCTTTTGCCAGAAGGAAAACTCAACGATTTAATCAGTCAGGGAATTATTCCGGGAATTGGAGGTGTGGTGATTTTTGTGCCACAAATTGCCGTGTTGTTCCTGTTTATTTCCGTTTTGGAAGAAAGCGGTTATATGAGTCGGGTGGTTTTCCTGATGGATAAAATCATGCGGAAATTCGGGCTGAGCGGAAAAAGTGTTGTTCCGCTTATTTCGGGAAATGCCTGTGCAATTCCGGCTATTATGGCAACCCGAAATATCGAAGACTGGAAAGAACGACTCATTACCATTCTGGTAACTCCGTTTTCGGTTTGTTCTGCCCGACTTCCGGTTTATACGATTCTGATTTCGCTTATCATTCCCGAAAAAAGAATTTTCGGATTTATCAACACTCAGGCATTAGCACTATTGGGAATGTATTTGCTGGGAATTGTTCTGGCTCTTATTGCTGCTGTGGTGCTGAACAAAATCATCAAAAGCAAAAGCAAATCCTATTTCGTTATCGAAATGCCTACCTACAAAATGCCTCTTTTTAAAAATGTGTTTTATACGGTGGTCGAAAAAACCAAAGCTTTTGTATGGAATGCGGGAAAAATCATACTGGCAGTTTCGATTGTGTTGTGGTTTTTGGCTTCACACGGAGGCAAAAATTTCGACAATGCAACCCAAATTGTGAGTGCACAATATGAAAATGTCGAAATTGACGAAGACGAATTAAATGCTGAAATAGCTTCTTACCAAATCGAAAATTCCTATGTGGGAATGATGGGAAAAGCCATCGAACCCGTGATAAAACCCTTGGGTTATGACTGGAAAATCGGAATTGCCATCATCACCTCGTTTGCTGCCCGGGAAGTGTTTGTGGGAACATTAGCCACCATTTATAGCGTAGAAGATGCAGACGATGAAGGCACGATTCGCTCCAGAATGGAAGCTGCCACTTTTGCCGATTCGGGTGAAAAAGTGTTCACGTTGGCTACGGGAGTGTCATTGCTGCTCTTTTATGCCGTTGCCCTGCAATGTGCTGCTACGGTTGCCATCGTACGAAGAGAAACCAATTCGTGGAAATGGACGATGATTCAGCTTGTCGGGATGGGAATTTTGGCTTATTTGTTTGCTTTTGTAGGATATACGATTTTTAAATAACAGAAAATATGACACAAGATATAATCGTTTATGTAGCTTTGGCTGTAGCCGTATTTTTTCTTTTACGAAAGTTCATTTTCAAACCAAAATCAAAGAAAAACAACGGCTGTGATTCTGATTGCTGTGGTTAAAATATCAAGACAAAAATGAAAAATCTACTTATCGCTTCGACTTCAACGGTTCATAACAGAACCTATCTGGAATATCTTCTACCGACTTTGAAAGAGCATTTTAAAGACGTAAAAACCCTTTTGTTCATTCCGTATGCCAGACCAAGTGGGATTTCGCATGACGAATATACGGTAAAAGTAAAATCGGTTTTTGAGAAAATCGGGATAGATGTAAAAGGGTTACACGAATTTGAAAACCCAAAAGAAGCCATCGGGCAGGCAGAGGGAATTTTCACAGGAGGCGGAAATACGTTTTTGTTGGTTTATCAACTCTATAAAAACGATGTGATGAACATTTTGCAGCAAACTCTGAAAAACGGAACTCCTTATTTAGGGACAAGTGCAGGAAGTAACATTACCGGGCTTACGATGCAAACGACCAACGATATGCCTATTGTGTATCCTCCGAGTTTTAAAACTTTGGGAATGATTCCGTTTAATTTGAATCCACATTATCTGGACCCTCAACCTGATTCGACTCACATGGGAGAAACCCGTGAGACACGAATCAACGAATTTCATAAAATCCACACCGTTCCGGTTTTGGGTCTCAGAGAAGGAAGTTGGCTGGATGTAAAAGGCGAAAAAATCACCTTAAAAGGAGATTTGACAGCCCGTTGGTTTACACACCATCAGGCTGCTGTGGAGCTTGAACCGGAAACCAACATAGCGGAATTGTGTGGGATTAAAGAATAATCAGAGATTTTTCTCCATCACAAAATCTTCCATCAAATAGCCGTTCCCGATGTTGATATCTTCGGTTTTGGTAATGGAAAATCCTAACGATTCATAGAATTTCAAGGCTTGGTTGAAACGGTTTACGTTTAACGAAAGTATTGTATTCTTATTCTCTAAAGCTACCTGCTCTGCTTTTTGCATCAAGAGTTTTCCGATGCCTTTGCCTTGCAGGTCTGGGAGAATATAAATTTTATGGATTTTGATAGTTGGCTTCTGGTTGTAATCTACTTCGACAGACAAATAACCTAAGGCTTTTTCGCTTTCTTTCGCTAAGAAAAATTGATGTTTTTTGACTTCGATTTGCTCTTTCAAAGCTTTTTCGGAATACATCATTTCGAGCATATACTCGATTTGCTCCTGAGAGAGAATGTCTCTAAAAGTCGGGGGCCAAGTAAGGTGAGCCATTTCCCTGATTGTCGGAATATCCTCAACCGTAGCCTTAACTACTGCAATCATTTAGTCTTTTTTCTTTTTTCCGTTGTTGAACTTTACTTTGCCAAAAGGTGGTTTTTTGACCTCTTTTTTCGGAGTAAACTTTTTAGCAGGTTTGTTTTCAGAAGTTGGTTTTTTATCGTGTTTCGGTTCTTTAACTTCTGTTTTTGGTTTCTTAATTTCTACTTTCTTTTTAGCCAAAACCTCCTTAGGATTTTTCGGATTTTCTTTGGTTCCTCTCAGGTGAATCACCAATCCGTTCAGGAAGTTTCTCAAAATCTGATCACCACATTCTTTGTAGTTCGGGTGGTCTTCATTACGGAAAAAAGCTCCCAATTCCGCTTTTGAAATCCTGAAATCTACCAATTGCAGGATTTCCACAATTTCGTCATCTCTGAGTTGCAGCGCCACACGAAGTTTTTTAAATATATCGTTGTTTGTCATTTCTTTTTTTGTTTAAAGTTTGAATTGTTTAAGGTTTAAGGTTAGCTAAAAATATCAGGATTAAATCTATACAAAAATCCTAAATTCCAATTCCTAATTATAAAATTCAAGGTGTCGAAGTTGAAACCTGAACCACTCTTCCGTTTTGGAATTTAGCTCCTTCCAAAGCAAAATTATAGATAAAATCAGCTATTTCTTTAGCCTTAATCGGAGCTTGATATCCCGGAAAAGCTTCGGCTAACATTTCGGTCTGAACAGCTCCCAGAGCCAATACGTTAAACGAAATGCCTTTGTCTTTATATTCTTCAGCCAACAATTCCGATAGCGTAATTACAGCTCCTTTACTTGAAGAATAAGCTGCCAGACCCGGAAATTTCATCGTTCCCTGAACACCACCCATACTGCTGATTGTTACCACATGAGCCCCTTTTTCCATAAAAGGCAATACGGTTTGAGTCAGATAAGCCACTCCGAAAACGTTGACTTTATAGACGTATTCAAATTCTTCGTTAGTGATTTGCTCAAAAGGTTTATTGACCAAAGCACCTGCATTGTGGATGAGAATATCAACTTTTTTCCAGGTATTCGAAATAAAATTCTCAACCAACTCTAAATCGTTTTTATCAGACAAATCAACTGCTAAAAAAGAAATATTCGGGTTTTGAACAAGAGCCGGATTGTTTTTTCTGGAAAGAGCCAGCACCTTATGCCCTTTTTCTGCAAACAATAATGCCAATTCCAAACCTATTCCTCTGCTGGTGCCTGTAATGATGATATTCATAAGCCTCACTTCCTAAAGTGTTTAATTTCAGGAATTTTTATTGTTAATGATTGATTTCTGCACAAAAATAATGATAAAACGGATTGTTTCTCTACTTATCAAATATTTTCAGTGTTTTTATGCGGGGTTGGGGTGAGGCTTTTAGCTTCTTTTACTAATCGGACTAATAATTTTTACATCATGAAAGGCAATAGCTCCTCTCACCACGCCTTGAATGGTGCTGTATAAAGCCTCAATAATCTGAATTTTGAGTTCGTTTTTGGTATGCACAATACTGATTTCCCTTGACGGAACCGGATTTTCAAAATGTTTGAGCTTATCTTTGTCTTTTTCTGTGATGTTCAACGTATGAAGATACGGAAGCAACGTTACTCCCAAACCTTCGTTAGCCAATTGAACAAGCGTTTCAAAACTTCCGCTTTTGAGCTCAAACTTATCGTTGCTTTTCTCCAATTTGGTTTTGCAAATATTTAGCACCCCTTTGGTAAAACAATGACCGTCTTCTAACAAAAGTAATTCGTTGCTATTCAAATCATCCGGCTGGATTTTTTCTTGCTGATACAACACACTGGTCGTTGGTACATAACCCACAAAAGGCTCATAATACAACACCTTTTCTTTGATTTCGCCATCTTCGATCGGAGTAGCCAGAATTCCAGCATCCAGATGTCCGTTTTTGAGTCGCTGGATGATCTCTGCGGTATTTCTCTCTTCGATAATCAGATTTATTTTCGGATATTTTTTGAGAAACGTATTGAGAAACATCGGAAGCAGTGTAGGCATCACCGTTGGGATAATTCCCAGTTTAAAATCACCCCCGACAAAACCTTTCTGAATATCGATAATATCCTGAATCCGTTCAGACTCATTGACGATTCTTCGAGCTTGTTCGACAATTTTTTCACCTACCGAAGTGAGCTGAATCGGTTTTTTCGTACGGTCAAAAATAATCACGCCTAATTCTTCTTCGAGTTTCTGAATTTGCATACTCAAAGTAGGTTGTGTCACAAAACATTTTTCAGCTGCTAAGGTGAAATTTCTGTGTTCAGCCAAGGCTAAAACATAGTGAAGTTGTGTAATGGTCATTGTTTGGATTCAAATAATAGACTCACAAAGGTACGAAGAATCTAACAAAGAACTTTATCGCTCCTAAAACTAAATCTTCTTACCTTTGTAACTTATTGAATGAATTTTATGCTCGAGATAGAACAAACAAATTTTGAAAAAACAGTAATTGTAGGGATTATAACCGGAAATCAAAACGAAGATAAGCTCAACGAGTATCTTGACGAACTTGAATTTCTGACCACAACAGCAGGAGGTGAAGTGGTGAAACGCTTTTCCCAAAAATTAGAAAGACCCAATCCGAAAACTTTTTTAGGAACAGGAAAAATAGATGAAATTGCTTATTACGTAAAAGACAACGACATATCTACCGTAATTTTTGATGACGAACTTTCGCCTTCACAACAAAAAAACCTGAATAAAATTTTAGATGTAAAAGTATTGGACAGAACCAACCTGATTTTGGATATTTTTGCTCAAAGAGCACAAACTTCGTATGCCAGAACTCAGGTAGAATTGGCTCAATACCAATATCTTTTACCTCGATTAACCGGTATGTGGACTCACTTGGAACGTCAAAAAGGAGGTATTGGTCTTCGTGGTCCCGGAGAGACTGAGATTGAAACCGATAGACGTATTGTTAGAGACCGAATTTCTTTGCTTAAAGACAAGCTCAAAATCATCGATAAGCAAATGGCTGTGCAACGAGGCAACAGAGGAGCGATGGTTCGGGTGGCTTTGGTGGGTTATACCAACGTAGGAAAATCAACCCTGATGAACCTGATTAGCAAAAGTGAGGTTTTTGTCGAAAACAAACTCTTCGCTACACTCGACACAACCGTTAGAAAAGTGGTGATTAAAAACCTACCCTTTTTACTTACGGATACCGTTGGATTCATCAGAAAATTGCCTACACAATTGGTAGAATCGTTCAAAAGTACGCTTGACGAAGTGAGAGAAGCCGATTTGTTGCTTCACGTGGTGGATATTTCACATCCGGATTTTGAAGACCATATTGATTCGGTAAACGAAATTCTGAAAGAGATAAAAAGCGATGACAAACCTACCATCATGGTTTTCAACAAAATCGATGCTTTTTCACACCTTGTGATTGATGAAGACGATTTAATTACGGAAAAAACTTCCAGACACTACACCCTGGAGGAATGGAAAAAAACCTGGATGAATCGTTTGGGTGAAAATAATACGCTGTTTATTTCGGCTACCAACAAAGAGAATATTGAGGAGTTCAGAGAAAAGGTTTATGAGGCTGTAAGAGAAATTCACATTACCCGCTTTCCTTATAACAAGTTTTTATACCCTGAATATAAAGAAGCGGAAGAGTAACTACACTCTTCCTTTTAATGCATTGAAAACCCAGGCGATAGCTAAAAATCCGATGCCAACAGTTCCGAAGCCCCAACCGGAGATTTCCTGATACCTGAAAACTCCTAAGGCAATCAGAATCAGACCCATGATAATCATAATAAAAGTAGCCCAAGCTAAAACGGTATTTTTATTCATGTTCATTGTTCGTCTGCTTTTTAGGTTTTAGAGCCTGTTTAAATTTATATTGTGAGAATGTTTATAGCTTATTTTTGAGCGAAACGAGGCATATTTTTTTGAGATAGCGGTGTTCTATCTCAAGAAAATATAACGAAGTTGCAGCCAAAAAGAAGCATAAACAAATTATTAGATAAATTTTAAACAGGCTCATAGTTTTACAAAGGTAGGTAAACCACTTTCTTGGTTTCAAAAAAGTCTTCGCCAAAAAAATCAGAAATGGAGTGCTCGACTGCTTTTGGAAAAGGTTTTAATTCTTCCGTCAAATCGCCTCCTTTAAGGTAAAGGATTCCATTTTTGAGCGAATGAACCGATTTTGGTTTGATATTATTTTGAATCCAACTTACAAAATCGGGCATGTTGGTCACCGCCCGACTTACAATAAAATCGAATTTTTGACTTACGTTTTCTGCTCTTTTTTGTTCGGCTTTGGCATTTTTTAGCCCTAAAGCGGTAATCACTTCCTGAACCACTTTGATTTTTTTCCCGATAGTGTCTATCAGGTAAAACTGCGTTTCAGGAAACATAATAGCAAGCGGAATTCCCGGAAAACCTCCACCTGTCCCTACATCCATAACGGTTGTTTTGGGTGCAAAAGAATGTATTTTGGCAATCGCCAAACTGTGCAACACGTGTTTGATATAAAGTGATTCTATATCTTTTCTGGAAATCACATTGATTTTGGCATTCCAATCCGTATAAAGGCTTTCGAGCATCGAAAATTGCCTTTGCTGTTCTTTGGAAAGGTCAGGAAAATATTTCAGGATTTCGTTCATTGATTTGACTTTGCTTTTTTCTTTTTCAGCAGATAATCTACTATAAAATAGCCTGCTAAAGCCATTAAAAACCAACGGAAATACGAAACCGGTTCGCCATCTCCACCCACAGTCGTGAACATCCTTTCCCAACGAATTTTATTGAAAAATCCTTGTTGAGAAGAATCCCAGCTCATCCAGATAAACACAGGTTTCCCGACAATATGGTCATCGGGAACATAACCCCAATAACGGCTGTCTTCCGAGTTGTGCCTGTTGTCTCCCATCATCCAATAATAATCCTGTTTGAAGGTATAACTCGTTGCAGGCTGGTTGTTGATAAGGATTTCACTTCCGATAACTTTCAGGTCGTTTTTTTCGTATTCTCTGATGATTTCGCTATAAAAAGGCAAGGTTTCAGCCGTAATCTCTACGGTTTCACCTTTTTTAGGAATGTAAAGCGGTCCGAAATTATCCTGACTCCACGCTTTGGTATGAGGGAAGATTTTCTTTTCTGTCGGAGCAGTAAAACGCTCTACACTTGCAACAGCAGGGTCATTTTTCAGCTGTTCGGCTTGTTGAACAGTGAGATTCGCTCTTACTCCGTCTATCTGAATGCCCAAACGCTCCATCACTCCCGGGTTATCTACAAACCCGACAGCATACACATTGAGAGAATCTCGGTTGTCTTCCGATAAACTTACTTTGTTTTTGAAATCACTGAAATATTTTTTTACAGTAGGATCATCCCAAAAATTAGACGGAATCACATACGTAAAAGCCCAAGGCTGAATTTGATATTTCGACAAAAGTTCTTGCGAAAGATTGTCTTTTGTCTTTACGATAGTAATATACTGAGGTTTAGCTCTATCTGATAATTGTAAAAGTTCTCCGTTTATGTATAAATCTCCGTTTTTGCCTTCAATCACATCTCCGGGAGTTCCTACACAACGTTTTACATAGTTTGATTTTTTGTCGATTGGTTTTCTGATTCCGTTGGCTGTTTTGTCTCCAAAATAACGAATCGTATCAGTAGGCCAGTTGAAAACAACAATGTCGTTTTTCTTTATTTCCTGAAAAGCAGGAAAACGAAAATACGGAATTTGCGGTTTTTTCAGATAAGACGGATAACGGTTGATAGATTTCGGAAGTCCGTCATAACTTGTCGGAACAAGTGGCAGGGTGTCGTGAACCATCGGTAAAGCCACAGCTGTCATCGGAGTTCGGGCTCCGTAGTGTACTTTACTCACCAACAAGAAATCTCCAACTAAAAGAGTTTTTTCCAAAGAGCCTGTCGGGATGGTAAAAGGTTGAATGAAATAGGTGTGAATCACCGTAGCCACAATCACAGCAAACACTACAGAGCTCACAAAATCTGCTACTGCATTTTTGGGTTTCAGGCTTCTGTCGGGAATGTGAGTGAGTTTATCGGCTTCGACATAATTCAGATAATAGATATAAAGCCCCAGAGTGAGCAACACAAGCCAAGTATCTGCTGTTTTATTTTTTCCGAAACTTCTGATGGTTTCTACCCAAACTACCGGAAACATCAAAAGGTTCACCACCGGAATAAAAAGCAAAAAAACATACCATTTTGGTCTGTTGATGATTTGCATCAGCACGATTCCGTTATAAATCGGGACGAGTGCTTCCCAAGGCTTTCTACCTGCTTTTTGATATAATTTCCACGTTCCTAAAAAGTGAATCACCTGTATGATCAGGAAAAAAATAATCCAACTGCTAAATGACATAAGTTGTTTGTATTAAAAAATAAGTCGCAAGGTATTAAAAATTACAAACCCAACACATCTTTCATCGTAAAAATTCCTTTTTTACCTAAAATCCACTCAGCAGCCATAACCGCTCCCTGAGCAAAACCTTCCCGGGAGTGAGCCGTGTGTTTGATCTCGATTTCGTCTATGGCAGATTTATAAAAAACGGAATGGGTTCCCGGAACATTCTCGATTCTTTTAGCTTCAATTCCGATAACTTCATTATCGGTTTGACCTAATTGCCAGGAAGTATAGTCTGTATTTCCGATAATTTGGTCGGCAAGCGAAATAGCCGTACCGCTTGGAGCATCGAGTTTTTGGGTGTGGTGAATTTCTTCCAGTTCTACTTTATATTCAGGAAAACGGCTCATCATTTCGGCTAATTTTTCGTTGAGCAAAAAAAACAAATTTACTCCCAGACTAAAATTAGAACCATAAATAAAAGTTCCGTTTTTTTCTTGACAGAGTTGTGTCATTTCCTGATAGTGGTCTAACCATCCGGTTGTTCCGGAAACCACGGGGATTCCTCTATTCAAACATTCCGAAATGTGGTCAACAGCACTGTCGGGTGCTGAAAAATCAATAGCTACATCGGCTTTTTCTAATCCTTCAAAAGTGTCGCCTATTGCTTTTCTAAGGACAATTTCGTGTCCTCTTCGGACAGCAATTTTCTCGATTGCCTGCCCCATTTTTCCGTATCCTAAAAGTGCTATTTTCATCAGCCCCCAAACCCCCAAAGGGGGATTTATTAAATTAAATATTTTTTTCCTCCTATTCGTAAGCCCCTCCTCTGGAGGGGTTGGGGAGGCTTATTCGTTATGCAAAAACGCTTGTCTGTTGAGTAGTGTTTCTTCGCTTTCTACGTGATTTTCGTCCGGAATACAACAATCTACAGGACAAACGGCTGCACATTGCGGTTCTTCGTGAAAGCCCAGACATTCCGTACATTTATCGGGAACGATGTAGTAATATTCATCAGAAATCGGAGTTTGAGCCTCATCGGCATCGACTTCTTTGCCATTGGGCAGTACAATTTTTCCGCTGAGTTTTGTTCCGTCTTTGTATCTCCAATCGTCTGCTCCTTCATAGATTGCATTGTTCGGGCATTCCGGTTCACAAGCTCCGCAGTTAATGCAATCGTCGGTGATTATAATTGCCATCTTATTGAGTTGAAAAGTTGAAAGTTAAGGTCTTTTTGACAACCGACTTTTGACATTCGGTCAATTAAACCTATTTTTGTGCAAAATTACGAGCAAAACCCTTCATAACCAAATTATATGATGTTAGAAAAAACAAAAAAAGCCTTTACGGAATTAAGAAAGTTTTTAAGCCAGTTTTCTGAAGAAAAATCGGTTAAAAACCCTGATGTTCTCTATAACGATTTGTTTTTTGGCGAATTTCTGACACTTATCGAAAATCAAAAACACCATAACGGTTGGTTTTTGGAGAGCGAAGTTTATTTTTCGATTCAATCCTGGGCCGATGCTCTCACCCCGGAAAACCTTGACAAATGGCTTTCTGCTTATCATTTTACGGAAACCGAGCCTAAATCTGTCGGACTTATTTTAGCCGGAAATGTTCCGCTTGTCGGGTTTCATGATTTTTTGAGTGTACTGGTTTCCGGACACAAAGCTGTTGTAAAAACCTCTTCCAACGACCAGCATTTACTGCCTTTTCTGGCAAAATATCTCATTCAGGCAGAACCACTTTTACAAGACCGCATTGCTTTTGTCGGAAAACTGGAAAATTTCGATGCTGTGATTGCTACCGGAAGCAACAATACGGCTCGATATTTTGAATATTATTTCAAAGACAAACCCAATATCATCCGAAAAAACCGAAATTCAGTAGCTGTTTTAGACGGAAACGAATCGGAAGAAGATTTGGCAAATCTGGGTAAAGACATTTTTACTTATTTCGGATTAGGTTGCAGAAACGTGTCGAAGTTATTTGTCCCGAAAGGGTATGATTTCGAGAAGTTTTTCAAAGGAATGTATGAATATCGGGAAATTATCAACAATCAGAAATACATCAATAATTATGACTACAACAAAGCGGTTTTTTTGATGAGTAACTTTTTGGTTTTAGATAACGGTTTTTTGGTTCTCAAAGAAGACAACGCCTACTCCTCTCCTATTTCGAGTATTTTTTATGAATATTATTCGGGTTTGGAAGAAATCAAAACCCGAATCAATCAGGATTCTGAGAAAATTCAATGTGTGGTGAGCAATAATCTGATTGAAAATTCGGTTGTTTTCGGGCAAACCCAACATCCGAAATTATGGGATTATGCAGATAATGTGGATACAATTTCGTTTCTGACAAAAATATAACAGAATAATTATTAGAATATGTATCGCTCTTTTGAGGAAATTTCGGAAATTTGCCCACAAATATTTTTGATACCTATCAGATGAAAATACACAACTTCAGTGCAGGGCCTTCGATTTTGCCCCAGGAAGTACTCCAACAAGCCTCTCAGGCGGTTTTAAATTTCAACAATTCAGGACTTTCTATTTTAGAAATTTCACATAGAAGTAAAGATTTTGTAGCAGTAATGGAAGAAGCCCGTAGCTTGGTTTTAGAGCTTATAGGACTTCAAAACAAAGGCTATCAGGTACTTTTTTTGCAGGGCGGAGCCAGTATGGAATTCCTCAGAGTTCCTTATAATCTGCTCAAAGAAAACGGAAAAGCAGCCTATCTCGATACCGGAACCTGGGCAAGCGGAGCCATAAAACAGGCAAAACTTTTCGGAGAAACGGTTGTGGTAGCTTCTTCAAAAGATGAAAATTACAGCTATATCCCGAAAAATTTTGAAGTTCCTGCTGAGGCAGATTATCTGCACATCACCACCAACAACACTATTTTCGGAACACAATTTTCAGAGATTCCTGAGGTAAACGTACCTTTGGTAAGTGATATGAGTTCTGATATTTTTTCGAGAGAAATCGACTTTTCAAAATTCGGACTCATCTATGCAGGAGCTCAGAAAAATATCGGGGCAGCCGGAGCGACTTTGATTGTCGTTAAAGAAGAGCTATTGGGCAAAACCGGAAGAACCATTCCGTCTATCTTAGACTACAAAGCTCATATCGACAAAGAAAGTATGTATAACACCCCTGCTGTTTTTGCGGTTTATACGTCTTTATTAACTTTGAAGTGGATAAAAAACAAAGGCGGAATTGCAGCTTTGGAAAAAATAAACAATGCCAAAGCAGAACTTTTGTATAATGAAATCGACAGAAATCCGTTGTTTAAAGGAACGGCAAAAATAGAAGACCGAAGCAAAATGAATGTGACGTTCTTGCTTGAAGACCAAAGCCACAAAGAATGTTTTGATATGCTTTGTAAAAAAGCGGGAATTTCGGGCATTAACGGACACAGAAGTGTAGGCGGTTACAGAGCTTCGATATACAATGCACTGCCTTTAGAGAGTGTTGAGGTGCTGCTGGAAGTGATGCAGGAGCTTGAAAAAACGGTTTGATTTTTCAAGCGAAAAAATCTAAAAAAACGAAAAAAGCGAAAAAATATGAAAACACGGATTTTGATTTTTCTTATCGGAATTTTTGTGGTTTCCTGCAAAAATGACAAAACCGTTTATCAGGACGATATCGTGATTGACCAGGGAAATTATATGCAGTTTGCTCAGGATAATTTTACGGTTTACTATCCGAAAGGCTGGAAAATTGAGAAAAATCCGCAACCTGAAATACCGTTTTTTCTGTTTTTGGAAAGCGATGCAGACGATTTTACCGAAAACATCAATTTGATGGTTGTGCCCAATATCGGAAGTATGAATTTGGAAAAAATCACTCAAAATGCCATCAAAGAACACCAAACAAGCGGAGGAAAAATCATTGCTTCCCAGAGGATTAAAACTCCAACCCGGGAATATCAAAAGCTGGTTACGGTTACTAAGATGAATGATGCTGATTTGAAATTCATTCAACATTATTATCACACCCCATCAAAAATTTATCTCCTTACTTTTACGGCTCAGAAAAAAGATTTTGCTCAATACGAAAAGGAAGCCGAGCAGGTAATGAGGAGTTTTGAACTAAAATGATTAACAATTTCTGATGTAAGACCTGAAACTTGAAATAAAAAAACAAATGAAAATATTAGCCAATGACGGGATTTCCAAAAGCGGAATTACCCTTTTAGAAAACAACGGATTTGAAGTAATCACCACCAAAGTCGCTCAGGAACAAGTTGCCAACTATATCAACAAAAATGAAATTTCGGTTTTATTAGTACGAAGTGCTACCAAAGTACGCAAAGATATTATTGACAGTTGCCCAAGTTTGAAAATCATCGGTAGAGGCGGTGTGGGGATGGATAATATTGATGTGGAATATGCTCTGTCAAAGGGAATCAGAGTGATTAACACACCTGCTTCTTCATCAGAATCGGTAGCGGAATTGGTTTTTGCTCATTTGTTTTCGGGTGTACGGTTTTTATCGGAATCCAATCGGAATATGCCTTTGGAAGGAGATTCCCGTTTTAATGATTTGAAAAAATCTTATGCCAACGGAATTGAACTTAAAGGAAAAACTTTAGGACTTATCGGTTTCGGACGTATTGGTCAGGCTGTAGCCAAAATGGCTATCGGATTGGGTATGAAGATATTACCGGTTGACAAAACCGTGAAAAACGCTGTGATTCATCTGGATTTTTTTGATGGAAAATCAATCGACTTCCCTATTGACACGGTTTCGCTTGACGAAGTACTTACAAAATCTGACTTTATATCCGTACATACTCCTTATCAAAACGAGTATGTCATCAATACCGCTGAATTTGAAAAGATGAAAGACGGAGTAGGAATCATCAACACCTCAAGAGGCGGAATCATCAACGAAGTGGCTTTGCTGGATGCTTTGAATTCCAATAAAGTGGCTTTTGCAGGGCTTGATGTTTTTGAAAACGAACCTTCGCCTGCTGTTCAGGTATTGATGCATCCAAATGTTTCGCTTACCCCACACATCGGGGCAGCAACCAAAGAAGCTCAGGACAGAATCGGAGTGGAATTAGCACAACAGATTATTGGGATTTTGAGGTAAGTTTTGCACGAAAAAGACACATACAAAACCATAGAAATTCCATCCGAAGAGGTGCTGTATAAAGAAAAAAACAGCAAATTCTTCGGATATTGTTTTCCTGTGCAGTCGGAAGAGCAGGTCAAAGAAATTCTCGAAAAAATAAAAAAAGAACATTATGCTGCCCGACATTGGTGTTATGCTTTCCAAATCGGGACAGAGCAAATTCACTATCGTGCCAACGATGACGGAGAACCAAGCGGAAGTGCAGGACTTCCTATCTACGGACAAATTCAGTCGTTTGAAGTGACTAATATTTTGGTCGTGGTAGTTCGTTATTTCGGAGGGGTGAAATTAGGTGTCGGAGGGTTGGTTTCTGCTTATAAAGAAACGGCTAAAATGGCTCTGGAAAATTCCGAAATCATCGAAAAAACCATAGATATTCGATACAGAATTAAATTCGGTTATAAAGATATGAATCGGGTGATGCGGGTGATTAAAGAAAAAAACCTGAACGTTACCGGACAAAAACTCGAAATGGATTGCCAGATAGAAATTTCGGTCAGAAAGAAAGATGCTCCCATGATTTTTAGTATCTTTGAAGCACTATATGAAGTTTCTATAATGGAGTATTAAGACAGGAGTATTGGGATTAGGATTACACCATTAACCATTAACTAACAACCAATAACCATTAAAAACTATGGCAAAACTCATCAAAATATATCCGGAAAACCCCAACGAAAAAGAAATTGACAAAGTCATAAAAGTTCTAAAAGACGGAGGCTTAATTATTTACCCTACCGATACGGTTTACGGTTTGGGTTGCGATATTACCAACAGCAAAGCTTTGGAAAAAATTGCAAAAATAAAAGGAGTCAAACTCGAAAAAGCGAATTTTTCGTTTGTTTGTTCAGATTTGAAAAATTTGTCGGATTACGTCAGGCAGATTGACACTCCGACTTTTAAAATCCTGAAAAGAGCTTTGCCCGGAGCTTATACCTTTATCTTACCGGGAAATAACAACCTTCCGAAAGAATTCAAAAAGAAAACCACAGTCGGAATCAGGGTTCCCGATAACAACATTGCCTTAGAAATTGTGAGAAAACTTGGCAACCCGATTGTTTCGACTTCGATTTATGACGAAGACGAAGTTTTGGAATATACCACAGACCCTGAACTTATTTTCGAGAAATGGCAAAACCTCGTAGATATCGTAATTGATGGTGGTTATGGTGATAATCAAGCCTCTACCGTGATTGATTTATCTGACGGAGAACCCGTGATTATCAGGGAAGGAAAAGGAAGTTTGGATATTTTGTAATCCTCCCCCAACCCCCTCCAAAGGAGGGGGCTTTAAACGTTGTTTAGATTGCAGGAAACAAAATAGTGCTACGGTTTGTTATTGCGAAAACTTCGGGCTTTCAGGCTTTTTATCAAAACTTTTGTAACTTTTCTCGTTCTTTGTCAGGCATTAAATGTCAGGAGACTCCCCAAGCATCCAGCATCAAACACCCGACACCCAACAATTAACAAACATCTTTGTAACTTTTTGCCTCACTCTTACGTATAACTAAGGATTTATATATTACGGAGGAAAAATAAAATGAGACAGCTTAAAATTACAAAGCAGGTAACCAACAGGGAAACTGCATCTTTAGACAAGTATCTTCAAGAAATCGGTAAGGTGGATTTGATTACAGCCGATGAAGAAGTAGAATTAGCACAACGCATTAAAGCAGGTGATCAAAGAGCCTTAGAGAAACTTACAAAAGCGAATTTGCGTTTTGTGGTTTCCGTAGCAAAACAATATCAGAATCAAGGACTTACACTTCCCGATTTGATTAACGAAGGAAATCTTGGGCTTATCAAAGCAGCACAGCGATTTGACGAAACCCGTGGTTTTAAATTCATTTCGTATGCCGTTTGGTGGATTCGTCAGTCGATTTTACAGGCTTTGGCAGAGCAATCCCGTATTGTGAGATTACCGCTCAACAAAATCGGTTCGATTAACAAAATCAATAAAATGTATGCTCTTTTGGAGCAGTCTAACGAAAGACCTCCAAGTGCAGAAGAAATTGCAAAAGAGCTTGACATGACCGTAAATGACGTAAAAGAGAGTATGAAAAACTCCGGACGTCACCTTTCAATGGATGCTCCTTTGGTTGAGGGAGAAGATTCTAACCTTTATGACGTATTGCGTTCGGGAGAATCTCCAAATCCGGATAGGGAACTGATTCACGAATCGCTTCGTACGGAAATCGAAAGAGCTTTAGAAACACTAACTCCAAGAGAGGCAGACGTAGTTCGTTTGTATTTCGGTTTGGGAGACCAACACGCTATGACTTTGGAAGAAATCGGTGAAACCTTTGATTTGACCCGTGAAAGAGTACGTCAGATTAAAGAAAAAGCCATCAGAAGACTAAAACATACTTCCAGAAGCAAAATTCTGAAAACCTATTTGGGGTAATCCTCACCCCCAGCCCCTCTCCAAAGGAGAGGGGAGTACGCAAACTCCTACAACAAACCCTGCCTAATAAGGCAGGGTTGTTTTTTTAATATTCTCCTGTCTCCTAAAGTTTGTCGAATCCCAAATTCTGCAATCATCAATCGTTAATCTTAAATCTAAAAGAGGCGACGAGAATTAAAATACGTCATTTGCCTTATTGTTTTGCTCTGTAACGGACTTTAGCTTTGTCGAAAATATTTTACTAATCTAAATTCAAATTAAAATGAAAAAAATGACTAAAATTTTTGCTTTGTTATTTTTAACAGCAGGTGTAACAGCTATGGTATCGTGTAGCAGTGATGACGGAGCAGGAGCAGGAGACTCTGGGCTCTCTAAGGCTTGGAAAATTGACGGAAGAACCTTTAATCAAGCATTCACTTATGGTGAAACCGATGAAGTAGAAGAAGGTGGAGATGGAAACTTTACAATTGTAGCAGTGGACGAAACTATGACAAGCTATTTTGCTATCATGTTCCCTACAAAACCTACTTCAAACGGAACCTACAACCTTTTAAATACTGATGACCACGCAGAATTATTCGGTAATGACAATAATGAATTAGCTGCTAACCAGGCAGCCGCTGCTTTTATAGAAACGGTTGATGAAGTGCAAATGATTCAGGAGATTAAAACCAGTGGTGCTAAGGTTGTTGTTACGGTTTCAAACGGAAAAATTACTGCAGATGTTTCGGAATATGATGCTCATCGCTATGATGAGGATACTGAGTTAAACAGTTCTGCAGATTTGAATGGACTTCCTGTTGTAAAAGTACAGGGAAATATGGTAGAAACAGACCACCCGGGAATGGGAGGAAGAAAAATCAATATCAAAGGCTTTAAATTCAATACTGTAAAATAATTTTTTGTTTTCATATTGTGAAGAGGAAGCGGCTCGGTTTTTTAACCGGGCTGTTTCTTTTTTAACTCTGACGGAGTTTTAAACTCCGTCAGAGTTTGTATTTTATCTTTCAGACGAAAAAACTATCTTTGCCAAAACAACACAAATGAAAAACATACGTATAGCACCATCGGTTCTGGCAGCTGATTTTGGAAATTTACAACGGGATGTCGAAATGATTAACCAAAGCAAAGCCGATTGGTTTCACATTGATATTATGGATGGCGTTTTTGTTCCGAATATTTCGTTCGGGATGCCTGTTTTGGAAGCCATCAACAAACACGCTCAAAAAACGATTGACGTTCACCTAATGATTGTGCAACCGGAGCGATATATTAAAACTTTTGCCAAATTAGGAGCAAATGTCCTAACCGTTCATTACGAAGCTTCGACTCACCTGCACAGAACCCTGCAAGAAATAAAAGCAGAAGGTATGAAAGCGGGAGTAGCCCTGAATCCGCATACCAATGTAGCACTTTTGGAAGATTGTATTAATGACATCGATTTGGTTTGCCTGATGAGTGTAAATCCCGGTTTTGGCGGACAATCTTTTATCGAAAATACGTACAAAAAAGTAAAACAACTCAAAGAAATCATCACCCGAAATGGAGCTTCGACCCTGATTGAAATCGACGGAGGTGTTACCTCGAAAAATGCGAAACAATTAGTAGAAGCCGGAGCTGATGTATTGGTAGCAGGAAGTTTTGTTTTTAACTCCGAAAATCCTATTCAAACCATAGAAGACCTTAAAAATTTAGTATAACTTTTAAAAACTATTCTTCATGAAAAAACTAACCCTTATTGCTTTAAGCCTAATTTCATCCGTAATGACAGCACAAGAAGTAATGACTCCCGAATTGCTCCTGCAATTAGGTCGAGTATCCGCTATCGGAATTTCAAAAGACGGAAAAAACCTTATTTACAGAGTTTCAACTCCCGATATGGCAGAAAATAAGATGAATTCCAAAGTGTATTCCATTTCGCTTGACGGAAAGAACCTTACGGAAATTCAGGACTACAAAGACTTGGTTTCGGATAAGAATATTTCACCTGACGGAAAATATATGCTGTATCACGAAGAAGTTTTGGTAAACAATGTTTTGGGCAAAGACATTCACTCCGACCTTGACAAATCAACCGCTTATGTCTATAACGGCTTAGATTACAGACATTGGGACAAAGACAACGAAGGAAAATTCAACCACGTTTTTTATAGAGAAAACAAAGAAAATTCTACCGGAATTGACCTTATGAAAGGCGAACCTTATTACAGTCCGCAAATGCCTTTCGGAGGTGATGAAGATTACATTTGGTCAAAAGACGGAAAAAGCATTTTGTATGTTAGCAAAAAGAAAGCGGGAACGGAATATGCCCTGAGCACCAATTCCGATATTTACGAATACGATTTAGAGGCAAAAACAACTCGTAATCTTACCGAAAAAAATCCGGGATATGACACCAATCCTGCTCTTTCTCCAAAAGGAGAGCTGACCTGGTTGCAAATGAAACGTGATGGTTATGAAGCGGATAAAAACGATATTATCGTAAGGGTAAACAATCAATTTGATGTAAATCTTACGGCTCATTGGGACGGAACCGTTCACAGCTTTAAATGGAGTCCTGACGGAAAAAAAGTGTATTTCATCGCTCCGATTGACGGAACCGAACAGCTTTTTGAAGTAGATTACATCGGTCTTACCAAAAAATTACCAAGTGTCATTCAAATCACAAAAGGCGATTTTGACTTAACCGGAATCGTTGGTTTTTCGGGAGATAATGTGATTCTGTCTCGTCAGGATATGAATCATGCTACTGAGATTTTTTCGTTTGACCTAAAGAAAAAATCGTGGAAACAAATCACGACCGTAAACAACAAGGTCTATGACAATCTGGCTTTGAGCAAAACCGAAAGAAGATACATAACTACCACAGACGGTAAAAAAATGTTGGTTTGGGTGATTCTGCCTCCAAACTTTGACGAGAACAAAAAATATCCGACACTTTTATATTGCAACGGAGGACCACAATCTCAGGTTTCGCAATTCTATTCTTTCCGTTGGAATTTTCAGGTAATGGCTGCTCAGGGTTATGTGATTGTAGCACCAAACCGTAGAGGTTTACCCGGCTTCGGAGTGGAATGGAACGAAGCCATCAGCAAAGATTGGGGTGGCTTGGCAATGCAGGATTACCTGACAGCTATTGATGAATTAGCCAAAGAAAAATATGTTGACCAAACCCGTCTGGGAGCGGTTGGAGCAAGTTACGGAGGTTATTCAGTTTATTATCTGGCCGGAATTCACGAAAACCGATTCAAAACTTTTATTTCACATTGTGGGGTTTTCAACCTGCACAGCATGTATGGCACAACCGAAGAGGTTTTCTTCCCGAATTGGGATGCAGGAGGAGCTTATTGGGAAACCGAAACCAACAAAGCAGCAGCAAAAACCTATTACCAACACAACCCGATTTTGTTAGTTAACAATTGGAATACTCCGATTTTGGTTATTCACGGAGGTAAAGATTATCGTGTGCCAATCGGGCAAGGACAAGAAGCCTATCAGGCGGCTCAACTCAAAGGTTTAAAAAGCCGTTTCCTTTATTTCCCTGACGAAAATCACTGGGTGCTAAAACCACAAAATGCACTGGTTTGGCAAAGAGAATATTTTAAATGGTTGAAAGAAACATTATAAAAGCTCACCGCATAATAAAGAAAGGCTACCAATTTCAAACTGGTAGCCTTTTCTTAGAGCCTGTTTAAATTTATATTGTAAGAATGTTTATAGCTTATTTTTGAGCGAAACAAGGCATATTTTCTTGAGATAGCGGTGTTCTATCTCAGGAAAATATAACGAAGTTGCAGCCAAAAAGAAGCATAAACAAATTAGTAGATAAATTTTAAACAGGCTCTTATATAGTGTAAATTAAAATTTATTCTTCACTTTCCTCCATCGTATGGAAAACGTTTTGAACGTCATCGTCTTCTTCGATTTTCTCAAGAAGTTTTTCCACATCTGCCACTTGTTCAAGGGTCAATTTTTTAGTTACTTGCGGAATACGGTCGAAACCGGAAGAAAGAATTTCAAATCCTCTGTTTTCAAGTTCTTTTTGGATAGAACCAAAACTTTCAAAAGGAGCATACATCATAATTCCGTCTTCGTCTGCAAAGATTTCTTCTACCCCAAAGTCAATCATTTCGAGTTCCAATTCTTCAATATCCTGTCCGTTATTCGGAATACGGAAATTACAGGTATGATCAAACATAAACTCCACCGAACCCTGAGTGCCTAAAGTTCCGTCACATTTGTTGAAATAACTTCTGATGTTGGCAACCGTTCGGTTATTGTTATCGGTAGCAGTTTCGATAAGAATTGCGATTCCGTGGGGAGCATAGCCTTCAAAAAGCACTTCCTTATAGTTGGCTGTGTCTTTGTCTGAGGCTCTTTTAATGGCTCTTTCCACATTTTCTTTGGGCATATTTGCCGCTTTGGCATTTTGCATTACAGCCCTTAGTCTGGCATTGGTTTCAGGGTTTGAACCTCCCTCTTTCACTGCCATTACGATATCTTTCCCGATTCGGGTAAACGTTTTTGCCATTGCTGACCAACGTTTCATTTTTCTTGCTTTTCTAAATTCAAACGCTCTTCCCATTTCTGCTTGTTTAAAGTTTGATGTTTAAAGTTTCAGGTTGCCCTGACTTTTTTAAGTGAGTGCAAAAGTAAACTATTTTGAAAAAAATCAAAAAAGGAACTTTAAATTTAAAGTTCCTTTTCGAGTAAAATTATTTCTTATAAAACGGCAATTTTACCACTTTGGCTTTTATGTCATTTTTACGGATTCTGATAAAAATTTCAGAGTCAATTTTGCTGTTTTCGGTGGTTACATATCCCAAACCGATTCCTTTGCCAAGTGAAGGAGCCATAGTTCCGGAAGTTACAATTCCGATTGCATTTCCGTCTTTGTCAACAATTTCGTAGTCGTGTCTCGGAATACCTCTTTCGATAAGCTCAAAACCTACTAATTTACGTTTTACACCTTCTTCTTTTTGTTTTTTCAGGTTCTCTGAATTGGTAAAATCTTTAGTGAATTTGGTAATCCAACCCAAACCTGCTTCAAGCGGAGAAGTCGTATCGTTAATATCGTTTCCGTAAAGGCAGAAGCCCATCTCCAAACGCAACGTATCACGAGCTGCCAAACCAATCGGTTTGATTCCGAAAGCTGCTCCGGCTTCAAAAACTTTGTTCCAGATTTGCTCGACTTCATCGTTTTTGCAGTAAATTTCAAAACCTCCCGAACCTGTATATCCGGTTGCTGAGATAATCACGTTATCCACTCCTGCAAAATCAGCTACTTTAAAGCTATAATACGGAATTTCAGACAGATTTACCGAAGTCAGGCTTTGCATCGCCTCCACAGCTTTTGGCCCTTGAATGGCAAGAAGTGAATAATCATCAGATAGATTTCTCATCTCCACACCCATATCGTTGTATTTGGAAATCCACTCCCAATCTTTGTCGATATTTGAGGCATTTACCACCAAAAGATACTCATTTTCTTTCATTCGGTAAACAATCAAATCATCTACGATTCCGCCATTTTCATTGGGAAGACAAGTGTATTGTGCCTTTCCGATTTCGATAGTCGAAGCATCGTTGGAACAAACTTTCTGAATAAGAGCCAACGCATTTTCTCCTGTTAAAAGAAATTCTCCCATGTGAGAAACATCAAAAACTCCCACCCCGTTTCTGACGGTTTCGTGTTCGATATTTACACCTTCATACTGTACAGGCATATAAAATCCTGCAAAATCTACCATTTTTGCTCCAAGACCTTCGTGAATGTGTCTAAGCGGAATATGTTTCATTGTGTTGAAATTTTAAAATTGTATGCAAAGATAACCTTTTCGTTGTAATGTTGAAACTTTGCAGACTAAACTCTTTTTTTGGAAAAAAGAAGTAAATTTGTCTTTTATCAAAAATGTCAAACCCTTGAAAACAATACTTAGCATAGACCATCTGGTCAAAGATTTCGGAAGGCTTCGGGCTGTCAATCAGGTTTCTTTTGAAATTGAAAAAGGCAATGTTTACGGAATTCTGGGCCCTAACGGAAGCGGAAAATCGACCACTCTGGGAATTATCTTAGGAGTAGTCAACAAATCAGCAGGAAGCTACGCTTGGTTTGGAGGTTCGGTTGACACCCAACAAGCTCTCGAAAATGTAGGTGCCATCATCGAGCGACCGAATTTTTACCCCTATATGACCGCTTACGACAACCTGAAGTTGGTCTGTAAAATCAAAAAAGTTCCCTATACAAAAATTGATGAAAAATTAGAATTAGTTGGTCTTTTGGAACGAAAAGACAGCAAATTCCGAACGTTTTCTCTGGGAATGAAACAGCGTTTGGCTAGAGCTTCTGCCCTTTTAAACGACCCTGAAATCCTGATTCTGGACGAACCCACCAACGTACTCGACCCACAGGGAATCCGACAAATCAGAGATATTATACGTCAGATTGCCAGCAGAGGAACGACCATATTGTTGGCTTCACACCTTTTGGACGAAGTCGAAAAAGTATGTTCACACGTGATTGTACTCAAAAAAGGAAAAATGCTCTATTGCGGAACCGTAAGCGGAATGACCTCCAACGAAGGCTTTTTTGAATTGGATTCTGATGACAACGAAAAACTCAGAGCCGTTTTGGTAGCTCATCCGTCTGTAAAAAATATTGAAGAAGACAACAAAAAACTGATCGTTTACCTCAAAGCTCCACTCGAAGCCAAAGATTTAAACAAGCTCGTTTTTGATAATTATATCACGCTAACTCACCTGGTGAAACGCAAACACAGTCTGGAAGAGCAATTCTTGCAACTGACTGATTTTTAGATAAAAAACTTTGGAAAAGTTTAGAACTTTTCCAAAGTTTAAAGTTTAAATTATTTCAACTCTTTCAGTATATCAATAAAAGCCATCAGGTCATCGACCTCAACGTGACCCATCAGAACGACTTTATACCACTGGTTGGTATGGTCGTGTTTTTGAGGAACCAACTGAAACTTATCGGCTATTTCTTCCGGAATGTAGTGGGCTTTTATAGTTACGATATTCATAAACGGGTCTCTGAAATATTCGATTCCGAGTTTGTCAAGTTCCTTACAAAACCAAGCGGTTCTCATCTGAAGCACACTCACATTTTCAAACCAACCATAGGGACCATAAGTAAAGAGAATCATCCAGACAGCCACAGCATTCGCCCCTGAGCGACTTCCGCAAAGAGTCAAATCCATCCCTTCGACATATTCGGCTTCTTTTGTAAGAACATTTTCGATAAGCCCTTTTCGGCAAACAAAAATTCCGGTTCCGTAGGGGGCCTGCAACATTTTGTGAGCATCAATGGTAATCGAACTCACCTTGGGGTTGGCAAAATTCAGGTTGCTTTCTTTGTTGTTAAACGGATAGACAAAACCTCCGTAAGCTCCGTCAACATGGAGT
>JBAYSC010000004.1:0-37566 GCA_041676345.1 Flavobacteriaceae bacterium | reverse complement strand
ATTTTTTTTACTACAATCGCTTTGTTGCTTTGTGAGAAAAAAAATATTTTATCCAAAGTTCATTTTTCAAAGCTATCAAAGTGATTTGCTATCAGCCGATTAAAAAAAAGATGTAAAAATTTTAATTTAATTATTTGCAGTTTTGAAATTCTTAGCTATATTTGCACTCGCAATTAAGCAACGCCTCCATAGCTCAGTTGGCCAGAGCACGTGATTTGTAATCTCGGGGTCGTGGGTTCGAATCCCTCTGGAGGCTCAAAAAAACAAAGCTGTCTTTTTCGGACAGCTTTTTTTATTTATAGCCACACAAAACCCTCAAAGCCACCACTTTTCGGGTGAGCCTATATAAAAGATAAACAACTGCAAACGAAATACTTACCTGAATCAAAACACTCAGAAAATCATTTTCGGTTATATTCTCAATCACCGGATAGGTAGCGACAATAATCGGGGAATGATACAGGTGAAGCAAATAGGAATAAGAACCTACGTTATAAAACTTCACTTTCCAGTTGATAGCCAAAATAAAAATCAGCAAAGCTATCGGATATTTATAGACCGTCACATCGGTTTGGGCAATCAGAATCACACTCAACAAAACCAAAACTACACAAATCATAAGTTTGGTTTTCAAAGGGTTCAAAAAGACTTCATAATGGGCAATTGCCATTCCCAAAAGGAACAACAGCAGTATGTCATACCGCAAAAGCAGTTTACCAAAGACAAGCAACGGAATGATAATCAGTAACATATAAAGATTTCTGTTCCTCACAAATTCCATCAGTACGAAAATCATAAATATATCTCTGATGAAATAGGTAGGCGGATTTATAGGCGGGGAATTCAACGCTAAAACTCCTTCTGTGAGCAAAGAACTATCAAAACTAAGCCTGTTGAGGAAGTTAATGTCGAAGATATAGTTGGCTGCCAAAACCAAGGTCAGCACCAGCAAATTGGCAATCAAAAACGGAATGAGCAGGGTTTTTACTTTGTTGAAAAACAGTTTGGGCTTGTCAAACGAGACTTTTCGGTATAAATACCCTGAAACTATCGAGAGCAGCACGGTTCCGATAGTAGGAAGTTGTTCTGCCAGAAAATAAGTCAGTGTGCTTTCTTGTGTCAGGGAATGCCTTGTATGTGTAAGAGTTATAAGGATTACGGCCAAAAGCCGTATGAGTTCGATACTGTATTTCATCAACAAAAACTTAAATTGTCAAAGTTAGAATAATTTGATAGATTTGTGCAAAAATTACCGATTTTGCTCTCGATACTGATTCCCACCTATAATTACGATGTTTTTTCCTTGGTCGAAAACCTGTATAAACAGGCTATAAAAGCGGATATCGCCTTTGAGATTCTGGTTTTTGACGATGCTTCACAAAAGAATTTCAACAACCCTAAAATCAACGAATTAGCACATTGCAGTTTTACGGTTCTGGAAAAAAACATAGGCAGAAGTGCCATCAGGAACCTGTTGGCAAAATCAGCTAAGTATGAGTGGTTGCTACTGCTTGATGCAGATGTTTTTCCTGTGAATGACACGTTTATTTCTACTTATATAGAGCAAACAAAATCTTCTGATTTTAAATATTTTTCGGGTGGAATTGCCTATAAAAACGAGAGACCCGAAAAGGATAAAATCCTGCGTTGGAAGTATGGTCATCACAGAGAAGCCTTGTTGTATAAAGATGTTTTAAAGGGCAAAATAAGCTATATGATTATCAATATTTTGGCTCATAAAACGGTTTTTGAAAAGGTTGGTTTTGACGAAAAAATCCGTTTTTATGGCTATGAAGATATTATCTTTACTTATGAAATAATGAAGCTATTTGAGGTTTCTTTCATTGATAATCCTGTTTTTCACCTGAATGAAGATACTTCGGAAGTGTTTCTAACCAAAGCAAAAACAAGTATGGAAACCCTTCATTTTCTGATACATAACAACAGTATAGATGTCAATAAAGTAAAAATAGCAAAGGTTTATATGAAGCTAAAAAAAATCGGACTTCGCCCTATATTTTCATTTTTGCACAGGCTGTTTAAAAAGAAAATGGAGAAAAATCTGCTGTCTGCCAAGCCGAGTTTATTCCTGTTTGATTTATACCGTTTGGGTTATCTTTGTTCACTTTAGCTTCTGATAAAGCATCAGCCATTTATCCATAACCCTGTCAAAGTCAAATTTTGCCGTACTTTTCAGAGCATTTGCTCCCATTTGCTTTCGCAGTTTTTCATTTTCAATCAATTCTATAATTTTCTGACTGAACATTTCGGTATCAAAACAAGGAATCAAAAAACCGTTATGGTTGTTTTTTAGTATGGAAGAAGGACCTGTAGGAGCATCAAAAGCCACACACGGCAGACCACAGTGCATTGCCTCAACAAGCACCAGACCGAAACTCTCAAAACGGGAAGTCAGCAAAAGCAGTGAGGCTTCGGAATATTTTTTTGATATATCTGAAACCGGTTCAAAAACACTAACCGAAGCCGTCAGGTTTTTTTTGTCGATAACCTTTTGCACAGGATATTCATCGGAATTTTCTCCGTAGATTTCCAACGACCAGTCCGGGTGTTTTTTATGGACTTTTTCCCAGATTTCAACCAGTAAATCAATACCTTTTATTAGGGTTTGCCTTCCTGCAAAAATTACTTTTTTACGGGTCAAATCACTTGGTTTTTCAGAAGTGAAAGAAACAGGATTCGGAATTACAACGGTGTTTTTGGTGTTCCACAACTCGGTTTCTTTTAGCGAAAGACAAGCAAAGACATCAAATTTTCGGATAGAAACGTTTATCAGAAATTCGGTAATCCCAAAAAACCGCAACCACCGATTACTTTCCTGAACAATCAGGCTTTTGGTAGCGTGAAGTTCAAATATTGTCTTTGTTTTTTTAGGCAGAAAATAAGGAACCAAGAAGCCTTTCAACCCGTTATCGGAAACAATTACAATATCAGGGTTTATGGTTTTATGCAGGTTTTTTATGAGTTTTCTATATCTAAAAAAAGACGAAACATTTTGAATATCAATATGTTTTATGCTTTTATCTAAAGTAAAATAAATCGGTTGATTTTCAGAATTAGTAGTTATTAAATGCACTTCATATCCCATTCGGGCTAAAAAATTCAGCCGTACGGAAATGGTTTTCTGCAAACCTCCCGAACCGTCTATTCTTGTGGTGATATGAAGGATTTTCATTGGGTTTTATGGGTTAATTCTTGTAGCAATACCTCCCATTTTCGGGCAATATTTTCAGGTCTGAATTTCTCTGCACTGCTCAGGGCATTATTTTTACACTTTTTATACAAAACCTTATCGGAATAGAGGAGATTGATAGCTTCTGTAAGTTCTTCAAAGTTTTGGTCGCCTACCAAAATTCCGTTTTGATGCTGCACAACAATCTCCGAAGGTCCTGAAAAACAATCAAAAGCCACCACGGGAGTACCACAACTCAAACACTCCAGCAACACCATAGGCAACCCTTCATATTCACTACAAAGCACCAAAAAAAGGGCTTTTTTCATATACGTAAACGAATTACTTTGGTAGCCCTCTAAAATTACCTTTTCGGTTACATTCAGTTTTTTAATAGTTTCTCTGATTTTGTGTTCTTCCTGCCCTTCTCCCAATATCAAAAGTTTTACTCCTGCTTGGGGCAACAGGGTTTTAGCATAGGTCTCAACCAGCTTATCAAACTGCTTTTCGGGGTTCAGCCTCCCGACAGCCACTATAAACGGAAAATTTACTTCTAAAGGTTCGTTGAGCAGCTTTTCGATTCGCTCAGGATTGGTAGGATTCGGAATTACGGTAAGATTGGTAAAACCCAACTCTTTTTCAATACGCTTTTTTTGCTTTTCGGATATGCAGATTATTTTTTCAAAATCCTTAAAAATATATTTCGATAGCCATTTGTTTTTGAAAAGGTAAAAATAATAAGCTCCGCTCCTCACCGTCTGCACCCGAATTCCTTTGTATAACAGTTTGTAAATCAGTAACTCCTGGAAAGTATTTTCTCTGAAACGAAAGTCAATCAATACGTCGGGTTTTTCTGTTTTAAAAAATGTTTTGAGTCGTAAAAAACGTTTGAGTTTATAGGCATAACGGCTCAGAAAAAATTCGCTTTTGCTTCTTTGTTCGCCTATACTATGCATTTTTCCCTGAAAAGGGCAGTCAATTCGGTCGTTGAAAATTACCAAATGTACGTCATAGTTCAAACTACTCAACACAAAAGATATGTTAGCCATTGATCGTTCAGCACCGCCTGTGCCCAAATCATAGCCTATCAAAGCTATTTTATATCTCTTGTTTTCAGGCATTTATAAAAATAAATTAAGAAACTCCTCAAATTCTCTGATATAATCGTCTTCGTCAAACACACCGGAAGCAATGACCAGACACACCGAACCCGAAGAAAAGTTTTTCAGCTCTCTCCAGATTCCGCTGCCAATGAGCAATCCCTGATTGGGTTTGTTGAGGGTAACGGTTTTTTGGGTTTTTCCGTTATTGAGAACTACGTCAAAACTTCCGCTCAAGGCAATCAGCACTTCGTTTTGTTCTTTGTGTGCATGCCCTCCCCTTTCAGCTCCGCTGGGAACGTCATACAGATAATACACCCTTTTTATTTCAAACGGAATCGTATCTTTTTCGATTACAGATAAATTACCTCTGTGGTCTTCGATTTTCGGGAGTGAAAGGAGTTTTGTGTGGTTCATTGATAGGATATTGGATTTACAAATGTAAGCATTTTCAGTATTTCATCAGCTCCAACCATTGTTTGCCAATATTTTCGGGTGAAAACTGCAAGGCGGTGGTCAGGGTGTTTGATTTACAAAACTGATATAACTCTTGATTTTCCACCATCAGGTTCATCGCTTCTGTCAGTTTTTGCGGGTTTTGGTCTTCCACCAGAAGTCCGTTGTGGTTGTGAGTGATGATTTCGTTGGGGCCTGTTTTGCAATCATAGCTCACCACAGGAGTTTCACAGGCAAAACTCTCTAAGAGTACATTGGGGAAGCCTTCATTTTTACTTGCCAAAACCATAAATTCCGCTTTTTTCAAATACGGATACGGATTGGCTTTAAAGCCTGTAAAAATCACTTTATCTTCCAGATTAAGTTCTTTGGTCAACTGCTCAAAGTCTTTTCTTTTTTCGCCATCGCCTACCAACAATAGTTTGATTCCTTTTTGAGGCAAAACCGAGCGGGAATAAGCTTTTATAATCTCGTCCTGCTGTTTGATATTGTCGGGGTGCATTCGACCCAAAGTCATAATATAGGGAAAATCAAGGTTTTCGGTTATTTTTTCGTCTGAAAGTGCTCTGATGGTGTCGGTTTCTACCATATTATAAATGGTTGTCAGGTTTTGGTAGCCGTATTTTAGCAGGACTTCCTTTTCCATTTCTTTGGAAACCGCAACAATCGCATAGGCTTTGGTAAAGAGCCTTTTGGCAATAAAATCTTTGTCGGTAAAATAACCATACAAACGAAAACCCCTGATGCTGGGAATGTAGTTGGTTTGCCCGAAAATGAGTTTTGCCAGAACGTATTCTCCGTAAAACGTACCTCTGTATCTAAGGTCTATCACATAATCAAAACCGTGTTTTTTGATGTAGTCATAGAGCAGTTTGTAGCGGTTTATTTTCCCGTAAACCGTAGTGTGTTTTACCCTTCCCAGATTGAGAAGTTTGCCCGAAAAGTCATATTCAACTCCGTCTTCAAAAATAACATTGTGTACTTCAATGCCCTGTTTATGGAAGAATTTTGACAGATTAGAGTGTGCCCTTTCTGAACCTCCCCTACCGAACATATTCCCCACCAGACAGATTTTATATTTTTTGGTTTCAGGCATATTTTAGTGGCTGATGTTCTCCAACTGGTCAGGATTGTGTTTGTGTTTGAAAAGAAGAGCAAACAAAACAGCTATTATAAGGGCATAGATAGCAAATGAAATCCATATATTATGCCAGTCTTTCATCATAATCAGATTACTGAAAGTTTCATCTGATGAAATAGAAACACCTTTGTGCTTATAAATAAATTGAATCAAAGCCTCATTGTTCGGCTCTGTTTGAAGAAATCCTGCTAATTCCGTTGGATTACTAAATGATTTTGTGAAATATTTGTCAATAGCCCAACCCGAAACGACACTTCCGAGAACAGCTCCGAATCCGTTGGTCATCATCATAAACAATCCTTGTGCAGAAGAGCGGATTTTGGCTGTTGTATTGGTTTCTACAAACAAAGAACCCGAAATATTAAAGAAATCGAAAGCCATTCCGTAAACCACACACGAAAGAATAATGAGCGAAAGCCCGAATCCGTCAGGGCTTCCGTAGGCAAAAAAACCGAAACGCAAAACCCAGGCAATCATACTGAAAAGCATTACTTTTTTGATTCCGAATTTTTTCAGGAAAAACGGAATTGCCAAAATAAACAGGGTTTCAGAAATTTGGGAAATCGACATAATAATGGTCGAATATTTCACTACAAAAGAATCTGCATATTTCGGAAAATGTTTGAATTCGTCAAGAAAAACATCTCCGTAGGCATTGGTCAGCTGCAAAGCTCCACCCAAAAACATAGAAAAAATAAAGAACAAAGCCATTTTATAGTTTCCGAAGAGTTTAAAAGCTTCAAGTCCTAATGTTTCGGAAAGCGAAGCATTTTCTTTAATCAGCTTCTGAGGGGGAGTTTTCGGAAGTGTAAAAGCATAAATTCCGAGTAATAAAGCCATGGTTCCCGCTATATAAAACTGATCTTCGGAAGCTTTGCTGCCTGTAAGATTCGTTACCCACATCGCTACTATAAATCCGATAGTTCCCCAAACCCGGATAGGCGGAAAATCTTTGACCACATCTGCTCCGTTATTTTTCAGGGCTGCATAGGAAACCGAATTGCTGAGCGAGATGGTAGGCATATAAAAACACATCGCTACAAACATCACGGTGATAAACACCGAAGGCGTTTCCACAAAAGTGAGCGAGAAAAGGGTGATTCCATAGAGAATATGCAGGATTCCGTAGAGCTTTTCGGCATTGAGCCAACGGTCTGCAATGATTCCGGTTAGGGTAGGCATAAAAATGGAGGCAAAGCCCATAGTGGCAAATACGAGTCCGAATTGTGTGCCATCCCAACCTTGGGTTCCGAACCAGAAATTAGCAATGGTAATCAGCCAGGCTCCCCACACAAAAAATTGCAGGAAACTCATTAGGGTAAGGCGGGTTTTTATAGTCATGTGGGAGGAGGAATTGTTAATTGGTTGTTGGTTAATGGTTATTGGTTAAAGGTTAATGGTTAATCGGTTAATTGGTTATCGGTTAATGGTTATTGGTTAATCGGGACTGAACTGACAACTGACAACCGACAACTGACAACTGAACACTAATAACTGACAACTGAACACTAATACTGTTCGTTTTCGTTCGGGAAATCAACGGCTTTTACATCGGTTACATATTGCCCGATGGCATGGGTCATCAGTTCATAGAGATTCAAATAGCGTCTGAGGAATCTCGGGTTAAATTCGTTGTTCATCCCCAGCATATCGTGAATGACCAGCACCTGCCCGTCCACTCCGTTGCCTGCTCCAATCCCGATAACCGGAATGGAAACGCTTTCTGCCACCTTTTTTGCCAATTGAGCGGGAATTTTTTCCAACACCAGCGAAAAACACCCGATTCGCTCCAAAAGGCGGGCATCTTCGAGGAGTTTTTCGGCTTCCTGTTCTTCTTTTGCCCGTACGGTATAGGTTCCGAATTTGTAGATAGATTGCGGAGTGAGCCCGAGGTGTCCCATAACGGGAATACCTGCATTGAGGATTTTTTTGATACTGTCTTTGATTTCGCTTCCGCCTTCGAGTTTGACGGCATGACCTCCGCTTTCTTTCATAATCCTGATGGCAGACCGAAGGGCTTCTTTCGGGTCAGACTGGTAGCTCCCGAAGGGCAAATCAACCACTACCAGACTGCGTTTGGCAGCCCTGACCACACTCGAAGCGTGATAAATCATGTGATCTAAAGTGATGGGCAACGTGGTTTCGTGCCCTGCCATTACGTTGCTTGCCGAATCGCCTACCAATATCACGTCAATTCCCGCTTCGTCAACAATTCGTGCCATGGTAAAATCATAAGCCGTGAGCATCGAAATCTTTTCTCCGTTTTGTTTCATCTCAAACAACGAACGGGTGGTTATCCTTTTGTAATCTTTTTTTGCTACAGACATCTGTTTGTTTTTTTTGACTAACAAAAGTATGAAAACTTTATTAAGAATTAAATTATTGATGAAATTCTTCTGTAAAGCCCGCCTGTTTTTCTATCGTTTTTGACAGCTGAGGTTTTGGTCGAGGAGTGTAATCAGGTTGTAATTGGGATGTGATTAAGTCGTAGTTTAGTCGTAATTTGGTCGTAATTTGGTCGTAATTTGGTCGTAATTTGGTCGTAATCTTGTCGTAATCTTGTTGTAATCTTGTCGTAATTGCATTGTAAAAAAATGTTGGGTGTTATTTTACTGATGCCCCTGCAAAATATAACTGCGATTTATGGTTTTTTATTACTTCTGCCTTGTTATAAATAATTTTTAACGACTACCGCTAAATCGCTTTAAAAGAGGTTGAATGTTTATCTTTTTGAAAATTGTTTTTAAAAAAGGGAGTTGTCAACGGTTGCTGTTGTTAGCACGGCTACCATACGAACAATCTCATTAAATTAAGGGATTGTCGTGCGATAGTAGGGGGCTCATCTTAGGCTCTCGAAATAAACCGGAAGGAGACGAAGATAACCCTAATATAATCAATAACTTAAACCAGATAAACACTTATCTTAGTCTCTCCGTCTCTGAATTGGGAGACAGAGAGATAGAAATCATTAAAGAGCGAATCAGCGAGAGTATTAAAAAGGTTTTGATATTTTGTCAAGACTCAAAATCAAGAGATGAAATCTTTGAAAAATTAGGACTGTATAAAAACACCAAAAATCATAACCATCATATAAAACCGCTCATTGAAGCAGGATGGTTAAATCTAACATTACCCAATAAACCCACAAGTAAAAATCAAAAGTACTATACCACCGAAACAGGTAAAAAACTCCTCCTTATCATTTCATATGATAATAGTTCAGGAATTAAAAGGATTCCGGTAGCGTCTTCAAACATTGCAACTATTGGTTATGACAAAGAAGCACAAATCTTAGAAATAGAATTTCATCACGGTGCAATTTATCAGTATATTGATGTACCGGAAAAAGTGTTTGAAGAGTTGATGAGTTCACCTGCTCAAGGGGCTTATTTTATGAATGAAATAAAGAATAAATTTGAATATCGAAAGAAATAAAAATGGCTGATAGTATTTAGCCTCCCTCAACCTTTACTTCTGTTACAACCTCAACAATCAATATACTTAATGAAATACTGCATCATAAAAAAATGTTGGGTTGTTATTTTACTGATGCTCTGCACGGCTATCGCACGATTTCAATCGTGTGATACTTAATTATTATGGTACACGAAAGGATTCGTGCACCAGCGGGGATTCGTGCACTCAGCTGGAGTTTGTTTTTTATAAAAGTGACCTATTTAAAGCTGTTTTTAGCTCCAATTATTTTTGGAACTAATCAAATAGCACGGCTGAAAACAAGGATATTGCTTTGTGAGAGTTGATTATATAGAAGAAAAGAGGGTTTATTCACAGCTGACGCTTTGCGGCTTTGCGAAGATTAGTCTTGATGTCCATATCCAAGTTCTTCATTTTTCTCCCAAAATGCCATAAAAAGTTCCGCAGAAGTTCCTTTTCTACTTGTCCAATCTGCAACAATTTTTATAGCTTCTTCCAAATCTTCAACATATGCCATTCTTCCGTCACTTCCTCTAATTCCCTTTTCATCTTTTTTAGCACCTCTATTGATAAGTATGTTTTTCTCATCGTAAACAATTCTTCTTACATCTTCAAATTCTTTTCCCTTAGGTAAGCTGTCTTTAAGAAGTTTTGAAAGTCCGTGATAGTATAACTGAAACTTTTGCACAGGGTCGTCTATTTTCTGTCCAAGAAGCTGTTCTGCTTGATTTTCAATTACAAGTTCCGAATCAAGATTAATAGTGAGTTGTTCCCCTTTTATTTCTTCTGACTTTTGTAAAATCTCTAATCTCTCCAAATCTTCTTTGGAAAGTTTCCGTTCTACTTTGTTTTTGTCTATTTTTTTATCGCTCATTATTTATGATTTTATACAGTTAATAATTCCCTTACTTTTAAAGCTGTTTCTTTTATTGATTCAACATCCCAATTTGAAACATTTAATTTTTTTGTTATGTTTTTTATACTTGGAAAATGTTCTTTAAATGCTTCCCAATAATCATTACCTATTTGGGACTGTCTCCATTGATATTGTGAATAAATTATACAAGGGTGTATTTGACATTCTTTTGCAAACTTTTCTACCATAAATTTATTATGTATCATCTTCTCGATATATCTCATTTTTTCAGATGACAATAAATATTCAGAAGCAAATTCGTTCGCTTTATCTTCTTGAATTAAAAACAAATCGGGTTCTCCCGATAAATGATAATTTGTTTTTTCGATTGTTTCTAAATCGAATAAAACATGGTGTAATTCGTGAATTAAGGCAAACCAAATTGTTGCATAATTTTTATTAAAGTCTGTAATTACAATGCAAGGCTTATTATTCATTAAAAAAGTTGCTCCTCGTATTTGTGTTTTTGGTAAAGACGGTTGAAAAACTACTGTAATCCCAATGTTGTATAATGCTTGAAAAACTGTTAATAAGCCCGATTCTATATTTTGAGTATAAGGTTTTATTTTAGGGATTAAATCAAGAAGACTTTGTCGGTTATATTCATTTGGGTTGTCAATTAATTCAAAATATTTATAGCTTGATTTAATCCAAAAATCTTTCATTTTATCACTAAAAGATTTTTTTGTTCTGCTATAAAGAGCATCGTTTAATTCTCGGTCATATTCATAGATAGAATCAATATTAAAGAATTTGCAAATTCTCTCTTTCAAGACCTCTAATGAATCATTCTTTTTGATGAAGCCTAACCCTATTAAAGTTTTTAAGTCAAAAAATTTATTTATGAAAGTTATGTCCATTGAAGATTGAAGTTCTTTCACTTCTTCACGTGGTCTGTCGTTGAAATGGATAATTAAAAGTTCATTAAAATCTATTTCCAAAAATTCAGCAAGTTTTATTAACTTGACGATGTCAGTTTGTTTAGAGGTTTTGTCTAAAATTGCGTCTAAACTTCTTCTTTCCATTCCTGACAATTTCTCAAATTGAGTTTTTGTCAGTCCTGAAAGTTCTAATTTCTCTTTGAATAAATCTTCAAGAGAAGGGCCTTCATAATGGAAACTTTTATTTAAAATGTTATTTATCATTACTCGAATAAAGGTAAATTTACCGCAAATATAATGATAATTACAGAACATACAAATAAATAGAGGTAAATTTACCTCTATTTATTTTACGTCACCAAATCCCCAAGTTCTTGTTTCAAGTTGTCAATTTTTTCGATTGCTTCCCATTTGCTTGTAATTACGGCTTTTACTTTTTCGGTAATTGCTTTTCTGTTTTCAGGATTTTTGTCGATTGGCAACATTAACTCTTTCCAACGGTCAGCAATGTTGGGTAAAGTTGTTTCAATTAGAATTTTATTTTTGGCTTGTAAATGTGTTAAGCGATGCGACAACAAATAGAGTAGGTAATATGGATTTAGTCCATATTCGTTTTCTTCGTTTGTTACTCGCAAAACCAAAATTTCTCTTGTGTAAAGTCCTTCTTTGTCAAAAGGAGAAACCATTGCAACACTTCCAATTCGGTAACTTCCACGTCTTACATAAACCACGTCTCCTGCTTCAAGGTCTTTGTTTTTACCTTTCTTTTCAAGATAGATTTCTTCCGTAATTTTGGCGGTCGGGTCTTTGTAAACTTCCCAATTTACAATGTCTTTCACACGAACATAAGGAATTTCACCTTTTCCTTTGTATTCGGCTGGTGGCGAACCGTGTCCGTCAAAACTTGTGATAACTCCTTTCTTTAAAAGTTCTTTTATCGGTACAAGTTTTAAGTTTTGTTTTTCGGCAATATTTTCAATTTCTTTGATTTTGTTTTGCCAATAATATCGTGGAACTAAAATATTTTTGGATAAAGCCGATTGGCTTTTTACTTTGAAAACATATTTGTCAAATTTCTTGTTTTCGACTTCTTCTAAAATTAACGGAATATCGTCCCAAAGTTCGGTTTTGTTCGTTTCTTTTTTGATGTAATCCCAACGGTAAATTTCTTTTCCTTGATGGTCGTGCCCGATTTCTTCGGCAACTGCCATATTGATAAATTCTTGTTGCGGACGGTTCTTTTCCAAAATAATGACAACGCATTTTGCGTTGTTATGTGGTCGGAAAGTGTTGTGTGGCAAGTCCAACATCCAAGTTACGTTGTTGTTGCGTAACATATAATGCAAAACGTATCTTGATTTTGGTGCGTGAAAAAATGTTTCGGGTAAAACAATTCCCATTCGTCCTCCGTCTTTGAGCAACTTCAAAGAACGTTCAATGAAAAGAATTTGGATAGTTTCTTCTTTTTTGAGTTTGTTGGTTTTGGAAAAAGTATTGATTTCTTTTTTCCAATTATATGCTAAATCAAATTGCTTTAATTTTTCTTCGCCTTTTACTTTGATGTCTTTTCCAAATGGCGGATTGGCAAGTAAAACATCAAATTTATCCAAGTTGATATGCTGTCTTGTCGTTGGTTTCCATTCGTTTGGATTTTTCAAACTGTCTTCGCAGAATATTCCGCCTTTTCCGTCTCCCAAAATTGCCATATATGCTTTGGCAACTTTGCTTAAAAAGTCGTCTTTCTCTAAACCTTTGATACACTTGATTGCAGAAGATATTTTTTCTTCTTTGAGTGCTAATTCGCTCCAACCATATTCTTCGGCTTTTTTGTCCAATACTTTCCAAATATGTCGCAAACTCTCAACTAAAAATCCGCCTGTACCGCAAGCTGGGTCAATCAACAATTCGTCAGGTTGAGGATTGATGATTTCAACCATTAGTTTAATGACGTTTCTTGGTGTGAAAAACTGACCTTGTGCACCTTTAAGCGAATAACCGATAAAAGTTTCAAAAGCATCTGCGATTATATCTCGTTCGCTTTCTATAAGTGAAAAGTTTTGCAGTTCTCCGACAACGTATTTGATGCTTTCAGCATCAAGTGTAATGCTGTCTGCAATTTCGATTACTTCGCTGTATTTGGTTTTTACTTTTTCAAATATTTTTTGAATTCGTTCTTTAACAACTTTTTTATCCTCGTCAATTCCGACACGAAAAGAAACATTATCGTCTAATTTTGTAAAACGTTCATCGTATATTTTACAGAAAATCAGATTGATAAGTTGTTGAGCAATTATTTCATCTCGTCCTGTTCCTGTTGCGTTTCCTGCTAAATGGTTTCGGATTGAGTTGAAAATTACCTTTAAATTATGTGTCGGTTTTAGGTCTTTTCGTTTGAATTTTCCAATATCCTCAAGTCGTTGTCCTTTGTTTGGAATGTTTGGGATTTCTTCAAAGTAAACTTTTCCATTTTTCTCTATTTTTTTGAGGAAAATCCGTTCTTCTCCGTTGAACCAAACTCCGATATAAGCATTTGAAAATTTGAGGTAATCTTGAAGTTGCGTAATTCCGTCATTTCTAGTTTTCTTTTTACACTCGATAATAATGTATTCGTTTTCGTCAATTTTTTGGTCGTCCGAAAATACGATAATATCAAGCGGATAGGATTTTGTCAAGTCCGAAGGACTTGCCTTAACTCGATATTGTGGTCTTGTTTGGATTTGTGATTTTGAGTAGCCGTAATCTTCAACTAATTGTTTTGAAAATACTTGTACTGCTTCAATTTCTTCAGGTGTTGCTTTTACTTGTTCGCCTGAAATATAATCTATTATATATCCGTCTCTTAATTGGTTTATTTCTTGTGTAATCATATTTAGGTAAAAAGAACGTGAGCTAATCCCCTTTACTCGTATCTGCGGTGGTCGAATACCGATAGCACAAAGTAAAAAGGAACGCCCACGCTTTACCGTAGGCGTTTCCACTCTTACCTCCCTGTGCTATTTGAAATTTTCGACCTTTCAGATACAGGAAATTTTTAAAGCGAAACGCTATGTTATTATATGTTTGTTTTCTTTATTTTAGCTCATTTATTTAATTATTTTATTTTTTACAAAGGTATATATTATTAATATTATAACAGCTATTCAAATTTTAATTATATGATAGGAAATACTTTTCAATCGTTTTTAGTCGGAGTAATGAATATTAGCTGAAACGTCTAATAGCACTACCACCAACTTATAAATATACCCAACCGTAGATATAGTAATTACTTCCAATTGATTAAGCAAAATCCCCACATATTTTTCAACCCCAAAAATAAAAAAAATATTTCTATATATTAAGAAAATTTTAATATAAATAATTCACTAAAAATTATCAAAAAAGCACTTATTAGTCTGTTTTATATAAATCAACCTCTTCAAAAAACGGTTAATTTTCCCTATCCTATAGTTAGGGTTTTGGATATACGAGGGATATACGAGGTCTATACAACGGCTATAGAATGGATATACAATGGATATAGGATGGCTATACAACGGCTATACAATGGCTATAGAAAAGTGATTTTTAATTTTCAACTTTCCAGCAAAATCAGGGGCTACAGCGATTTTTTTAAATTTATTACGGACAAACACAGACAAATGCGGTCATTTGCGGACAAATGTGGACAAATACGGACATTTTTATTTCCGTATCAGAATGTTTTCAATCTTTGCGGCATCAAATCAACACAGCCCTTGATGCCTTTCAGGGCAAACTCACACTTTTATAATTAACATCAAAGTTCAATTCTAAACAACACTTACGGTCATTATTTATTATTTTTCTTTGTGTCCTCGTGTCTTTGTGGCATTACTTTTTTACCACAAAGGCACAAGGTCACGAAGCCACACAAAGCGGAAAGCCATAGTACATATATAGTCTTACAGAAATAAAAAGTATGAGTTTGCCCTGTGAAGCCTTTCTAAAAATTTTAGCAAACAAAAACATTTTATTACTTTTGGACACCAAAGCAAAAATGCAACCCTTAAAAAAAATATCGTTTGAGATATGATATTATCAAAAAAAGACTACTACGAATACCTGGACACACATCTTAATCTGCTTTACTTTGCAGGATATTATACTGGAATCTTAGATGAAGAAACGGGATTTGAAGATTTTTTAAGAATGGGTTTCCAAGAAAAAGCACTTTGTAGAGATGCTTTTCTGGAAAACAAAGAGGAAATATTAAACGAGTGTATTGGCGATGCCTCCGAAATACCTGAAAACCAACTTATACTATTAGAAGGATTTAGAAAAAGTATTAACGGGCAATTTGTGTTATTAAAATGCCTGTCTAAACACGCTATTTTCAAAAACATAAATAATGGAAAATTTTATGCCATCAAAGCATTGAGTGACCCGTTTGATAAGTTAGTACCAAGCTATCCCGCCATTCTTGAATTGAATATTCTTCCGTTTAAAGGTCAAATCATTTATGATGGTTTTATCAAAGGTGGCATTCTGCAAATCGGAACGAATATGAAAAAATCTTTGCACGAAGAATATATGCAGGCAAAGAAAAACAATGAAATTATAGCCTCTTGGGATTAAACATAACGGTTTGCCGCTAGTTGGAAGAAATCGGGAAAACCTGTTACCCCCTACAACTGCTGATCCGGGGTTCTTCGTTTTTCCCACTTAATATCTTGCAGCATCGAAGATTTTATCCCGATAAAAAAGCCCCAGTGGTTGTTGGGACCAAAAGGCACCCACGAAAAGTCCATTCTCCAGGAGAGCAGGTCTCGTTCAAAGCGGAATTGCGTAAAGGTAACTCCTTTCTGCACAAAGTCATATCCGGTGGAGACGCCTATTTTCCATTTATCGGTTAAATCGACATTTCCGGAGACCATCAGGGAGTTTCCGACAATCTCATTTTGTCGGGAGGTGTTGTTGTAGGTGAGTGAATGGGCAATACGGATGTCCCACGGAATTTTCAGGTGATAAAATTCGCTCAGGTTCGATGAATCATCGTCTTGGTCTTGTTGTGGCTGATTTCTCCGGTTACTTTCCATATCGGCACCAAACAAATCATCGCTTCTGCCTCCGTTTCGTTCGCCTTGCTGGTTGTTACCTCCTGCCCTACCCGAAAAATCCGTACTGGCAAAGGAATAATTCAGAGTAAGGTTGGCTCGGGTAAGTCGGAAAAGGCTTCCTCCGTTGTCGATATTAAATCGGTCAATCCTTCGGTTGGCATTATCCAAAGCATAGGGGTCTAAACCTGCATTGAAATTGACTCCGAGTTTTCCGTCCATTAGGGTAGTTCCTGCTGTTAGGCTGACCTCCCGCCATCGAAGCGAATCGGCTGCCAGATTATAACCTGTGGAGAAATTCAGGCTGTTCAGCAGCATTATCTTTTTGGGTTCGACCTTGGTGGAATCCCGGTCTCTGAATTTCCCCTCAAAAGAGTTTGCCAGGGTAAAGCCCAGGCTGCTGGCATAAGTATTTCCGGGAGTTCCGTAAAGTCCGCCTTCAAAACGGGTATATTCTGCCATGGTGGTTCCCATAGCATCAATCTGATAATTTTCGTAATATTCGTCAAAAGCAGGCGTATAATTATAGGAAACCGTAGGACGAATCGTATGTCGGAGTCCCTGAAATTTGCGTTCTTTTCCGAAGTCGAAAGTTCCGTAAATCGTAGTCCCTACACTGGTGCTAAAGCTGTAGGTTCCGAAGCGGTCAAAGCCGTTGACTTCTGTAATCGAGTCTCTGTCGGTTTCAAAATTCCGCTGTTTTCTGATGGTTTTCATCGTCCAGACTTCGTTATAGGTTAGCGAAAGCGGAATACTGAAATATTTGAGAACCTTAAAATTGGTACTTAACGGAATCGAGTGTTGGGCTCCGGTTTTGGCATCTTTAAACATTTCGGGAGTAAAAAACAGCGAATCGGTCGTAGAAAAACTGTTTTTGGCACTGAGGTTATATTGCAGATTGATGTTTTTGATGATTCCCTTTTTGCTTTCGTCTCTCGAGGCAAACGGATAAATCCTGTCCACACTGAGTTGCAGGGTGGGCAAAGTCATATCAATCTTTTGGGTCTGAGTGTTTTGCGTATGCGTAGCCGTTAGCGACATATTCACCTGAGGCTGCGAATCAAAGGTTTTGGAGTAGTTGATAGACGAACTCATGGTGTTGTTCATCCGGGAGCTCACATTCATCTGATTGATAGAGTTCTGAAAATAGGTGCTGCTCCCCAAATTCACCGAAGCCGAAAACCTCGAACTCGGACTCGATTTCTGGTCTTGCTGATGACTCCACTGTATGTTGTAAATCTTGGTTTTGGCATAGTCGGGCAGCCCTCTTTCGCTCGTTATGAGGTTTTCTATCCTCACGTTTATGTTGCCACGAAAGCGATACCTCCAGCCATAACCCGACTCAAACCGAAGTCCGTAGCTTCCGTTGGTGTAATAATCGCCCATCACAGCCAAATCATAATGGTCTGAAAGGGCAAAATAATAACCTCCATTCTGCAAAAAATAACCCTGTCGGTTGTTTTCACCAAAGGTAGGCACAATAAAACCCGAAGTATTTTTGGTGGTGGTCGGGAAAAAAGCAAACGGAACTCCCACAGGTGTCGGAACATCCATAATCACCATATTCGTAAGTCCTACAATTACTTTTTCCCCCGGAATCATTTTGAGTTTTCGGGTAATAAAATAATATTCGGGATTTTCAATATCTTTTGAGGTAGTGAAAATCGCATTTTTCATGTAGTAGGTGGAGTCGTTTTCTTTTCGGGTTTCGGCTGCTTTGATTCTCAGGTCTTGTTGCTCGGTTCGGGCATTCCAGATTTTGGATTTTTTGGTGTCTAAATTAAACTTTATGGTGTCGGGTTCTACCACATTATTGCCTTGTTTGAAAACAGGTCGTTGGGTATAAGCACCCGTTGAATCTACGATTCCCTTGGCATAGACTTCGCTTTTGCTGTAATCAATAATGATTTCACCTGCCTCGAGCACCATATCCTGATAGGTGATTTTCGCCTGATTATAAAGTCGGGAGATTTTTGTTTTTTGATTAACCGTATTAAAATCTTTAGCCGTTCGGGAAATCATATCTTCGAGCTTTCCCTTTTTGGGTTTCAGGCTGTCGGCAGCGACTCTCAGGCTGTCGTTGGGCTTTGGAAGTTCCTGCAAAAGTTCGTCAGGTTGCTGCAAAGTATCCTCGTGTATTTGGGTCGGGGCAATACCTACTTCCCTCTTCGGATTTTCCTGAGCAACTGCTTTTATGGAAAAAAAGCTCAAGAAAAAAGCCGTAAAAACGATATGAAATAACTTTGCTTGCAATGGTTTTAATACTATTTTTGTAAAATGTATGGCTCAGTTTTTGAACCTGGCAAAATTACACATATTTTTTAGAACCATACAGGTTTACAAAAATTATAACCCTTTTGTTTATGATAAATAAAATAAATCTAAAAATCAGGCTTTTACTTCTGTTCTCTCTGGTTTTTGTAGCGAATACCGCTTTTTCGCAAACGGATGAAAAGTTTAAAGTTGTGCTCGATGCCGGTCACGGAGGTGAAGACCCGGGAGCCGTAAAAAACGGAGTGAAAGAAAAAGATGTTGTACTTCCTGTTGCCCTGAAAGTCGGGAAACTTCTGGAAAAATACAAAGATATCGAAGTGGTTTACACCCGAAAAACCGATGTTTTTATTCCGGTGAAAGAACGTTCGGTGATTGCCAACAAAGCAAAAGCCAACATTTTTGTTTCCATACACTGCAACTCCAACGACAGCTCAAGACCCTACGGAACCGAAACGTTTGTGATGGGGGTTTCCAAAGACAAATCGAATATGGAAGTCGCAAAACGGGAAAACTCCGTTATCTTTTTGGAGGAAGACTATCAGGAAAAATACCAGAAATATGACCCGAACAACCCCGAATCAGTCATCGGGATGGTGCTGATGCAGGGAATTTATAAAGACCAGAGCATTCATCTGGCAAGCAACATTCAGAAAAACTTCACAACCGATCTCAAGCGACACAACCGGGGAGTGAAGCAAGATATTTTCTATGTGCTTCACGGTTGCTCTATGCCAAGTGTTTTGACAGAGCTTGGTTTTTTATCGAATGCAGAAGAAGCCAAATACCTCAAATCTGAAAAAGGACAAAACCAGTTGGCTCAATCCATAGCTCAGGCGATTGTCAATTACAAAAACGAATACTATGCTTTTTCTGAGCCTTTTGAAATTGTTATAGAACCCGAACAAGCCCAACCTGAGAAACAAACCGAAAAACAACCTGAAAAAGTAAACCATGACAGCCCGGTTTATAAAATCCAGATTGCGGCAAGCGGAACCAATTTAGAAACAAAACCACAGAATTTCAACGGATTGGACACCATCACCAAAACAAAAGATGGAAGTCTCTACCGCTATTATTACGGTGAAACCAACAGCCACGAAACGGCTCAAAAACTGCTCAAAGAAGCAAAAGACAAAGGTTATACTACGGCTTTTATAGTTACTTTTAAAGATGGGGAACGGGTGAAGTAGTGGTCAGTGGTCAGTATTTAGTGGTCAGTGGTCAGTTGTGAAAGCTTAGATATAAACGTATTACTTTTTTGTATATATTTGCACGATGCTTTATTTTTAAGCATGTTTAAGAAGAATAATTATGGCAACAATATTGAATATTACACCTGCTTTAAAGGGAAAAGAATCTAAAAAATTTAATGCTGTTATCTCTAAAAGTAAAGCAAATAAAATTTCTGAAGCAAAGAAAGAAAAAATGTTTGCTTTAGTCAGTAAGATTATGGCTAAAAAAGCATAGTTTAGGTTATGGATTTATCTGATTTCTCATTTTCGTCATTAACTGAAGATGATGATTTGACTGATTTTGATTGCAATGACATTGAAATGAACGAGTTTTTTAAAGAAGACTCCAAAAAATTTCAATCAGAAAAAATAACAAATACATATCTGTTTAGGGAGGGCAATAAAGTTATTGCCTTTTTTTCTATTTCAAATGATTGCTTAAATGACTTAGGCTATGAAAGCTCAATCTGGAATAAACTACATCGTAAAATAAAACTGCCTAACGAAAAAAGAATCAGACAATACCCTGCGGTTAAAATTACCCGATTAGGCGTTGACAAGGATTATCAGGGAAAAGGAATTTCACATCAATTATTGGATTTCATCAAAGGCTGGACGTTTATTGAGCATAAACCTGCTTGCAGATTATTGATTTTAGATGCTTATAATCAACCCCGACAGATTGAAATGTATTTAAAAAATGATTTTATTTTTCTGCTCAATTCCGATGAAAATGAAAAGCACCGGTTTATGTATTTCGACTTAATGAGATTAGAATAACCAATAACCATTAACTAACAACTGAATACTAAAATGGGGCTTCGACAAGCTCAGCCTGACGTACCCCACCAATAACCGACAACCGACAACTATTAACCATTAACCAATAACTAACAACCGACAACTAATTTAGACCCATTCTAACAAAGCCCCCTCCGATTTTTATATTAAATTTGCAAAAAATAGATACGTTTTGAAACTAACACGAGAAATTAAAACCGCATTATTAGTGCTTTCTGCCCTGCTTCTTTTTATTTGGGGATACAGTTTTTTAAAAGGAAAGGATTTATTTAGTTCCTACGAAAATTATTATGTAGTATATGAGAATGTTGAAGGGCTGTCTGCTTCGGCTCCGGTAACCTTAAACGGACTGAGCATAGGGAAAGTGAGTGGTATAGCCATCAACCGGGAAGGAAAATTAGTAGTCGAAGTACAGGTAAAAACCGATTTCCCGATTTCGAAATCGAGTATACTCGAAGTGTATGAACCCGGATTTATCGGAGGAAAACAAATTGCTCTTGTCCCGAATCTTGAAGATAGCAATTTAGCCAAAAATGAAGATACGCTTCAAAGTGCTGTCCGTTTGGGAATGATTGCCAAAGCAGGCGGTCAGTTGGCTCCCGTTCAGCAAAAAGTAGAAAACACATTAGTAAGTGCAGACAGTCTGCTCAATAATTTCAACACTTTGCTCGATGCAAAAAACAAGGAAAACCTTTCGGTTGCCATTGCAGAGCTTACGCAAACGATGAAAACCCTGAATTCTGCCTCCAAAACATTAGACAAAATGCTTACTGTTAATCAGCAGAATATTGACGGAATGATGAGCAACCTCAACAAAACATCAGAAAATTTCGCTCAAATATCCGATGATTTGACCCAAGCCGATTTAGGCAAAGTCGTACAGAATTTGGAATCTACTCTGGCTAATGTCAATAAAATGATGGCAGATATGGAATCCGGAAAAGGTACTTTAGGTAAGCTGATGAAAGATGAAACGATGTACAACAACCTTTCTGATGCCTCCAAAGAATTAGAATTGCTGTTGCAGGACGTTCGCCTGAACCCAACCCGATATGTCAATATTTCGGTATTCGGAAAGAAAAACAAACCCTATGTAGCACCACAAGAAAACGAGTAATCTTATGAGTATCATTTCTAACATCATTTTTGGTTTACTTCTCATAGCAGGAGTTGGTTTTTTCGTGAAAAACATCAAAAAACTCATCCGAAACATCAAGTTAGGTCGAAATGTAAACCGTACGGATAACCCAAAAGCCCGCTTTAAAAATATGTTGCTGGTGGCTTTCGGGCAGAAAAAAATGTTCAAAAAGCCCATCCCGGCTCTATTGCACTTTGCCATTTATGCGGCTTTTATTATTACTCAAATCGAACTTATCGAAATCCTGATTGACGGATTATTCGGAACTCACCGAGTTTTCAAACCCTCATTAGGAGGTTTTTATACTTTTATCATCAGCTTTATCGAAGTGCTTTCGGTTTGTGCACTCATTGCTACTATCATGTTCTTATCCCGAAGGAACTTATTGAAGTTACCCCGACTGAACAAAGCGGAACTCTTAGGCTGGCCTAAAAAAGATGCCAACCTGATTCTGATAATGGAAATCATTTTAGTGACTTGTATCTTTACGATGAACGGAACCGATGAAGTTTTGTACAACAGAGGCATTTCACACTTTGAAGGACAAGGCAGTTTCGGTTTTGCCGTAACCCAACACTTAGGCCCTGCCCTATTTGGCTCAATGACTGACGGAACACTTCACGTTTTGGAAAGAATCGGTTGGTGGGGACATTTTGCTATGGTTTTGGCATTTTTGAATTATCTGTATTATTCCAAACACCTGCACATTCTATTGGCTTTCCCGAATACTTATTTTGCTGATTTAAACCCACTTGGGAAATTCAAAAATTCCGAAGAGGTTACCAAAGAAGTAAAACTGATGATGGACCCGAATGCAGACCCTTATGCAGTTCCGGCTGTTGACCCAAATGCTGCACCTGTCAAATTCGGAGCCAGCGATGCAACTGATTTGAGCTGGTTTCAACTCCTGAGTGCTTATAGCTGTACGGAATGCGGAAGGTGTACGGCTGCTTGTCCGGCAAATATTACGGGTAAAAAACTTTCTCCGAGAAAAATTATGATGGATACCCGTGACCGCATCGAAGAAATCGGGAATAACATCACCAAAAATGCAGGAAAATTCGTTGATGACGGAAAACAATTACTCAACGATTATATCACTCCCGAAGAGCTTTGGGCTTGTACGACCTGTAATGCCTGTGTGGAAGAATGTCCGGTGAACATCAGCCCGCTTTCGATAATTATGGATATGAGACAGTTTCTGGTGATGGAGCAAAGTGCTGCCCCAATGGAGCTCAACAATATGATGACCAATATCGAAAACAATGCAGCTCCGTGGCAGTATAACCAAATGGACAGACTCAATTGGAAAGACGAGAATTAGTGGTCAGTGTTCAGTAATCAATTGACAGAGAGTGAAACAGGCACAACCGATTAACCGATTAACCGATTAATCGATTAACCGATTAAACAAGAAAAACAAAAAGATTATGCAAGTACCAACAATGGCAGAAATGATGGCTCAGGGGCAACAACCCGATGTTTTATTTTGGGTGGGTTGTTCGGGCAGTTTTGATGACAGGGCCAAAAAAATTACCAAAGCTTTCGTAAAACTTCTCAACGAAGCAAAAGTTTCGTTTGCCGTATTGGGCACCGAAGAAGGCTGCACCGGAGACCCTGCCAAAAGAGCCGGAAACGAATTCCTTTTCCAGATGCAGGCGATGACCAATATTGAAGTATTGAATGCCTATGAAATAAAAAAAATCGTAACGGCTTGCCCACACTGCTTTAATACCATCAAAAACGAATACCCTGAATTGGGAGGGAAATATGAAGTGATGCACCACACCGAATTTCTGAAATCACTTTTGGCAGAAGGAAAACTAACGGTTGAAGGTGGAAAATTCAGAGGAAAAAAAATCACCTTTCACGACCCCTGCTATCTGGGAAGAGCCAATAACGTCTATGAAGCTCCGAGAGAACTTATCGAAAAACTCGATGCTCAACTGGTGGAAATGAAGCGTTCCAAAAAAAACGGACTTTGTTGCGGAGCAGGAGGAGCCCAAATGTTTAAAGAACCCGAAAAAGGGAACAAAGACATCAACGTAGAACGTACGGAAGATGCTATGGAAACCCAAGCCGAAATTATCGCTACAGGCTGCCCGTTCTGCAACACCATGCTTACAGACGGAGTAAAATTCAAAGAAAAAGAAGGAAATATCAGAGTGCTTGACGTAGCCGAGCTTTTGGCTGATGATGTGGAATAATCTTATAAAACTATATAAATATACCCTTTCAGAATTACACATCTGAAAGGGTATATTGTTTTTAACAACATAAGAATTTTACTTATCTATCTGTTATGGGCGAGAAAAAACCTGACAATTCTTTTAACCTAAATGCTTTAGATAATGTTACTCCAAAATACGGTCGAGGATATTTTGACGTATTTATAATTTCCGCTTGTAGTGTAATTCCCGTTTTTGGTTCTGTAATCCAAGCTCTCCCTGAAAAGAATATATCGTGAACTCTATCTGTTTCAGCAATTACCTCTGATGATGATGAAAATTTTGGATAAAAAGAAGACGAATAACCAACTGAACCGTGAACCCTAACACTTATATCTTTGTTTTCATAACTCAGAAAAAGGCCTAATACTCCAGCATTAAAAGCATACTCATTATATTCTCTCTTATGTATTTTGTCTAATTCCAGACTGCCCGGAATTGTTCCTGTTATTATGATAGAATCTAAATTTGTAGGGTTTTTGAACTCTCGGGTAACACTTATTCTTCTCCATACGAATTCCAAAGAAGGAGAATAATATAAATTTACATCGTTATTGTTTTTTTGGGAATTAAAAATTTTTATAAGTGGGCTTATATAAGCTCCTATATTATCAGAAACTTTTGTTGTAATCATTTTGTTTTGAGAAGTATACTCTACATATGTGCTGTCTGTAAGCTTTTCAATTTTATAAGTGTTTCTTACATTTCCTGTAGAATCTATATCACTCATAGTTCTATTTCCGTATAAACTTAAATAAAAGCCTAGTTTATTTCTTTCTTTTTGTGGATGCATAAAAATATTAGTTGCAAAAAATAAATTTTGGGCTCTTGTTTTCCCCTCTGCCATATCAAAGTTTGTTCCTATATAAGATAAAATATTATAATCACTTAAAGACTCAGACTCTTTTGAAGAGCTTTCTACAACAATAACAATTTTCTTATTATCAGCACTATTTTTTTCATTTACATTTTCTTCTTTTAATGTATCTTTTTTTATAGAATTAATTGAGAGTGTTATTTTTCGTGTTCTATCTTCTATTGAGTCTTTTTTTAAAACAAAAAAAATAGTTTCATTTTCCAGTTGAGAAAAATTCCTTTCAAATTTCATCATTTCATAATCTGATTTTATGAGAGTTGTATTTTCTTCGTCTATTTGTATTCTCACAAAATAGTCTTTCCACTCCTGCTTTTTGAAAATAAGAGTTTTTAGCTTTAGAGGAATTATTACATCTTTTTTATCGCTTTTCTCCACACGTATAGTGTCTTTTTCAAAACCTATATTATAATATCCTTCTTGCCCCCAGCCTTTTACCATATAGGCAAATGCTATTACTAGTATTAAAAATTTTGTTTTCATAGTATATTTGATTTATTGAGTAATACATTTTGAATGAGTGCTATTTAATATGTGCTTTTAATAGAAATCAGGAAGGTTATTGAGAAAAACTTTTTTATTAAACTAACACTAGGACAAAGTTATACTACCTATATATACAAAAAAATTACCCTTTCGGGTGATTTTTAGGTCTTTAAGAATGAGTTCAAATGTTCAAATATGTCCCTCCAAAAACCGCCTTTCGATAAAGTCAATATCTTTGATGGATTTTCTTGCCCAATCCAATCGTTTTTCGAGGATTTCTTCCGGAGTGAGTTGCCATGTAATGTCGGAACTGCGAAGTCTTTGTGTAAGGTTCTGAATGATAATAGCAGCCGAAACCGATATATTCAGGCTTTCGGTAAACCCAACCATCGGGATTTTGAGGTAGCCGTCTGCATTTTGCATCACCTCGTCCGAAAGTCCTGATTTTTCGGTTCCGAAAAAGATAGCCGAAGGTTTTGAAATATCAAAGTCTTCCAGCAAAACCGAGTCGTTGTGAGGTGTCGTAGCAATGATTTGGTAGCCTTTATTCCGTAAGGCTTCCAGACAATCCAAACTGGTTTTGTGGGTTTTGATATCTACCCATTTCTGAGCTCCCATCGCTATTTGTTTGTCGATTTTTTTACCGAAACGCTGTTCGATTATGTTGAGCTCCTGAATTCCGAAAACTTCACAACTCCGCATCACCGCACTGGTGTTATGAAGTTGATAGACATCTTCTACAGCTACGGTAAAATGCTTGGTTCGGTGTTGTAATATTTCGATAAACCGCTCTTTTCGCTCGGGTGTGATGATGGTTTCGAGATAGCTTAACAGGTTCATGGGGGGTATTGGTTTATTGGTTAAGTGGTTAATGGTTATTTGGTTAATCGGTTGTTGGTTTTTGAAACCTGTGAGGTCTCAAGTCTGAAAACTAATCAAAAGTCCGATAAATTTGCTATAGGTTTCCAGACCTTCTTCCTGAGCATTTACTTTGAGGAAATTATGGTAAAACACTTCAAAAACAGCTTCTACAGGAGTTTGATAACTGTCCCAAAACTCCCGACTTTGCTCAAAATTCAGCCGGATTCCGTGGTTTATTTTAGACAGATAAGCCTCCAGCTTATCGGGTGTCATTCGTTCGATGTTTCGCAAACAATATCTCAGGGCAAAAATAGTCCCTGAATATTTAAAATACTTATCCTCATTATAAACCGAAGCCAAATAACCTATAAAATTTGCCTCACTCTCCGAGGCATACCCAATCTGGTGTGCCATTTCGTGAAGTGTAGTGGTGGGAAACGTATATTTAGGGAGCAGTGCATTCACCTGAGCTTCCCCCGAAAACGGATTCATATAACCTCCGAAACCCATATAGGACAAAGGAGTCGAAAGCAACGAGTTTTTTACACACAAGGTCGAATAAGCAAAATCAGGATAATGCTCAGCTAAATTATGGTATCCGTTAAGGGATTTTTCAAAAATTTCTGTGTTGGAATAGGGGTTATCGACTCTGAGAGAATCATTTCCCGTCATTTGAAAATGAAGGGCATTTGCCTCAGCAATGAGTTTATCGGTAAAGTCTGTCAAATCCTGATAGGTATAATCATAGGTCAGATTCATTTTTTCTGTAAGCGGAACACGGTAATAATTCATTCCCCAAAACAGGTGAAACAGAAAATAAAAAACCGAAAATCCGTTTGCCAAACCAACGACTGCCCGTTTCCACGTAAAGGATTTTTTGATTCTGAAAATCAGCCATAAAAGCCAGAGTATAACCACTCCATACATCACATCGCCTACCGAAAAAGGCACAACGCCAAACATTTTTCGGGAATATGCGGATAAATAGTGGTAAAGACCGTTGGAATAGTATTTTTCGACAAATTCAGGAAAAAAAGCCATAATCCTTATTACAATAATCTGTAAAATCAGAAAAATAATGAGACTATATTTTAGAAGAGTCCGAATCAAAACCAAAAGCCTACATTTACCCAAAAGAAATCCCGTTTTACCTCAGGAGACCAGGAATATTTCAGCTCGATAGGTCCGATAACGGTTTCCATTCCATATCCAAAAGCATAACCGGTGTGGTTGGGCAGGGCAAACCAATGGTCGATTTGATCAAAAATATTGTCTCCGATATTGGCAAAATTGGCATAGAAATTCAGGTGATGGCGTTTGTAAACCTCCACATCAAGCCCTACCCTTCCTTTGATATAGCTGTTTCCGGAAAGATTCAGAAAATCATACCCGTAAAAATGCTTGAAACCGTTTATGGAATGATAGCCATAGCCACCCAGTATAAAATCGAGCATACCATCGCTTTCACCCAGGGTAAAACCCATTTCGTTTTGCAGGGAAACGGTAAATCTGTCGAAAAACGTGGTTACGTAATCAAATTCGCCCTGAGCGATAGAATAACGACCAAAATCGTCTCCTAAAGAAGTCGAATTGAGAATCCATTTGAAATAACCGTCAAAAAAAACTCCTTTTTTCGGGAAATATTTTCTGTCGTAGGTGTCTAAAGTAGCATAGCCATAGAGATTCAGGAAATTGGAACTGTCGAAAACGTTGTTGAAATCCTGTCCGTTTATGGTAATAGTTTCAGAATTGATGTCTATGGTCTTATGCTCCACTCCTGCCCCAACCACAAAAACCTGTTTGAAAAGCGTTTGTAAATAGGCTTGCTGGGTGAAATCACGATAGGTTACGTTGATGTTTTTCAAGTCAGCAGGAATAGGGAAAGTTTGTGAAATGCTTGCGGGAATATTGGTTTGAAACTGAGAGAATCTCGACTTAAACCCAAAACTCCAATAAAAACCGTTGTCAATGTAATAATCGAGGTTATAGCGGAAATTATCTCCGAGAATCAAATCGGTTGAGATGACATCGTTCTTGAAAATCAGGTTTTTGCGGGTAAGATTCACCAGCAATCCGCTTTTGTAAAGTTCGTCATAATGCAGCCCGAAACGTACGAAGGTCTTGATGGGATTTTCCCGGAGTTCTACCACCAATTTGTCGTTTTGCTCATCGGTTTTGAGAAAGCGGTAGCTGATGCTTCGGAAGTTTTGCGTAGCATTAAGGCGGTTGAAACCCTCGTTGAATTTTTCAAAAGTAACCGGTTGTTCGGGCTTTAGGTGAAGTTTCCCCAACACATAGGCACGGGAATAGTTGGTGCTTCCTTTGATTTCTATAGCCGAAATATTACGGAGTTCCGAGCGGTTTTTTTTCAAAAGGGACTTCTGCTCGGTTTTTTGCTGTTGCTTTGCAATTTCCCGCAATTGTTCCCGGAAAGGTTCGGCTGCTTTGATTCCGTTTTCTACAATTTTTTCACCATCTTTAAATGAAATCACATTAAAATCGGTTATATCGGGTTTGATATACACATCGGTCTGTTTCATTTTTTCTTCCATAGTCCGCAACATCTGGAAATTGATTACCTGCATAATCATTTTGGTAACCGAATTGAGCTCTTCCCTATCCATCAGTCCGGTTTGAACGTCAACCCCGATGATGATATCGGCTCCGAGTTTTTTGATTTCCTCTACCGGAAAATTGTTTACAATTCCGCCATCAATCAGATATTGTCCGTCGATTTCGGCAGGAGAAAACAGTGTGGGAAAAGTTCCGCTTGCCACCACAGCCTGAGCCAGATTGCCTTTGTTGAGCAATACCATTTCGCCTGTTTCGGCATCGGTAGCCATACACAAAAACGGAATCGGGAGCTCAGAAAAATCGTTGATATGACGGGCTTCATACATCAGTTTACTAAACAAATTATAGGTATTCTGCCCTTTGGATACCGCTATGGGAAGCCCTATTTTCATCTTGCGGAACGGCAAAGTGAGAATATATTTTTCGTCATTTTCCTTTTCGTAAAACGATTTTACCTTTCGTGGAAGATTGTCCTGAACGATACGATCGAAATCGGTTACCCGAAAAATGGAATCGAGCTGTGAAGCCGAATAGCCCATAGCATACAACCCTCCGACCATAGCTCCCATACTCGTTCCTCCGATAAAATCTATCTGAACGCCTTCTTCCTCCAAAACCTTCAAAACTCCGATATGAGCCAGCCCCTTAGCTCCTCCTCCACTGAGCACCACTCCCACTTTCAAAGGTTTTTGAGCCACAGAAAGGCTGTCTGACTGGGAAAAACCCAAAAGAGGCAGAAGGAAAAACAGTAGCAATCGGTTCATTTAAGATTTGGGATTTGAGATTTGAAATTTAGGAATTAGGATTTAGGATTTTTTTTGATTTTTTCGATTTTAATTCTTATTCGCCAATTGCCCGCAGGCAGCATCAATGTCTTTTCCTCTGCTTTTGCGGACTTTTGCTACAATCTTATTTTTTTCTAAAGCGAAAATATATCGTTCCAGAGCCTCATCGGAAGCCTGTTGGAACATTCCGTCATCAATCGGGTTATATTCGATAAGATTTACCTTGCAAGGTGCGTATTTACAGAACTTTACCAAAGCCTCAACCGATTTTTGATCGTCATTGATGCCTTTCCACACCACATATTCATAGGTAATTCGGCTTTTGGTTTTGGCATACCAATACTGCAACGCCTCCCTAAGTTCGGTTAACGGAAAGTTTTTGGTGAAAGGCATAATTTCGTTGCGAATCTCCTCAATAGCCGAATGCAGCGATACGGCAAGTTTGAACTTTGCCCCGTCATCTGCCATTTTTTTAATCATTTTGGACACTCCCGAAGTGGAAACCGTAATCCGTTTGGCAGACATGCCTATACCTTCTTCGGAAGTAATCTTTTCAATGGCTTTCAGCACATTGTTATAGTTCATCAGGGGTTCGCCCATTCCCATAAAAACAATGTTGGAAAGAGGTCTGCCATATTGCTCTCTGCTTTGTCTGTCGATGGTTATGACCTGATCATAAATCTCGTCAGGGTTCAGGTTTCGCATTCTCTTGAGCCTTGCCGTAGCACAGAAATTACAATCCAGACTACAACCAACCTGAGACGAAACACAGGCTGTGGTTCGGGTTTCTGTGGGAATCAAAACCGATTCCACTATCAGTTCATCGTGCAAACGGACGGCATTTTTGATGGTTCCGTCTGAGCTTTTCTGCACTTGGTGGAGTTCGATATAATTGATGACGAAATTTTCGTCGAGCATTTTCCTGATTTCTTTCGAGAGATTGGTCATCTGCTCAAAAGAGTGTACGCTTTTGCTCCAAAGCCATTCATAGACCTGACTGCCCCGAAACGACTTTTCGCCTTTCGAGACAAAAAAATCCTGAAGCTGCTCTTTGGTTAAACTGCGAATGTCTTTTTTTGTGGTCTGCAAGGGGTTGTTGGTTAATGGTTATTGGTTAATTGTTTAAGGTTTAAGGTTTAAAGTTTAGAATGGTTAAAATGGTATTTGGTTAAAGCTTTTTGATTAGTTCCTCATTTACAATTTGAAATTCAAAATAATACTGATAACTTCCGATAGCTATCGGGACTGTCAACTGATCACTGTCAACTGATCACTAAATCTCTCTCCTTTCCAGCACAACTTTGATGGGTTGATTCATTCTTCGTCCGAATTGTGCCTGACGGGCTTCACCCGTACACAACACATACATATTAAAACTCTGCAAAGGCACAAAACCTGTTTTATAAACTCCGTTTGGGTCTTCTATTTTTAGGCGAAATTGTTCCGCTTTGAACTCGTTGTTCACCGACAGTAAATAAGACGCTTTGGCAAAATAGAAATACCATTTTCCGTTGGGGTCGTCATCGGGAACTTTTTGTCCTTTATTGTCAATTTTATAGTTTTCGTAAAACTGCATCAGTTCGTTGTTTTTCACCCAGGAATACTGATTGTCTTTGTTTATTAAATCAAATCCGAAAAAATCGACCAAAGTAATTTTCAACCCTTTGACTATTTCCTGTTTTCCGTTTTCACGAGGCTCAACCACAAAATAGGAAGTAAAATCATATCCGCAGTGGATTTCCTGTGAAAAAGAAACCCAAGAGCTGCAAACAGAAAACAAAACACAAAGCACCGAAACCCGAAAAACCATCTTTTTTTGCATAGCACAAAAATACTTTAATTTTCCGATACAGACAAAAATAATACCCGAGTGATTAAAACAAAAAAACCACCACCTCACAGCCAACAGTAGTGTGGTGATGGTTAAAAAGCAGTTTATTTGGAATTTATTTATTTTCGGTTTCAGAGAGTTTTGCCAACGAAAAAGCTCCTATAGCCATGACCAAATCCCGAACGGCTACATCTACATAACTCCAGCTGAAAATTAAGCTAAGAGCAATGGCAGTCAGCCAGGCAGCCACAACATAAGCTCCTATTCTGGTTTTGGTTAAAACCAAAATACCGGCTATTATTTCTATTATCCCTACTATCATCATAAAGGTGGAAGGCTCAAAGGGCAACATCCCGGTCATTCCTTCTGATAAATATTGACTCCAATCGGTCAACAAGTTGGTAAACTTATCTAATCCCGCTACGATGGGTACGAGTCCGAAAGTGTATTTTAAAAGGGTTTTTACCAGTTGTACGTTTGTGTTCATAATCTTATTTTTTTTACAGTTTATATCCTTTTGATGTACTTTTCCCGAAAAGGATACATTTTATTGTATCTTTATTGTTCCCCAAGCATCTAATAGGAAACAATAGGAATATGGAAGCGATAAACATAAGTGATAGTGACAATCATACACTCAAAGAAGAGACCGTTATACAACGTATTTTGGATGGTGAAAAAGAATTATATGAAATTCTGATTCGTCGCAACAATCAAAAATTATATCGGGTCATACGAAGCTACCTGAATGATGAAAATCAAATTGAAGATGTGATGCAAAGTACTTATATAAAAGCCTATATCAAGTTGCATCAGTTTAACCAAAAATCGCAATTCTCGACCTGGCTCATTCGCATTGCCATAAACGAATCGTTGGCAGAACTGAAAAAGAAAGGAAAAATAGTACACCTAAGTGATTATAACCCGGATACCGAAAACAAATTTATTTTAGAACTCCCGGATCAAAAGAACCTAAACCCGCAAGAAAAAATGGCAAATCAGGAAACCAAACAGCTTTTAGAAAGTGCTATCGATCAATTAGACCCGAAGTACAGAGCCGTCTTTATTATGAAAGAAGTCGAAGATATGAGCTTAAAAGAAATTGCCACTGCCTTAGATTTGAGCCTTGCCAACGTAAAAATCAGACTGCATCGCTCCAAAGAAATGCTGAAAGAAACGCTCTACCGGTTATCTAACAATAAAAATGTCTTTGAATTCGGGTTTAGCAGATGCGACAATATCGCCAAAAGGGTTATGGCAGCAATAAGTTAATCCCCTGTCGAGAATTTTAGTCTTATTTTTTCGTTTTTCATACTACAAACACTATTTTTGGGGAAAATTTTGTTTTTCTAATAACGAACTGCCTGAGCAATGATTACACTTCGACACATTTATACCTTACTGTTTTTTGCGGGGCTGTTTTTTATTCCGTTTAATAACTTTGAAGGTTTGTCGTTTTTGGGGGAGTACAAGAATGAAGCTGCCTCTTATTTTTTTTTAATAGGATTCGGAATACTATGTGTGGATTCTGTATTGAAAGGTAAAATTAATTTACCTTATCGCAATCTGATCTTCCAACTTGTTTGCTTATTTATTTTGTGGACAATTATTGCAACTTTATTTAACCTTCCAACCGTTTTAGACAGCTATTACAAACAAACCTCGGGAATTAGCCGATTTGTCAGGCAATTTATTTCGCTTACGCTTTCGGCTTTTGTTTTCTTGTCTCTTTTTTGGAATGTAGTCAGGAAAATGTCATTGGAACAAATTCTGAGAACTTTCCGAACGGTGATTTTAGCCGGGCTTATTTTTGCATTTGTTTACGGAGTTATAGAAACGGCTGTAGTTGTTTTTGGAGTAGGACAACTGTTACCGATATTAAAATTATTCGAGTTCTTTCCTTTTGTCAATGTAAGTTTAGACAATCTGGGAAGGATAAGCTCCGTTACGTATGAAGTTCCTTCTTTGGGAAATTATCTGATTACCATCTCCGCCTGGATGTTTAGTTACATTATAACTGAAAAAAGTAAACTTCGTTTTATCCCTACATTGATGGTGCTTTTTCTGATGCTTTTTTCGGGTTCAAGAACTGCTTTGGTAAACGTAACTTTACAACTACTTGTTTTTCTAACCGCTCTTTATTTTAGTACGGAATACAGACAACAGGTTATACGGCTTGTTCAAGCTTCTCTTTTGGTTTTTGGAGTTTTGTTTATATTTAATGCCAAAACGATTATTAATGTAGCCGAAAAAAAGATAGAATCACTTGATTTTACGAAAAAAACAGAACACGATATATCCAACCGCACTCGTTTTGGAATGCAATATGCCTCCTTACAAATCTTTAAGAAAAACCCCATAACGGGAGTAGGTCTGGGGCAGGAAACCTATCATAAAATCTACGAATACCCAAACTGGGCTACCCGGGACAATTGGGAATTTGAATATCGCTATAAAAACCAACAAATAACTTCGTTTCCGCCTACCTATAATATATACACCCGATTACTTTCTGAAACAGGAATCATCGGTTTTGGGTTATTTGTATATATAGTGTATCTCTGTATCAGTACGAGTCGTAAACTTGGAACAAAAAGTCTGAATGAAAAAGAAAAAGCACTATGCCTTATTTTGTTGATTTCTTTTATTGGGCTGGGTGTAAACTGGCTTCAAACCGACTTTTTCCGTCAATATGGAGTTTGGTTCTGTATGGCCATTCTGATAAAACTTATAGAAGAAAGAAAGAAATCTATTCAAACAGTTTCTTAAAGTCTTTTGTATCCTGTTCTGCGTTCATAACCATTCCAGATAGCTTTCTCCTTAAACTCCTCCGATAAAAGAATCGTTTTCTTGGGGTTAGGTTGATTTTGTTTTCTCAACTTCCTTTTCCAATATTTTTCTTCGCCTTTAGTAGGATTTCTATTTAATAGTTTTTGATACGTTTCAGCTATCGTAGATTCATTATTAGCAATAATATATTCTTTATACAAATCTTCTATAAGTTGTTTAGGATTCTTATGGTCATCTAATCTGTTTGTCCAATACATTACCTCATTCTTCTCCGGAGAATTGTCGGATAATTCACTTAATAAGGCATAGGTATAATCTTCATTAGCATGATTGAACTTTTCTATTTCATATCTAAGTACATTTGAAACGGGTTTATATTCATATTCCGAATAATCTGGCGGAGCATTTTTCCATTCAATAATCCCGAAATGAGCTTCTTTGTCTCCTGCCCATGCTTGATCTTTCAAGGAGGGCTGATCGTAAAGTTCATATACAAAAAAACCTTCAATATAATTCTGATTATATAATTCGTCGATGAGTCGCTTCATCATAATTGCCTGCTCATATTCTGAATTATCATGACTGCCTCGTGTATGGTTTACCTCGGTTAGCCAAATTGGTTTCTGATATCGTTCATACAGAATATCTGTAATTCTGCCATGACCAAAATCTGAGCGATAGGTATCTGTTTTAGAATACCAATGATATCCCATAATATCATACGGCACTTCTGCTTGTTTTAGCAATTCATAATATCCGAAATGTAACCAACCCGCACTATTTATGATAGCTTTTGCTGTCGGGTCTATTTCTTTTACTCCTTCATGCATACCTTTTAAATAGGCTGCTACGATTTTGAATTTATTGAGGTCATAATCTGTAGTATATTTCCCGTCTGAACCCGGGTTTATGAAACGAATTTCTTGTTCATTTCCTAAATAATAATAATTGATATATTGACCATATTTCTGTGCAAACCCTCTCATCTGGCTTTTGCCTCTTCTGAATGCCTCTTCTTCAGATATTTTATATTCATCAAAATGAGTATTTATCAAAAAAACCGGTAATATTTCGATTCCTCTTTCAGAGGCTTTTTTCAGCAATTCTGAAAATCTTTGCGAACTCAGAAGTACATTTCCTTCTAAATCTGTTCGGATACCTATTCTATAAAATGTAAATTGGTGTTCTTCAATAAAATTAAGTTCTCTGTCAATACTTCCGCTCCGTGTATAATCTACGTTGTTCAACGGGTTACCATTCACACCCCATACAAAATCTTTTTTATTACTTGCCATTCTTTTGTTTTGTTCAAAAGAAGCTTCCGCTATACTGGAAAAACGCATTCCTCCACAACTCGACAATACAATAGAAACACTCAAAATTAGTATGCTTTTAAATATTGTTTTCATATCGTTTTTATGATTTGAATGATATTAAACAAAAATAGAAATTAATATTTTCGAAACCTTGCTTTATGAAAATAAATTAGAGTAAAATAGTTGTTAAACCTGTTTTATTTAATATTTTTGTTGCCATTGGTGATGAACCCTATCTTGTTAGGTCTTAACCTTATTATCAAATGTTCGGCATAAAAAACTTCTTTCAAAATAAATATTATGTAGTAACAGATCAAGTTTTAGTTTCATTACTAAATTTTGGCTCTATTATTTTGTTATCTAAGTTAGCCTCTATCTCTATTTTTGCCAAATTTGTTCTGACATACGGTTATTCTAATCTGATTTTTATCTTAGCAACTTATTTTCTGTCTGCTCCTATTCTGGTCTTTTTTCCTAAAAAAAATCCGACAGAATCTTCTTCTTATTTAGCTTCGCTAATGGCACTCAATATCTTGTCTGCTATAGTGTTAAGCTTTATCGGATATTGGTTAGTTCAGCTTCAAGTTGGGAATATCAGTTTCTGGGCTTTTTTGGGTATTAATTTCAGTATGATTATCCATGATTTGTTCAAGAAGTTCATTTTTGCACAAAATCGAATGAGCTATATTTATACTGTTTTTTCTTCTTTTATATTGGTTTTGCTCTTTTTCGGATTAATACTATACAAAGGTAATTCATTAGACTTAAATACGATTTTATGGGTTTATACTCTAAGTTTCTTGGTTTCTTCTGTAATTATGCTGCTATTTATCGGGAAAAATGGCTTCCTTAACAAGCGCTCATTTATTCCTTCTATAAAAAACATAAAGCTCATATTTGTATTTTTTCTCGAACACTACACCTATTCAAAGTGGATTATAATGGCGGGAATCTTATTCTGGGGTTATAGCCAAGGAATATTCATATTGGGAGATATTTTGGGAGTTAGTGAACTGGGAATCAGTAAAACCAGAACCATACAGAATCTCTTAGGCTTATTTACTATTCTGATTATGTCGATGGAAAGTTATTTTCTTCCTTCTTTTTCCAGACGTGTAAGCAATCTACGTATAGTTGTAAAAGAGTTTTACTCGAAATTTACTTCTCCGTTAATAATCATATTTTTATTGTCCATTCCCGTATTATATTTTGCTTACCACTTTGTTTATGAGGAGAAATACGGAAACGGAATTTATATAATGGGAATTTTATTGGTATCACAAATTGTGGTAGTTTTCACAAAACCTCTTTCTATTGCACTAAAAGCCAAAGAAATAAGTTATCCTTTATTTATTGCTCACTTAACAGCAGTTTTGGGTTTAATTTCATTAGGAAGTTTATTTATTTATCTTTGGGAAGATATTGGAATAGCTCTGACATTGTTTCTTGCTTACTTTTTATCAAACTTAGTAGTGCTTTATTATTACAAAAAAAATATTAATGAATAAAATATTGTTTAATGGCTTCTATGGATTTCAAAATACCGGAGATGATGCTTTTATCGAAATTGCCTCATGGGGAAATCATATTTACTGGAAAAACGAAAATCCTGCTTACTTTTCGGGAGCTGTTTTACCTAATACCATTCGCAAAATAGATAAGATATATCCATCTACTTCAAATAAAATATTACAAAAATTATCCGTTTTTAAAGAAGCCTTAAACGCTACTTATTTTATTAATGCAGGAGGTTCCGTTTTTAGTGAAATACGACCTTTCAGCGACATCGTCTTTGCTCAAAAAGCCGGTTTATTAAATTCTAATTTAAAGCATGGAGCTATTGGTGTTTCAATCGGACCTTTTGCAAATTCAGAAAATGAAAAAAGAGTAATTGAATACCTGAAAAGATTAAAGTTTTTGGCTTTACGAGATAACGAATCATATAACTATGCTTTGTCTCTAAACCTTGATTACAAACCTATTAATGCCTTTGATTTAGCAGCTTTACTACCGGTTTGCTATGAAAGTTACACACCTGAATTATCGGGTAAAAACCGTAAAGTCATTGGAATTAGTGTTTGTAATTACGAACGATATTTTGGAGGTGATTTAGAGAATGAAAAACGGAGAAATAATTTCATCAAAGAAACCATTTTATTGTTATCTAAAAACCCAAACTATT
>JBAYSC010000003.1:0-37653 GCA_041676345.1 Flavobacteriaceae bacterium | reverse complement strand
ACAGGAAAAAAAATATGCCATTGTTGATATGACCGATGAAGATGTCACAATGCTTACCGAGAAAAATGCGTATTAATCAAAGTGTGATGTAAGTTTAGATGACGCTTAAACCAAGTAAAACAAAAAGACTATGTTAGGACCTAAAATAAATTTATTCAACGGAGCATGGGTTGATACGATTTTTGAGGGAAGAAATAAAGAGTACGGAGCCTATGTGCTACGTAAAGAAAACGGAAAAGTATCTGTAATCGCTCTTATTATCGGAGCTGTGATTTTTTCTTTAGCCATCAGCACTCCCGTTATTATGAAAATGATCGGTTCGGGCAAAGAGGAAACACAAGCAGAAACCCTCGATACCAAAATCGTAATGATGGAGATTCTTGAGCCTGTAAAAAAGCCCGAAGAAATCATTCATGAGCCTGTGGTGCAAAAACAAACCAAAACATTGGTAGAGGTAGTAAAACACGTTCCTCCGGTGATTGTGGAAAAAGAAACCGTTGAAGAAGAAATGAAAACGGTTGACGATTTCAAAGACAAAATCACAGGTGCCGAAAACATCGAAGCCAGTGATGACGGAGATATCGTGCTTGACAATACACATTCTGAAATTGAAGTAAAATCAGATATTATCAACGACGACCAGATTTATGTAGCCGTAGAGGTAAAACCGGAATTTCCGGGCGGGATACAAAAATTCTATGACTTTGTAAAAAAAGAATACAAAGCTCCCAATGTTGACAGAGACCTCAAAGGAAACGTTATTGTGGAATTTGTGGTAGAAAAAGACGGAAGTTTAACCGATATCAAAGTGCTGCGAGACATTGGTCACGGTACGGGAGCAGAAGCTATCAGAACGCTGAAAAAATCGAGAAAATGGAATCCGGGAATACAAAACGGAGTTCCCGTTAGAGTCCGATATACGCTTCCGATAGCAGTAAGTGTAAAGGCTCAATGATGAATTTTAATCATAATTTCAAACAGAAATCGCCAAAAAAGCGATTTTTGTTTGTTTTTGGAATGTTCTTTTTTCTGCTCTATCTCTTTATGGGGCTAGCAGTAATTTTCTGGAAGAACTTCCCGCTCGAGCTCACCAAAACCCAGCGAATTGCTTTGGGTATAGTGCTGATAGTCTATGCTTTTCTGAGGTTTATACGACTTTTGCAGGAAAGAGAGTAGGATTTAAGATTTAGGATTGATTTGAAATTTGAGATTTGAAATTTGAGATTGATGCACAACTAACAACCGACAACTGATAACTGATAACTGATAACTGATAACTGATAACCAATAACCGACAACCAATAACCAATAACCAATAACCAATAACTGTTAACCAATAACCACCCAGACAATGAAAAAGACAATTTTATTTCTTCTGATTGCTTTAGGTGTTTTCTTTTCCTGTAAAAAAGACAAGCAGGAAAAAGAAACCATTGTTTCGGGTAGTGTAACCGTGCTTACAGACGAATCGCTTTTTCCTGTTGTGGAAGATCAGGTGAATGTTTTTGAACACAGTTACAGAGCCAATATCGAAATCAGCAGTCAGTCTGAAGCTGCAACAATCAATGCTCTTTTGAGTGATACAACCCGAATTGCGATACTCACCCGTATGCTTTCACCCGAAGAAGAAGCTGTTTTTACCAACCGCAACGTCAAACCCAGAATTACCCGTTTTGCCATAGATGCCATAGCCTTTATTACCCACAAAAAATCCAACGATACGCTTGTGGAGCTGAGCGAAGTGCTGCAATACATCAAAGGCGAACCCGGAAAAATCAATGCATTGGTTTTTGATAACCCAAATTCGGGAGTGATGCGTTTGCTTTGTGAAAAGGCAGGTGTAAGGGTAGGAGAGAACCCGAATCTGTTTTCAAAATCATCGAGTGAAGAGCTCATTCGGTTTATTTCAGAGAACGAAGGTTACATTGGGGTAGTGGGTGTCAACTGGCTCACACAACCTCCGCAACATCTACAGCAACCTCTGGAAAATATCACGGTTATGGCTGTGCAAAATGTTAAAACCACTACAGAAGATACCCATTATTACAAGCCTTCTCAGGTCAATATAGCCAGGAAGTTATACCCGCTCACCCGTGAAGTCTATCTGTTAAATTATCAGGGAACAACCGGTTTGGGTATGGGATTTGCTTCTTTTGTGGCCGGAGATGTCGGGCAGCGAATTATCCTGACTTCGGGGCTTGCACCTTTGCAGGTGGAGCAAATGAAAATAAACGTAACAAAAGAATTCAATAATTAAAATTTTAGATACAATGAAAATGAGAAAGATGACATTTTTAAGCCTGTTTTTTGTGAGTCTGGGGCTACAGGCTCAAGATTTACAACAAGCCAGACAAGCCGTAGATGCAGAACAATATCAAAAAGCCAAAACCATTCTCAAATCCATGATAAACTCTGATGCTGATAAAGGAGAAAATTACTACTATCTGGCAGACGTATATCTTACCCTTAAAGAAACGGATTCGGCTAAAATTTATCTCAACAAAGGGCTGCAAGCCAAAGACAATGCTCATTTTAATTATATCGGATTGGGGCAGATAGCTCTTGACCAAAACAACATTCAACAAGCCACCGAAAACTTCAACAAAGCTCTCGAAAAAATCAAAAGACGTGACACAGAAGAGCTTATCGGAGTAGGGAGAGCCTATATCAATTCCGAAAATAAAAACCCTCAAAAAGCAATCGAATTTTTGACCCGGGCTATTCAGGCAGATTCCAAATCGGCTCAGGCATATCTTGCTTTGGGTGATGCTCATCAGGCCGATAAAAACGTAAACGATGCCTACAGAGCCTATCGTGATGCTTTGGCTTTAGACAAAGATTTGAAAAGAGCCAAACTCAGAATGGCTGTGATTACCAAAAATGCCAAAGCGTTTCAGGAAGCTGCCAATTCGTTTAACGAAATGGCATCAGCAGCACCAAGCTATGGTCCTGTCTATCGTGAATTGGCAGAAACCTACTATTATTGGGGTGTAAACGAACCGGCAAAATATAAAGAATATACTACCAAGGCTTTGGAATATTACAAAAAATATATGAGCCTTACAGATTATTCGCTTAATTCGAGAATGCGATATGCTGATTTCTTGATTCTGACAGAAGACTACACTACTCTTGAAGCCGAAGCCAACAAAATGAAAAACGAGGATAAAATCAATCCGAGAATTTATCGTTATTTGGGTTATGCCGCCTACGAAAACAAAAATTATCAGGAAAGTGTGGAAGCCCTGACCAGTTTCTTTGAAAAAGGCACTCAATTCATCTCCAGAGATTATTTGTTTTTGGCCAAAGCCAAATTAGCTCTTGCCAAAAAAGACGGAGAAATCACCGATATGGCTCAATTTGAAGAGGCTCTTGCCGAATTGGAAAAAGCAGTGGAAAAAGACCCGTCAGCCGGAGGAGAATTCAGTACTTTGGGTGAAGAACTATACAAAGAAAAACTCTATGATGCAGCAGCAAAAGTGTTTGTACTTTCCACTCAGGATACCCTCTCAAAATCATTTGCTATTGACAACTATTATTTAGGAAATGCGGTTTTGTTCTCTTATTCCAACAAGTTGTCAGAAAAAAGTGAAAGCGAAGAAGAGTTTACCGAAGAAGAAAAAACAGCAAACCTCTATTGGTTAGAAAAAGCAGATATCGCCTTCGGACATGTGGTCGAAGCTGCCCCAACCACTCACGATGCCGTGTTGAACTGGGCAAAAATCAACCGTTTTATGGATACGGAAGAGGCTGTTGCAAAAGCAGTTACACTTTATGAAGATTATATCAGAATCGTGGAGGAAAAAGGAGAAGAAGTGCTTTCACAAGCCCGAACACAAAGAGAGCTTTTGGCAAGTCATACGTTTTTGGGTTCACAATATTCTCAAACCGATAAAACAAAAGCTATCGAACATTTCCAAAAAGCACTTACCTATAACCCCAACGAAGGTATGCAACAATATATCACCGAATCTATTGATGTGTTACGTCAATAATTTTACCGAAAAGTGATTAAAAAAGAGGCTCATTTTTTTGAATGAGCCTCTTTTTTTTGTGCATTTTAAACAGGTTCCTGAACCTGTGTTTTTACAGTATCAAACCATTGGGAAAGTGTTGGGAAAATCATTTCAGAAACTTCTGAAACAGGCTGATAAAGTAAAGATTCCTTTAATTTTTCTTCCGATACTAAAAGGTTATTTTGGTTGATTTTCTGGAAAAAATGCAGAAAAATACTGAGAATTAAAAGAGTTTTCAAAACTCCGAACACACCTCCCAAAACCTTGTTTAGCCAGCCCAAACCCGAAAAATCAGCAATTTTGGTGAGTATTTTTGCCAGCAACATAATTGTGATAACCACTATTACAAACGTTATGGCAAAAGCGATGATTTCGAGGTGTTGCCACTCGGTAGAGAAGTTATCCCGAAGAAATGTTGCAGTAAAAGAAGAGAATTTTATAGCGATGAATATGCCTGCCAAAAGCGAAACAAACGAAGCCAATGCTACAAAGAGTCCGCTCCAAAGCCCTCGTACAAACCCGAAAAGCAGGAAAATCAGTAAAATAATATCGAGTAGGTTCATTTTTTTAATGCTCCGTATTTAGTTTTAGGTTGAATGGACTGCCAACTACAACTGACCACTAAAGGCTGCCAACTGACCACTTAGTTCAAAGCAAACACAGCTCCCAAACGAAAAGCCGGAACACTCACTCTGAATTTGCGGGTGGTGGTAAAGTTGACCATTGTATAAAAGCCTTTCATCGCTCCAAAAGGAGATGTCAATAGACAACCCGAAGTATAGCTGTGACTTTCTCCCGATTTCAATATGGGTTTGTTGCCCACTACACCTTCTCCGTCAATGGTTTCGGGTTCGCTCAAAGCATCAAAAATATCCCAATGACGGGAAAGCAACTGCACAGTGTCTTTGCTTTGGTTTTCGATGGTAATCCGGTAACTGAAAGCATAGTGAATTCGGTGATTTCTGAAGTAAGCCCCTTCAAAATCAGTAAAAACCGAAACCTTTATGCCTTGTGTAATCTGAGAAACCATATTTTTTCACCTTAATAAAAACCAAATGAATTGTCCAAAGATACAATTTTTAGTTGTATTGCCAAACGTAAAATGGTGGGTTTGCGGAGTTTTAAAAAGAATTTTGGTAAAACACTTGACAACCCCTGTTTTAGAATCGTATATTTGCAATCCATTAAAAAAAAGCAAATGAAATTATCACACTTCAATTTTAATCTGCCTAAAGAACTTTTGGCCGAGTTTCCTCCCGAAAATAGAGATGAATCAAGACTTATGGTTGTTGACCGAAAAAAAGGCACTATCGAGCACAAACTTTTTAAAGATGTGATTGATTATTTTGACGAAGGTGACGTGATGATTTTGAATAATACCAAGGTTTTTCCTGCCCGCCTTTACGGAAACAAAGAAAAAACAGGAGCCAAAATTGAAGTATTTTTGCTTAGAGAACTCAACGAAGAACAACGTTTGTGGGATGTGCTGGTTGACCCTGCCCGAAAAATCAGAATTGGTAATAAACTTTATTTTGGTGAAGATGAATCGCTTGTGGCAGAAGTCATTGACAACACGACTTCCAGAGGAAGAACCCTTCGTTTTTTGTATGACGGGTCTTATGAAGAATTCCGAAGTAAATTGACAGAGTTGGGCGAAACCCCAATTCCGAAATACATTTCCAGAGCCGTAACTCCCGAAGATGCAGAGCGTTACCAAACCATTTACGCTAAAGAAGAAGGAGCCGTAGCAGCTCCTACAGCAGGACTTCACTTTTCAAAACACCTGATGAAACGCTTGGAAATCAAAGGAATTGATTTTGCCGAAGTTACCCTTCACGTAGGGCTGGGAACTTTCAATCCGGTAGAGGTAGAAGACCTTTCCAAACACAAAATGGATTCCGAAGAGCTGATTATCACAGAACAGGCTTGTGAAGTGGTAAACAAAGCCAAAGCCAACAAACAGCGAATTTGTGCCGTAGGAACTACTTCGATGAGAGCTATCGAAAGTTCGGTTTCTTCTCATAAAACCCTGAATCCGTTTAAAGGATGGACAAACAAATTCATTTATCCGCCTTATGAATTCAGCATTGCAGATTGTATGATAACCAATTTCCATACACCAAAATCAACTTTGTTGATGATGATTTCTGCTTTCTGCGGACATGATTTGATGAAAAAAGCCTACGATGAAGCCGTTAAGGAAAAATACAGATTTTATTCCTACGGAGACGCTATGTTGATAATATAATTTTTTATTCCTGACAGGTTTTATTTTGAACCTGTCAGGAATTTCTTTTATTTCGGAATACTTTTCAAAGCTTCAATCAGGCAGTCAATATCTTCTTTTGTATTCTGATAACCCAGCGAAATGCGGAGTGAAGGCTTGTTGAGCTCTGCTACAGGAAGTATTTCTTCCAACACATGAGAAGGAATAAGACTACCGGACTGGCAGGCACTTCCCCTGGAAACAGCAATACCTTTCATGTCCAGACTAAAAAGTATCGTAGGAGTTATCGCTTCTGAAAATGGCAGTTGAATGTTGAGAATATTGTAAATTCCCTTCTCTGAATCTCCGTTTATTTTATAACCTGAAAAGTGTAGGTCTAATTGCTCTGTCAGGTAATTTCTCAACGAAAGCAGCTGCTTTTTTTCAGCTTCCAAATGAGTATAAGAAAGCTCCAAAGCCTTTGCCATTGCGACAATCTGATGAGTCGGTTCGGTTCCTGCCCGTATGCCTTTTTCCTGACTTCCACCAAAAAATAAAGGCTTTAAAGGTGTGCCTTTTCGTACAAAAACAAATCCGATACCTTTTGGGCCGTGAAATTTATGTGCCGTCCCGATTAAAAAATCAACAGGTAGCTGCTGTAGGTCTATATTTATTTTCCCCATTGCCTGCACGGTATCAGAGTGAAAAAAAGCTTTATATTCTTTACATAAAACAGCTGTTTTCTCAATATTGAGAATGTTTCCTATCTCGTTATTTACATACATCAGGCAGACCAACGTTGGTTTTTCTTCTTTCAGAAGTGCTTCTAAGTGGTTTAAATCAATATTTCCGTTGTCTGATAAATTCACAAAAGCTACTTCGATTCCGTAGGTTTTTTCCAGTTCTAAAACCGTGTTCAAAACCGCATGATGTTCGATTTTTGAAGTAATAATTCGCTGCACTTTCAAATGCAGGACGGCATTTTGTAAAATCCAGTTGTTGCCTTCGGTAGCTGAGGAAGTGAAAATAATTTCTTGTGAGCTGCAATTCAAGAGTTTAGAAATTTGTTTTCTCGAAGTCTCGATAAGGGCTTTGGCACTTCTGCCCGAGGTGTAGGTAGATGACGGATTCCCGAAGTGGTTTGCCAGCACATCGGTCATTACTTTGATAACTTCGTCCCGAATCGGGGTGGTAGAGGCATTGTCCAGATAAACTTTTTTCATCCTTATTTTTCACCAAAAGTATTAAAAAATCACCACATTAGCTCTGAGATTTTTTCAAAAATGATTTTTATCCAATCATATTTTTTCCGATATTTGTCGAACTATGAATAAGCCTTGGTCAGAATTATTATCTCATCTCAAGTTTCTTATCAAAAGAAAACCCGAGTGATATACTCTCAGCTGAACACCTCAGCTGTAATGTTTTATGGAAACATTCAAACACAGTGCTTAATTCTTTGTCTAATAAAACCTAAACGAATATGCCTTTTTATCATAAACTTGGAAAAATTCCTCACAAACGACACATACAGTTTCGTAAGGAAAACGGGGATTTCTATTATGAGCAGCTTTTCGGGACTATTGGTTTTGACGGAATGTCGTCAAACATCTATCACGAGCAGCGACCAACTCAGGTAAAGGAAATCCGCAGACAATATAGTGTGGCTCCAAAAATTGCCAAAGCCAATCACATTCAGTCCTATCGGTTGAGAGGTTTTCAGGTAACTCCCGAAAACGACTTTCTGGAAAGCCGAAAAGTGATGCTGACCAACAGTGATTGCAATATAGTTTTGGCAGCTCCAAAACAGTCCACTACCGATTATTTTTATAAAAATACTGATTCAGACGAGATAATTTTCATCCATAAAGGAACCGGAAAACTCAGAACTTTTCTGGGAAATCTGGATTTTAAATACGGAGATTATCTGGTGATTCCCCGAGGGATGATTTACAAAATTGATTTTGACACTCAGGACAACCGTTTGTTTATCATCGAATCCAAACGACCTATTTATACGCCTAAACGCTACAGAAACTGGTTTGGACAACTCTTGGAACATTCGCCTTTTTGCGAAAGAGACATCCGTCAGCCTCAGGAATTGGAAACCTATAACGAAAAAGGAGATTTTTTGATGAAAGTCAGAAAACAGGATGAAATCTTTGAAATGATTTATGCTACACATCCTTTTGACGTGGTGGGTTATGACGGTTACAATTATCCGTACGCCTTGTCAATTCACGATTTTGAACCGTTAACAGGGCGAATTCACCAACCGCCTCCGGTACATCAAACCTTTGAAACCGATGCTTTTGTGGTATGTTCGTTTGTTCCGAGGTTGTATGATTACCACCCGTTGGCAATTCCGGCTCCTTATAACCACAGCAATATAGACTCTGATGAGGTTCTGTATTATGTAGATGGTGATTTTATGAGTAGAAACGACATCGAAGCAGGGCATATTTCGTTGCACCCTGCGGGGATTCCTCACGGGCCACATCCGGGAGCGATGGAGCGAAGTATCGGGAAAACCGAAACTCAGGAATTGGCAGTAATGGTAGATACGTTTAAACCGCTTATGGTTACCGAAGAAGCTATGAAAATTGCAGACGATACCTATTATCAATCTTGGTTAGAATAACGAATAATCCCAAAAAAAGCCATTATAATTTTTTGTACAGTATAAATGAATCAGAGTAAATTACCGGCAGACCCACTGTCTATTATTTTGGGAATTACAGCTCTTGTGGTGATTGTCGGAGGTTGTTGTTGCTATGGGCTCACAGTTTTTGCAGCCTTAGCCCTGAGTATCGTAGGGCTTGTGGCAGCCAACAGAAGTCTGAGCGAATATAAGGCAAACCCTGAGGCTTATTCCCGAAATAGTCGGGGCAATGTGCTTACAGGCAGAGTGCTGAATATTATAGCGGTAGTTTTGAGCGGAATTTACATTTTGATACTGACAGGCTTTTTTCTGGTGTACGGTTCGTTGATTTCTTCCGGAATGTTTAATAATTTCGACCTGAACAATCCCGATTGGTATCCGCAGGAGGAAGAGCCAACCGATTATGAATATGATTATGATGAAGAGCAAATCATAGAAGAGGACTCTTTATATGAGAAAGATGATGATTCTCTATATTATTATGAACAGGCTATATACATAGAAGAGAGAATTTAAAAATTTTAAGAACAACAAAAACTAAAATAAAATGTCACAAGAGTTAAAATCAGTAGAGTACGGATTAGAGAAGATTTTTGAAGGAGCACAGGATTTCCTTCCGATTTTGGGAACAGATTACGTAGAATTTTACGTAGGCAATGCCAAACAAGCCGCTCATTATTACAAAACCGCTTTCGGATTCCAATCCGAGGCTTATGCAGGGCTGGAAACAGGTCTGAAAGACAGAGCTTCCTATATGGTAAAACAGGATAAAATCCGTTTGGTATTGACCACAGCTCTCAATTCGCAATCTCCAATCGGGGAACACGTGAAAAAACACGGAGACGGAGTAAAAGTAGTGGCTCTTTGGGTTGAAGATGCCCGAAGTGCTTTTGCAGAAACTACAAAAAGAGGAGCAAAACCCTTTATGGAACCCACAGTAACTTCAGACGAAAACGGAGAAGTGGTTCAATCAGGGATTTATGCCTACGGAGAAACTGTTTTTGTTTTTACCGAACGTAAAAACTACAACGGAATCTTCTTGCCGGGTTATGTGAAATGGGAATCAGATTACAATCCTGCACCGACCGGGTTGAAATTCATCGACCACATGGTTGGAAACGTTGGGTGGAACCAGATGAATGTTTGGGTGAAATGGTTTGAAGATGTGTTGGGATTCGTGAACTTCCTTTCGTTTGATGACAAACAAATCCATACAGACTATTCGGCTTTGATGTCAAAAGTAATGGCAAACGGAAACGGAAGAATCAAATTCCCGATTAACGAACCTGCCGAAGGAAAGAAAAGATCACAAATCGAAGAATACCTTGATTTTTATGAAGGCGAAGGCGTACAGCACATTGCCGTAGCTACCGATGATATCATCAAAACGGTATCTGATTTGAAATCTCGTGGAGTGGAATTTTTGTCAACTCCTCCTCAAGCTTATTATGATGCTATTCCCGAAAGGTTAAAAGCACACATGCACCGTTTTAAAGAAGATATCAAAGAACTTCAAAAGCTCGGAATCATGATTGATGCAGACGAAGAAGGTTATTTGTTGCAGATTTTTACCAAACCGGTAGAAGACCGCCCTACTTTGTTTTATGAAATCATTCAGAGAATGGGAGCCAGAGGTTTTGGAGCCGGAAACTTTAAAGCACTCTTTGAATCTATCGAAAGAGAGCAGGAAAAAAGAGGAACGCTATAAGCCTTTAATATTGTCAAATCATTAACAAACCAACCTAACAAAAACGTTGTATTGTCAAATTATTGTTAAAAGTGAATTTTAGGTGATTTTATTTCAAAAAAAGAAATATCTTTGCACTGAAATTTGATTCGCATAGCAAGTTAGATTTCTACATATAAGTTTTGGTTGGTTAATAATAGAAGACTCCGCTATTTATTTAGTGGGGTCTTTTATTTTTTGGTCGTTTCTGTCTTTCTCCAATAATATTTTATAATTTTACAACAATCAAATCCTGAAAAGGAGCGTTGATAAAACATTATGACTAACCTTAAACGAAAAAAGCTATGGACAGGAAAAACATCACAAAAGAATACTCCAACGGAGAGATTACCGTAATTTGGCAATCGGGGAAATGTACTCACTCTGCCAATTGTGTCAGAAATTTGCCACAAGTGTTTAATCCCAGAGAAACTCCCTGGATAAAAATGGAAAATGCATCTACTGCAGAAATTGCAGCAACGGTTAACAAATGCCCTTCGGGAGCATTGACTCTCAAATAGGTGAAAAAATCAAAAAAACAGCCCCGAAATCAATTGACTTCGGGGCTACAATTTTTAAAGCAATAAGCTATTAATAATACGTATATCGTTTTACTTTGGCTACGTGTCTTGCCAGACGAATTACCTGATGGCTGTATCCGTATTCGTTGTCATACCAAATATAAAGCACAAGGTTTTTTCCGTCAGCAGTAACGATAGTGGCATTACTGTCATAAATAGCAGGAGCAGAAGTTCCTACAATATCAGACGAAACCAATTCGTTGTTCAGCGAATATTTGATTTGCTCTACCAAATCACCTTCCAAAGCATATTTTTTCATCAAATCATTGATGCCTTCTTTAGAAGTTTCTTTTTCTACCTGTAAATTCAGCACAACCAAAGAGCCGTTTGGTACCGGTACTCTGATGGCATTAGAAGTCAGTTTTCCGCTAAGACTCGGAATTGCCTTAGCAACAGCACTTCCTGCTCCGGTTTCGGTAATAACCATATTTAGAGCAGCAGAACGTCCTCTGCGGTATTTTTTATGGAAATTATCAACCAAGTTTTGGTCGTTGGTATAAGCATGAATGGTTTCTAAGTGTCCTTTTACTACACCTAAATTATCTTCGATAACTTTCAAAATCGGAGTGATGGCATTGGTCGTACACGAAGCAGCAGAGAAAATATCAACTGTTTCAGGGTCATAATCGTTGTGGTTTACACCATATACGATGTTCGGAACGCCTTTTCCGGGAGCAGTAAGCAATACTTTTTCGGCTCCTTTTGATTTCAGGTGACGGCTTAGGGCTTCTTCGGTAGTGAAAGCTCCTGTGTTGTCGATAACAAGGGCGTTGTTGATGCCATAAGCAGTATAATCAATTTCTTCAGGATTGTTGGCAGGAATGATATTTACGGTCGTTCCGTTGATAATTAGTGCCTGATTTTCAAAATCGGCAATTACCGAACCGTTAAAATCTCCGTGAACCGAGTCATGACGAAGAAGCGAAGCTCTTTTTTCTAAGTTTTTCTCGTCAATAGCTCCACGAACGACAATTCCTCTGAGGCGAAGTTGTGTTCCTTTCCCGATTTTGCTCATCAATTCACGGGCAAGCAAACGTCCGATACGTCCGAAACCATACAGAACTACGTCTTTTGGTTCGTTATTTACGTAATCTTTTGCGTTTTGCAGTTTGTCGATTACAAAGGCCTTAGCATCGTTATATTTGTCGTCTTCCAAATGAAATTCATAGGTAAGTTTCCCGATGTCTAATTTGGTGTGAGGCAAATCGAGCGAGAGAATTTCTCTTGCAATTTCGACGGTGTCAAAAACCGAAATAGGTTTGCCTACAAATTCACAGGCATACTCGTGAAGGTTGATAATATCGCTTACGTTTCGGTCGATAAGCTGGTTTCTGAAAAACACCAATTCGATAGCTTTGTCATACCAAAGGTCGTTGATGATTTTGAGGAGCTCCACACTTGCTCTTCTCCTGTCCACCTGAAAAGAAAGTTCCTTTTCGTATAAAACTTGATCCATAAGAAAGAAATAAAAATTAGTTGTATTGAATTTAATGGGCAAATGTAACAATTTCAAACGTTTTCGTGAAATTTTGTTTATATATTTTTATTTTGGGGAAAACAGACGATAGAAAAATTGAAGAAATCACTATATTTGTCTAATTGAATAAAATGGGTAGGCTATGGAAAAAATAAACTTTATTGCTTTTGCAGCACCTGCATTTTTTGTTTTCCTGTATCTGGAATATCTTTATGCCAAGCATAAAAACAAAGAAAATATTTTCAAATATGAAAGTTCTGTCTCCAACACCACTATCGGTATAGCAGAGCGGTTGCTCAATCTTTTCGTAACGGTTTCGTTCTACAATCTGTTTGTCTGGGTTTATGAAAACTATGCTTTTTTCACCATTCCGAATGATTGGTATGTCTGGATTTTGTTGCTGTTGGCAGCAGATTTTGTGTGGTATTGGTATCACCGTTTAGGACACGAAATCAATATTTTCTGGGCTGCTCACATTGTTCATCACCAAAGTGAAGAGTTTAATTTTACGGCTGCTGCCCGAATCACCACCATTCAGGCACTCATCCGGACTGTTTTTTGGTGTGCTTTGCCATTGGTGGGTTTTGACCCGACTATGGTAATGGGTATTTTGGTGGCTCACGGAATGTATTCTTTCTTTACACATACTCAGGTGATTAAAGCTCCGAAATGGATGGAATATGTGTTTATAACCCCTTCGCTTCACGGAATTCACCATGCTTCAGACGAAAAATATCTGGACAAGAATTACGGGGACGTGTTTGTGTTTTGGGATAAAATGTTCGGCACTTTCCAAAGGGAAGAAGAAGCTCCGAAATATGGACTCACTCATCCGATTGGCAGTTACAGCTTTTTGTGGCAACACTTTCACTATTACCTCGAAATCTATGAAGCTGCCAAAAGGCAAAAAGGCATAAAAAACAAACTCAGAGTCATTTTCGGAAGTCCTGCCCTGATGGACCAAGACATCAGACCGGGGCTTGAAAAACGGTTTTTTCAGAAAAATACTTCGAGAGAAAAGTTTAATTCTACATTCAAAAAATACATCAACATTCAGCTGTTTGTGGTGGCTTTTATACTGATGTTTTTCAGTGCTTATTTTTCGTATTTTGACGGAATCGAAAAAACTGCGGTTGCTTTGGTGGTGCTCATTACGCTAATCAACATCGGAGCTTTGCTCGAACAGCGAAAATGGATTTATTATTTGGAGTACATCAGAGTAATAATGCTTATTGCTTTTACGTTTTATGAATTTGGTTATACCGAATTGGTCTATATCCCAATTTTGGTGTTGGTCGTTTTAGAACAAAAATTAGCCTTGAAGGAATGGTATTTGTATGACTTTCTGAATTATAAGAAAAGTGAATAGGATTCAAATTACATAAACGAAAAACCAAGTGAACAAATATATAGCGTTAGTGATTTTTACACTGTTTTTAACTTCGTGTAAATCCAAAAAAAATCTTGCTTATTCCGAAGCTGATGCTTCGCTTTCTGTGAATAGGTTGATAGAAAATTACCACAACAATAAAGTAGATTTCCAGACGTTGCATATAAAAGGCAATGCCAAATACGGAATATATAACCCAACGGTTGATATCAGAATCAGAAGGGGAGAGGAAATTCTGGTGAGTGTCAGAATGCCACTTATTGGAGTGATAGCCAAGGCAAAAATCACTCCCGAATATGTGAGTTATTATCAGAAAATTGACGGAGAATATTTTGAAGGCGACTATGAGTTTTTGAATCATTTATTGGGAACGGAATTGGACTATCAAAAGGTCGAAAACCTGCTTTTGGGCAAAACCATAGAGGCTTTACAGAAGGAAGAATTCCGGTTTTCGGTTGAGCAGAACAGATACAGATTGACTACCATATATAGCCCTCTGAAAAAATCATACTTTTTTGAACCGGATAATTTCAGGCTCGAAAAACAGTTTTTAGAACAACCCTATCAAAACCGAAATGTGCTGATACGTTATGCAGACTATAAAAAATACGATGAAAGCGTTTTGCCTCATTCGATTATGCTGAATGTTGAAAATCAGAAAGATAAAAACGAAATCAGGATAGAATATAAATCTGTAGAGTTTGACACAAACATTTCTTTTCCGTATCAGATTCCTCGAGGTTATTCCGAAATAATTATTGATTAACTTTGCCAAAATTTTCTCCGAATGTTTAGATACAGTTTTAGTATAATTTTTCTTTTGTTTTCGCTGCTTTCTTTTTCGCAAATCGACAAGCAAAAAGAGTTGGAACAACAAAAAGTCCAGATTCAGAAGCAACTCCGCAACTTTCAGGAGCTTCTTGAGGCAGAAAAATCGAAGGAAAAATCGACCTTAGACAAAATTCAGGAAAAACAAACCAAAATCCGCCTTACCGAAAAACTCATCAAAACCACCAAACAGCAGGAAGCCCTTTTGGCTAAAGACATTGCCAAAAACGAAAAGGAACTGAAAGCTCTGGCAAAAGAACTCGAAGCTCTCAAAGCCGATTATGCCCAGATGATTATAAGGTCGTATGAAACCCGCTCGGAACAAAGCAGACTGATGTTTATTTTGTCTTCCGAAAACTTTTTGCAGGCCTACAAACGGATTCAGTATATGAAGCAATATGCTGATTTTCGTAAAGAACAAGGCGAAGAAGTAAAGCAGAAATCATTGGTTTTGGAAGAAAAAAACAGAGTTCTCGAAAAACAAAAAGCAGAAAAAGAAAAACTGATCAAAGAAACCGAAAAAGAGTATCTGGTTTTGGAAGCAGAGAAAAAACTCCAGGATGCTTTGATGGCACTCATCGGGAAAAACAAGCGAAAATACTTGTCTGACATCAAGAAAAAACAACAGGAAATCTCTGAGATTGACCGAAAAATCGAAAAGATAAAAAGAGAAATTATTGCTGAAGCAAACCGTAAAAAAGCCTTGGCTGAGGGCAAAAAAGTCGATGAAAAAAATATTTCTTCGACCACTTTTGACCTTTCTCCCGAAGGAAAACTCATAGCAGGAAATTTCAAAGCCAATCAGGGAAAATTGCCTTGGCCTGTGGAAAGAGGAACGGTACATTCTCGTTTCGGACGACAAAAATCTACTATTGTGGGAACTTTAGACGTAGATAACAAATGGGTCGATTTCAAAACAACCGAAGGGGCAGACGCTCAGGCTGTTTTTGAAGGAGAAGTTTCTCAGATTATGGTTCATACACCAACTTATATACTGGTGTTTGTAAGGCACGGAGACTATTTGACAGTGTATGGAAGTCTGGATAAAATCTATGTAAAGAAAGGACAGAAAGTAAATCTTAAACAGAAATTAGGTAGGGTTCACACAGGTTCGGCAGGAACGATTTTGAGATTTTCTATCGGTCAGAATACAACAACTTTAAATCCCGAACAATGGATTTACGGACTTTAAACCTTAAACCTTAAACTTTAAACCTCAAACCTGAAACAAAAAAAATGGAAGACCATTTAATCAATCACCCCACACTTATCATCGGATTCGGAATTGCAGTACTCATTATGCTCCTGCTCGATTTGGGAGTTTTCAACAAAAATGCCCATGTAGTATCAAACAAAGAAGCTCTTACGTGGAGTATAGTGTGGATTTCACTGGCAATGGTTTTCAGTGGAGTTGTTTATTTTGTTTTGGATAAACCTCAGGGAATAACCGATAATTTCTCTAAATTTCAGGCTGCCTATTGGATAGAAAAGGCACTTTCGGTCGATAATCTGTTTGTGTTTATTTTGGTTTTTAAGTTCTTCAAAATTCCGAAAGAATACCAACATAAAGTGTTGTTTTGGGGGATTTTAGGAGCTTTGGTTTTCCGGGCAATTTTTATTTTTGCAGGAGTCGAACTCATCAAACACACCTATGTTACGGTTCCGTTTTTGGGAATTGACCCTGAAACCGGACTTAGCAGAGAACTCAATGTGGTGTTATTTATCTTCGGAATTTTCTTAATCGGAGCGGGAATAAAATCATGGTCGTCACACGATGATGATGGGGAAGAAAAGGATTTGAACAAAAATATGGGTGTAAGATTGGTGCATAAATTCTTTAAAGTTACTCACGAGTTCAACGGAGATAAATTCTTTATCGTAAGACAAGGCGTGAAGTATGCCACTCCGCTTTTTGTGGCTTTGGCAGTAATCGAAATTACCGATTTGGTTTTTGCTGTGGACAGCATTCCTGCTATTTTTGCCATTGCTCCCGATGACCCTTTTATCCTTTACACATCCAACATTTTTGCCATTTTAGGACTTCGTTCGCTCTATTTCCTGTTGGCAAATTCTATGGATATGTTCTCTAAACTTCATTATGGTTTGGCTGTGATTTTGAGCTTTATCGGAATTAAAATGCTCATTATGCCTTTCTATCATTTTAAATCAACCGTTTCACTTTCGATTATCGGAGGGTTGTTGTTGATTTCGATTGTTTGGTCGTTACTGACAAGGAAAAAATAAATCAAGATGAAATCAATTAAAATACTTTTTTTGTTGTTTTTGTTTGTTTCTTGTTCAAGTAAACAAACTACTATTGAGCAGTATTTAGCTAATCCTGTAAAGTTTGCTAAAAAAGAAGTGAAAGCTCCTGATGGGAGTTATTCGATTCTTGTTCCTAAAAATTGGGAAACGGATTTTGAAACATCAGAATATAATGATTCAGAATTTTTGATTTTTCAGGCAGTTTCTGATATAGATGAAAAAGGTAGTTTTAGCGGAATTACTGTATTTGAAACCAAATCATTAGCAGAAGTAGGAAGTACAAATTTAGAAACTCAATATACTTTTGCTTTAGAAAAATATAAACATTTTGACTGTCAGATTATAAGTTCCGGAAAAACAGATATTTTTGGAGAACAAGCCTATTATATTCAGACTGAGGTAAATAATGCTGAACTCTTTGATTTTTTCTTAAAAAGTAAAAAAGAAGAAAGTTTGTTTTATCTCATAAATATTTCAACTACAAAAAATGAAAACCTAAAACTCAATATGGCAATAATGCTGAATAGCTTAAAAACTTTTAAGATAACTCAAAACTAAACACTCAAAATTTAAAACTCTAAATGCTTACCGACACCCACACCCATTTATATAGCGAAGAATTTTCCGAAGACAGAGACGAAATGATTCAGAGGGCTTTGGCAGTAGGAGTGAAGCGGTTTTTTATTCCTGCGATTGACAGTTCTTATGTTCCGGGGATGTATGAACTCGAAGCCAAATATCCTGACAATATGTTTTTGATGTGTGGTCTGCACCCGACTTATACCAAAGAAAATTATCTGGAAGAATTGACGTTTGTCGAAAAACAACTTCAGGAGCGAAAGTTTTATGCCATAGGCGAAATCGGGATTGATTTATATTGGGACAAGACTTTTTTAAAACAACAACAAGAATCGTTCAGGCGACAAATCGGGTGGGCGAAGAAATATAAATTACCAATCGTAATTCATTGTCGGGATGCTTTTGATGAGGTTTTCGAAATTCTGGAAGAACAAAAATCAGATGATTTGTTCGGAATTTTTCATTGTTTTACGGGAGATTTCGAGCAGGCTCAAAGAGCGATTTCACTAAATATGAAACTCGGAATTGGAGGCGTTGTCACTTTCAAAAACGGAAAAATCGACCAATATCTCAACCAAATCGACCTCAAACACATCGTTCTGGAAACCGATTCTCCTTATCTGGCTCCGATTCCCTTTAGAGGCAAGCGAAACGAAAGTGCCTATGTGCTCAATGTAGCTCAAAAACTGGCTACTTTATACGGAAAATCAGTTGAAGAAATAGCGGACATTACGACTCAAAACTCTAAGGAAGTTTTTGGTATTTAACCTAATAAAATTTACTTTAGTGTACGATAAAAAATATAAACATTTCATTATCAGATTATTATTTCCATGTTTTGAAGGATCCGGAGGATTCAGATATTTATAGTAATTTCGGATTCGATTGTTCGACCCCAGCTGGGGTCGTATGTATTGGGAACATCATTATTTCTATAAATATTTGGCCTCTCCGAGGTCATACAATTATAAAAACATAAAAATTAAAGTATTGGTATTGAGTTGTTTATTTTTTTTGTTGTGTACTAAAAAAATGCACAAATTCTGAACTTTCAAACTCTCAGAATCTGTGCAAATTTGTGTAAAAAAGTGTTTTTACGAACTAAAATCTATCTTTCTCGAAATAAACATAACAGTTGCCAAAATCAGGAATAAACCGATGCTTCCTACAAGTAAAGCGTAGTTTTCTAACTGAATAATTACGAAAATAAATCCGTAGAGGGCAGAAAGAGAAAGCCCAATCAACATAGGGAATTTCTTGTTTTTCAAAATAGAAACCGAATACAGGCTAATGAGCAATACGACCGAAATTCCCGCAATCAGATAGGCTTTGAGGAAACTACTGTGTTCTGTAATCGAAATCAAGAGTGTGTAAAACATAATCAAAGCCAGACCAATCATGGTATATTGAAAAATATGGATTTTGATTTTGCTGATGTTTTGAATCAGAAAGAAAATCAGAAATGTGAGCCCGATAATCAGAAATCCGTATTTTGAAGCCCTGTCGTTTTGAGCATATTGATCTACCGGAATAATAAAATCCACATCAAAGGAATATTCACTGATATTAGGCAAAAACCCGAAAGATTGTTGAGCAAACGGTCGGTTGATGTGCAGTACTTTCCAATCAGCTGAAAATCCGCTATCTGTAATATCATGGCTTGGCAGGAAATTTCCGTCAAACTTTGGAGCATTCCAGTTGGATTTCATTGAGGCTTCGGTTGTTTTCCCGATAGGGACAATACTGATTTTGGAACTTCCCTGATAGTTTATCGAAAAACTGAAATTTCCGCTTTCAAAATATTCGGAGAAATCAATAAACGAAGTTTCTAAAGACGAAACTAAGCTGTTTAAATCACTGTCAGACCTGTTATAAACAGGTTCAAATGTATAGTTTTCCTTGCCTAAAGTTATAGAAACCACATCTTTAATACTGGATAAATTAGAAGTTTGAATAACGATAGTGGCTTTATTCCATTCAATATCTTCGTCCGGAATGTTTTTTAAGGAAAAATCAGGTTTAGCGTAATGTCCGCTAAAGTCCATTTGGGCTGTAAAAAGCACCGCTTCATAATTACTCCGATATTTGGTTTGGGTGGTTACTTCGGTTTGGTTGGTGAGTTGCTCGGGGAAAAAATAAGCAAAATTTTTAATCGCCTGGCTCTCGGTAACCATGGTTTTGGTCTGTTCGTTATAGATTTTATTTTCGGAATAAGTAGTATAGGGAACTTTCAGAATCGGGCCATATACAAAGACTTCCTGTCCCCATTTGGAGGTGATTTCCGAGACGACTTCTTTTTGTCTTTTTGCTCTTTCGTGAATCAGGTCATTCACTATTGCCAGCGGAATTAAGAGGATTAAAGTGAGTAATCCTACCATAATCAGTCGTGCTGTAGCAGACTGAAAAAACGATGTTGGGTTTTGATTTGTTTCCATTTTTATATTGATTTTAGATTGTTACTTTTTTAGGCAGGATTATCCAAAAAATAAATCCCGATATAGGAGTATAATAGGGCAATAGGAATATTAAGCAGCAGGATTCCCATTCTGATACAGAGATACTTCCAATGATTTTTATAAAAAACCAAAGCAATAATCAAAATGAGAAACACAAGCAGGTTGACCCAAAAAGCAATGACCATAAAAAAAAGCCCTGCAAAAGCTACATCCTCCGAACGTTCCATAATGAAGAAAGTTCCTAAAATAATTGTCCCGATAATCATTGATAATAAGGCAATTCCATCAGCTATTTTCCCGAGTGTTGTGATTTTTTTGTTTGTTGTATTCATGATTTTAAAAGTGCTTTGTTTTTCAAAGTGAATGAGTAAAAAATTTTTACTATATATAAAACTGACAAATAAATCCTATTATTAGGATAAAGAATGTCAGTAAAACTATTTTTGTTTTCTTTTTAAGAATTGATTTTAAGCCTAACAATGAGGTAACTAAAAATATCAAACTATATAATAAACTTGCTATACTGTAATGTATTACTGATTTATATGAAAACCTGTCTATACACTCACAACCAAAAGGATAATTTTCTATTTCTTCCAAAAAAGTAACATTAATAAATTCACTTATATATACTAAAAAAAGTAACCCACTAAATGCAATCGTGAAGATTCCAATAATCCAAATAAACATGTTTTCTGTTTTCATTTATGACTTTTTAATAATCTTCTCCAAAGCCTCCAAATGTTCCTGAAAAGCTTGTTTGCCTTTTTGGGTTGCTTTGTAGCTGGTATTGGTTTTTCGACCGATGAATTTCTTTTCTACAATAATATATTCTTCACTTTCCAGAGCTTTGGTATGACTTGCTAAATTTCCGTCCGTAACATCAAGCAGCTCTTTTAGCGTATTGAAATCTACACTTTCGTTTACCATCAATACAGACATAATCCCCAAACGAATCCGGTTGTCAAAAGCTTTGTTTATATGTTGAAGAATCTCTTTCACAAAAAAAATGTTTGATTTGTTTAAGGTTTAAAGTTTAAGGTGGCAAAACATTGAACTTTAAACCTTAAACTTAAACCAAATTATTTATCGTATTTAAAATACATTACGGCTCCGTATAAAATATGGCAAATCCCGAAACCGATTGTCCAAAACAAAAGTCCGTAGCCTGCAAATTCGACTGCAATAAGTCCTAAAATGATTTGAGTAATTCCGAGATAACGAACATCACCAAAGGTGTATTTGCTGACATTCACACAGGCAAGTCCGTAAAAAATAAGCGTTATCGGAGCTATGAGTCCGTAATATTGATTTTTGAGGAGAAGAATAATTAAAATTCCTCCGGAAACCATCGGAATCGCAAAGTTTAGAAAAGCTCTTTTGGAAGTGGAATTGATCAGTGTTTCGCCTTTTCGTTTGGCTTTTCTGTAGGACAAAAAGTAAGCGGTCGCTAAAGAAAGGAACAAAACCAAAATCGCAATTCCGACTATCGCTTTAAAAGTCAGGCTTTCCAGAGTAACGTACTGATAACTGTGGTTTTCGATTAGCCCCCGGACGAAATAAGCTCCGATAAGGGCATAAAAACCTGCTAATATTCCTGCCAATCCGCTCAACGACAAAAATTGCGTTGATTTGCTCATCATTTGTTTGATGTCCTGCAAGTCCTGAAGATATTTTTTCGATTCCATAAAAAGTACTTTGAAATGCAAAGTAAAATAAAATTAAAATAACGAACAAATTATTTTCGTAAAAAATAAAAAAATGTTTTAGTGTTTAGTCTAAATCAAAATCTTCATCTTTAAACCCGATCAGATATACTTTTTCTTTGGCTCGGGTCAGAGCCGTATAGAGCCAGCGGAGGTAATCCCGGTCCTGACCGGTGGGCAGATAAGGTCGCTCGATAAAAACCGTATTCCATTGTCCGCCTTGGGCTTTATGGCAGGTAACGGCATACGAAAACTTGACTTGAAGAGCATTGAAATATTCGTTTTCCTTGACTTTTTTATATTTTTTGTAACTCGCTTTCTCGTCCTGATAATCTGCCATTACTTCCTGATACAGGTGGTTTTGTTGCTCAAAAGTCAGGGCAGGGGTTTCGCTGTGAATGGTATCCAGAAGCAAAACCGTTTCAAAGGGTTTCTGGTTGGGATAGTCAATCATTTGTATTTTCACTTTGGCAAACTGAAAACCATAAAGCTCCTGAATTTTAAAGATTTCCAGTACTTCAACGATGTCTCCGTTGGCAATAAAACCCGCTTCCTCAGTGGGTTTGAGCCAGAAGTAATTGTTCTTTACGACCATCATTAAATCTCCGACCGAAAGTTCACTTTCCCGACCTAAAATCGCCTTTCGGATTTGTTGGTTGTATTGGTTGGCTCTTTTGTTGGAACGAACGATAAACGAAGTTTCCTCGACTCCGTTTTTGTCGTAAGCATCAAAAATGGCATCCTGAATGTCATATCCGTTTGAAAGTCGGACGATATCTTTAAATCCGTTTAGGTCAAAATGAAAATCCGTACTGTAATCCTCTTTCAACAGTTCCCGAATTTGAGTAGCATTGTGCAAAATTCCCGAGCCTTCTTCCTGCCTCATCACTTCGTCCAGCTCGATATGCCTGATTTCTTTAGCATATTGCAACCCCAGGGTATCTTCGCTCAAAGCCGGACTGATAGTGAGGTGAACCGGAGGAAGCTGAGCCGTATCTCCGATAAGAATCAGTTTACAGTTTTCACCCGAATAGATATAAGAAATCAAATCATCGAGTAGCGAACCGTTTTCAAAGAGCTTGCTATCTGTCGAAGTATCAGAAATCATCGAGGCTTCATCTACGATAAAAAGAGTGTTTTTGTGTTTGTTTTGTTGCAGGGTGAAACTCACATTTCCGCCTTTTAGGTTAGGAAAATAGATTTTTTTGTGAATGGTAAAAGCGGTTTTGCCCGAATAATTGGAAATCACTTTGGCAGCCCTGCCTGTTGGAGCCAACAAAACCGACTTTTTCCCGATGAGATTCAGATGATTGACCACAGTGGAAATAATCGTGGTTTTTCCGGTTCCTGCATACCCTTTTAGGATGAAAATATCATAACGGCTCGACTTTTCGACAAAATCAGAAATCTGTTGAAAAAAGATGTCCTGTTTTGAAGTCGGGTCAAAAGGAAAATTCTTTTTGAGAATGGAATAGAAATTCATGGAGTGTTCCGTTTACAGTTTTTAGTAAACAGTAACAAAGATACGACTTGAAATTTAAACTTTCTCAATGAGGATTTACTGCCTATCTTCTTTCAAACCAATTTTCGAGTTTAAGGTTTTTAATATAGCGGAAGTCTTTAATGTTGTCGGTTACTAAAGTCAGGTCATTAGCAAGTGCAGTAACTCCTATAATCAGATCAAATTCATCGTGCAGAGGTGTTCCGTTTTTTCTTAAATAGACTTTGATTTGTGCATATTGTTCTGCTATTCCGTAGGTAGGAATTACTGTCAATCCATTTATAAAATTATCAACGGCTTTATGAGATTTTCGGGGATTTTCACTATTTTCTGCTCCGTATTTGAGCTCAAAGACTGTTACCTCTGAAATAAAGATGTTGTCAAGACCTTTTTCTCTGATGATTTCATCAAGGTTTAATTTTCCTCGAAGAAAGAAAATGCAAATATTCGTATCGAGTAAATATTGCATGTATTAAAGTTTTAAGTCTTTTGCTCTAAACTTTCTGCTCTTGCGGATTTCTTTGGCAATTTCTTCTGCAGATTGATCAGACCCGAATGCTCCAAACGAACTAAAAAACCGTTGTTCTTTAGATTTCTCACCTTTTTTAATAGATTTTACAAGCCGTTCGAGCAACTCCAATTTGCTGACAGCACTTAAACTTTCAAAAAGCCCCGAATAAGTTTCTACGATATGTCGTTCTGCATGTGTCATCTTTAATCTGTGTTGGTGCTTACAAATATATAAAATATTTTTATAAGACCTTTCAGAAACTACGGAGCCAACCGCTCTATTTTCCACCCAAAATCTTCCTGAAGTGTATATCTGATTCTGTCGTGCAAACGATTCGGACGACCTTGCCAAAACTCAACACTTATAGGTCTTACTAAAAAGCCTCCCCAATTTTCGGGTCTTGGAATTTCTTTTCCGTCAAATTGTTTTTCTAAATCCGTAAGTTTTTCGGCTAAAAATTCTCTTGACGGAATCACTTGACTTTGAGGTGAAACCACAGCACCGAGTTTGCTTCCGTCAGGTCGTGAAGCAAAATAATTATCCGAAATGTTTTCTGCGGTTTTTTCTGCTTTTCCTTTGACAATGACTTGTCGTTCCATCGAATGCCAAAAGAACGAAAGACAAATATTAGGGTTGTTCAGAATAGCTTTTCCTTTTTCGGAATCGTAATTCGTGTAGAAAATAAAACCTTCTTCGTAAAATTTTTTAAGCAAAACTACTCTCGATTTCGGAAAACCGTCCAACCCAATAGTCGAAACTGTCATCGCATTGACTTCTTCCACACCTCCGAAATCTTCCGTTTCGTGAAACCAACGGTTAAACAAATTGATTGGGTCTTCGGGGATTTGGGTTTCTAAAAGTTCACTTTTATCATAAGATTTTCTGTAATCGCTTAAATCGTTCATTTTTTTTGAGGTTAAAGGTTTATTGCTGTCATTTCAATTAGGGGACAAATTGTCCCCCAGTTGATTTTGAAGTTGTTCGCCACTCCTTATATTCTTTTAATATATTGCTTTCCTCCTGCAGTTTCCACTACAAGGGTAGGTACAATTTGTACCCATCCTTTAGAAAGCTCATCGTCCCGTTGCCTCATTCGTTTTATATACTGTTTAGGATCTTTGCTTTCTGTTAAAATAGCAACAACGTCTTCTATAACAAAATACCATTTTTGTTCTTCTTCGTTCCAAACCGAACGAATTTGTTTACTTTCGAATAGTTTGATATTGCTCATAATAAATTAGTTATGTCCTTTAAAAAAAGAATTATTTCAATAGTTCTTTTACTCTCGGAACAATTTGTTCAGCATAAATTTTAATCGAACTCATCATATCCTGATGTGCTGGACTTCCGACATCCATGTGAGCAGAAAAACGGGTAAGTCCGAATTCTTTGATAATCGTTGCTATTTTTTGAGCGGATTCTTCAGCCCCTCCCACAAGTAAATGCCCGTTTTCTGAACGTCCGTATTCAAAATTTGGTCGCTGATACGGAGGCCAATTTCGACTGCTTCCTATTCTATCCATTTGAGCGGAATATACAGGGTAATAACTGTCTGCAACTTCCTGTGAATTTTCGCCAAAAAAGCTGTGCATGTGTACTCCAACCTGAAACTTTTCTGGGTCGTGACCGTTATCCAAATAAGCTTGTTTGTAATACTCAAAAAGAGGTTTAAAGTTTCTCCAGTCTCCTCCGATAATCGCAAACATCACAGGCAACCCTAATTTTCCGGCTCTGATAACCGAAGCGGGAGTTCCGCCCACAGCCACCCAAATAGGCAATTGCTCTTGTTGAGGTCTCGGAAAAATTTCTTGTTTGTACAACGGTTTTCGGAATTCTCCACTCCATGTAATAGTTTTCTCTTTATTTAACTGTATTAACAGCCTTAATTTTTCGTCAAACAACGCATCGTAATCTTTCAGGTCTAATCCGAATAGCGGGAACGATTCAATAAACGAACCTCTACCAGCCATAATTTCGGCTCTTCCGTTAGAAAGCAAATCAACCGTTGCAAAATCTTGGAATAATTTTACAGGGTCAGTCGAACTGATGACCGAAACTGCACTTCCTAATTTGATGTTTTGAGTAACAGTGGATAAGGAAGCTAAAATATTTCGGGCGAAGCCACCGCATAATCTTCTCTGTGGTGTTCACCAATTCCGAAGAAGTCCAATCCTAATTTATCCATCAGTTTTACTTCTTCAACGATTTCGCCTAATCTTTGTTGAGCAGACTGAATATATCCTGTTTTTTCGTCTATTTGGACATCTCCAAACATTCCGATTCCAAACTCTACCATTTCTTTAAAGTTTAAGTGTCTTACAAAGATAAATCTTTAATATTAAAAGCCCTAAAGCGGAAATTTAATTTTATGAATAAATTAAACGTATTTTTGTGTTATCAAACTTTTTTAAATGACCGATTTAATCCCACTGCTTCAAATCCAAGATCTTGTAATTTCTTTTTCGAGAGAAAATACGTGGAATGATGTGATTAAAAATATTTCTTTTGACTTATATAAAAACGAAATCTTGGGTATAGTCGGAGAATCCGGTTCTGGAAAATCGGTTTCGTCTTTGGCTGTTTTAGGACTTTTACCCGATAAAATTTCCAGAATTTCTAACGGAAAAATTTTATATAACGGAGAAGATTTAACTCAAAAAAACTCGAGAAAATTTCGAAAAATCAGAGGAAAACAAATTTCGATGATTTTTCAGGAACCGATGTCTTCACTCAATCCGAGCCTGAAATGTGGTTATCAGATGGAGGAAATCCTACTCGAACATACATCTTTATCCAAAAAAGAAATAAAAAATGAAGTTTTGTCGCTTTTCGAAAAAGTAAAACTTCCGAGTCCGGAGAAAATTTACAACAGCTATCCGCATCAAATTTCGGGTGGGCAAAAACAACGGGTGATGATTGCGATGGCAATTGCCTGCAAGCCGAATATCCTGATTGCAGACGAACCCACAACAGCCCTCGATGTAACGGTTCAGAAAGAAATTATTAAACTTCTGAAAGATTTGCAGCAAGAAACCGGAATGAGCATTATTTTTATTTCGCACGATTTGGCTTTGGTTTCCGAAATTGCAGACCGGGTTTTGGTTATGTATAAAGGAGAAATCGTGGAGCAGGGAAAAACAAACGAAATTTTCCATAATCCGAAACACAATTATACAAAAGCTCTGATTGCCTCCCGTCCGTCTTTGGACGAAAGGCTGAAAAGATTGCCTACAATTGCTGATTTTTTAAATGATACTACTCCAACCCAGATAATATCTCCTGAAGAAAGAGCAGAAAGACTTGAAAAGCTCTATGCTCAACCTCCGATTTTGGAAGTGAAAAACATCGAAAAAATCTATTATTCCAGAATCGGAATTTTAGGCAAAAAAGTCGGTTTTCAGGCTTTGCAGGATATAAGTTTTGAGGTGTATGAGGGCGAAACCAAAGGTTTGGTAGGAGAATCAGGCTCGGGAAAATCCACAATCGGAAATGCGATTTTGCAGTTAGACAAAGCTACAAAAGGTCAGATTTTTTATAAAGGAACCGATATTACCGCACTTTCGGATAAAGAGTTTAAAAACTTTCGAAAAGAAATTCAGATTATTTTTCAAGACCCATATTCGTCTTTAAATCCGAAAATGAAAGTCGGAGAAGCCATTATGGAACCGATGCAGGTGCATAAACTCTATAAAAACAACAAAGAACGAAAACAAAAAACCATCGAAATCCTCGAACGTGTCGGACTTTCATTAGCACATTTCAATCGTTATCCGCATGAGTTTTCGGGAGGACAAAGACAAAGAATCGGGATTGCAAGAACCATTGCCTTGCAACCCAAGCTGATTGTCTGTGACGAATCGGTTTCGGCTTTGGACATTTCCGTTCAGGCACAAGTGCTGAATTTACTCAATGAACTCAAAGAAAATTTCGGTTTCACCTATATTTTTATTTCACACGATTTGGCTGTCGTAAAATATATGTCGGACAAAATTTTGGTGCTCAACAAAGGAAATCTTGAAGAAGAAACCGAAGCCGATGAATTGTACCAAAACCCAAAAACCGAATATTCCAAAAAAATGATTGATGCGATTCCGAAAGGGAATTAATACAACTCTAACGGAGTTTTAAACTCCGTTAGAGTTGTGTTTTTACCCTTAAAAAATATTTTATTATTGTTTTTCGATAATTTTTATATATTTGCAAAGTAATTTTAAACTTTAGAAAAATGAGAAAAATATATTTTTTGAGAGCTGTTTTGGAGTTTATGCTCTATTTCTTAATACTTGGCGGAGTCGGTTTGTTAATAGCCACACCTTTTATATTGACCGATTCTGATTGGGATATTCCGATAAAAATAAATGGAGTGGTTAACCCTTCCTTTGATTCGGTTTTTTCCAAAATAGGATTAATTGTGTCTGTTTTATCTTATTTTTTATTTGTGTATGCTATTTATCTGTTTAAAAAAATAATAAACCTATTTATCAAAAGAAAGATTTTTGATGATCAAGTGGTTTTAAATCTTAGCAGAATAGGAAAGATATTTATAATGGTAACCCTTATCACAAACGGGTTGGAGTTTATATTCAAAGTAACTACAACTCAAAAAGCAGAAATAATGATTAGTTCAGGTTTTGACTCTTTTTTGTTTACGATTTCTATCGGATTATTTTTCATTATAATGAGTGAAGTTTTCAAAATTGCTAAAAACCTAAAAGAAGAAAATGAATTAACAGTCTGATTATGTCTATTATCGTAAATCTTGATGTAATGCTTGCCAAACGGAAAATGCGTTCCAACGAATTAGCAGAATTGGTAGGCATTACGACTGCAAATCTTTCGGTTTTGAAAACAGGAAAAGCTAAGGCGATTCGGTTTTCTACTTTAGAAGCCATTTGTGAAATTTTAGATTGCCAACCGGGAGATATTTTGGAGTATGTGCCTGACGAATAAGCAAGTAAAAATATTCTAAAAATAAAAAATGATTGGAGCCCGAAAGGGAGTTAATTTAAAATAGAAAAATCTTTACGGATCTCTTTAATGGCATTTTTGGTATGCGAAACCATAGATTTAAGCGTGATTTCAATCTCTTTTCTCTTACCTTGAGATTCGTTCCACCTTTTGATCAAAAGAGCTTCATCGTGGGCAAAATCAATTCCGAGTCTATCGGTCAGGTGGATGATGTGGTCAATAATGACTTCGGAGGTTTTGTAATCTTTGTCTTTTACGAGGGTTTTTATTTCTACGATAAAATCAAAAAGGCTATCCAAAAGTGTTGCGATATCTTCGGATTTTTGTTCCCAAAGAGTTTTAACTTTTGTGATGTCGTAATATAAAGCCATTTATTTTACGGTTACTTTAAAAAGTTGTTTTTGATTTAAAAATCCTTCCAAAACATCGTTTGCTTCTACCCTCGATACTCCGCTTGGAGTTCCCGTAAAAATCAAATCGCCTGTTTTCAGGGTAAAATACTGCGAAATATAAGCCACCAATTCGTTGATTTTCCAGAGCATCTGATGGGAATTTCCCTTTTGTTGCGAAACACCGTTTTTGAGCAATTCCAATTCCAGATTATCTATATCTAAATCCGCAACCGAAACAAAATTACCAATTACAGCCGAATTATCAAAGGCTTTGGCTTTTTCCCACGGAAGACCTTTTTCTTTGAGTTTTTGCTGAACGTCCCGAGCGGTAAAGTCAATTCCGACAGAGATTTCGCTATAATATTTGTGAGCAAATTTCGGGTCGATATATTTTCCGACTTTGTTGATTTTTACGACTACTTCAATTTCGTGATGTATATCGTTAGAAAATTCCGGCAAATAAAAATCACCTTCTTTCAGCAGAGCTGTGTCGGGTTTTAGGAAAATAACAGGCTCTTCGGGTTTTTCGTTCCCGAGTTCAGAAATATGATTGACGTAATTGCGTCCGATGCAGATGATTTTCATTTTTTTGTCTTTAAGACATTAGGACTTAACTTTTAAATTATTTATTTCTGATAATCCAGTTTTCAATCTTTATATTTGAAATTCTCTGGAATTCATTAAGGTTTTCTGTAACCATAATAAATCCTTTTTCAACAGCTGTACAGCCAATCATTAAATCAAAATCACTTATCATTGTTCCTGATTTTCTCAATCGGTTTTTTTCTTTTCCATACAAATAAATGGAATCAAAAATAGGAATAATTGCCATTTTTTTCACAAATATATCAATCAGCTTGTGATTTTTAGAGGGGTTATTACTACTTTCTGCACCAAAAACGAGTTCAGCAAAAGTAATTTCAGAAATGGCACAATTTTCTAATGAAATTTCCTCAAATTTTTCGACTAAATTAAATTTTCCACGAAAAAAATGGATACAAATATTGGTGTCAAGTAAATATTTCATTAGAATTCTACAATATCAGTTCTGTCAATTCGTGATTTTCTGATTTCGTCTATGATTTCATCAGAACTTCTTTTATCTTCCCAAGCACCAAATAAATCTCTCAAACTATACGTTTCATCTTCTTTTGTTTCGATAGATTCTGTTAGTTTGATGATTAGTCTTTTTTTAGAATTGTTATCCAGCCTTGTCAGAAAGCCGAAATACCTTTCAATCGTTTCATCTGTTAATGCCAAACCCATATTCTGCTATTTTTACCAAAGATAACAATTTTTTCTCTACTAAATATTTTTAGTCCGAAGTTTTGATATTTCTTCGGACTAATCACTTCGGACTTAATAAGTTATTTATTTTTAACCGGATTTTGTCGGGTATCAAAAATCCGTACTACATAAAGAATTGTTTTACCTTTTCGGTAAGTTATTTTATAATGTCCTTCTATGAGAGTTTGCGATATTCATACTTCAAATGGATAAAATCTTCATCAATCGACCCGACATTTGTTAAATCAACATCGGGAGCTTCCAATATTTTTATCCGTTTGAAAATAGCCTTAATAATTTCTTTGGATTTTGGAATACCATAAAGCACATCATTGAATTTTCTTATTTTCTGTAAATCCTTTAAGGCTCTCGAAGTCAGTTCAATTTTTACTGAATTTCCCATTTATCCATAATATCTTCAGCTTCTTTCAGGCTGTATGTATGTCCTTTTTCGATGTCTTCTTCTGCTTCGACAATCATTTTGTCTTTCTGTTTCTGTAACATATAAGCCTTTGCCATTTCGTAAAACATCTTTACAAAATTGTCATCTCCGTCATCAATATAATGATGCAATTCCCGTTTTAGCTCAATCGTACTCATAATCAGTCCTTTTTTAGTAGTCAAAGATACAATTTTAATTTTTTAGCCCGAATATTTGACTTAATTTACTTTACTTTGGATTTCATATCAGCAATTTTAAGATTTGCTAATTCAATAATTTCTTTAGGTGGGTTATTGATAAGTTCATCTTTATTTATATTTTGTGCGTCCTCATAAAGCTCATCAAAATTTTCAATAGCAAGTTTAAAGTATGCCTTAGCCGTATTTAATCTTACTTGTGCAATGAACTTAATTTCAGCAACTAATTGCTCTGTTATTATTTCTTTTGGCTTAATAAATTTTTTATTTTTTATATCAACATCGGTATAAAGACTACTGTTTTTGAGGTTGTTTAATTTTTCAAGTTCATTTTCTTGTTTGTAGATTTGATGTATTATTTTCTTTTTTAATTTTTCATCAGAAATTGTAAAAGCCAATAAAGTATCTAACCCGATTGAACTTTTATTTTTTTCTTGATGATTTGATAGTTTTTTCTTAATTTGATTATAATATTTTATTTCTTGAGATTTTCCATAAAGAATAAAATGAAAAATTAATGAGGATTTTCCAAGTTCTTCTATTGATAAATGGTATAAAGTATAAGCTCTTGGAAAACGTTTATGCTCAAAAAGAATTTCAGCATCGTCAAATAAATCTTTTGCATTTTCAAGAGATTTCTCAATTCCAAGCAAGTATTCTTTTCTGTCCATCTAACTAATATTTTTAATTCTTTAAAATTATTTTTTACAAATCTACTATAAACATTTTTACTATCTCAAATAAATTTTATTGTTGTCTAAATCTATTTTCCAAATGTCTAATTTGTTTAAAATATTCATTCCAAGAAGCGGTTGTGTAGTGTTGTTTTTTTGAACACCTACAACAACATTAGTAACGGTTTTATTTCCTATTTTTAATTCGGGAATTGTCCAGAGTTCAACTAAAATCTTTTGTCCATTTGCTAATTCTACATAGTCTTTTCTGATAAAATCATCTGTTTTTAAAATGCCTTTTTGATACAATTCATCAAAAATATTTTGGTTAATGGAAGTAATTGTTGCACCTGTATCTAGTAGAAAATCATATTTCTTTCTTCCTATTTCTATGTCTATTGTTTTTGCGTACGAATTCCCGTTTAAGTAAATTACATCATATTCTTTTTTGTTTACTACAATAGAATTTACACACATAAAAAATAAAGAATCAAAATCATCAACTTTATCAAAGGAATCAGTAATATCTATTATTCCGTGAAAAGAATACATATAGTCATTATCAAAAAACTGATAACTATATTGTCTAATTTTTGCATTAAACCCTAATTGTTCTATTTCAATATCCAAAACAGCTAAAAAACCTTTCAGAAAAGCAATATTCATAAGTTTGAAAGAAATAATAGTAACTTTTGACGCTCCTAGTCCTTTTTTTAAAAAATCAACAGCACTATTTCTAAATTCTTTTTCCAAATCCAAACCTTTTCCAAATTCATCGGGTATATCTTCTACAATTAAAGTTATCATAGATTCTCCCAACCCAAAATCATTTTGAAAACGCTGTATAACATTTTCATTTCTTGGCTCTGTTGCTTTCCAACTTTTAGGTATTTTTATTTTCCAATCTGATTTTTTTGCTCTTGGGTGTCCTTTTGTGCTAAATGTTTGTGTATAACCGTTTGCAAATTCTAAAAAAGGATTGTCTTTATACTCAAAAGCTAAAGCATTTTCTTCAATAAGTTTATCAGAAACCGTTTTTTCAAAATTTTTTAAGAGATTTATAGCTGTTTGTTTATCAAGGGATTCGCATTCTTCTTGGAAATCAATTTCTGTTTCGTATTCGCTTAAACTTGAGATTTCCATTTCTTCAATAAATAATCCTGCATTTTTCTTACTCAATCCAAAGTGTTCGTTTAACCATATTTTATTTTTCCGTACTTCATAGCTTAAATCATAGAACTTTTTTTCTATACAATTTAACATATGTTCATACACTAAATGCGACATATAAACCCTTTCCGAAGCATTGTATTTCTCTTGTATAAGATTAGTTTGTGAGTAGGAAATAAAACTAATGAAAGTAAATGCTATATATAATAATGTTTTCATACTTTAGTTGAATAAAATTATTTTATTGGTCAAACAATATTCTGATAGCTTTTTCAATATTCTGCGTTTCTTGTTTTGTAAAGAAACCATAATCAAAAAATCCCTCTGAAATTTTATAGATTATTTTATCTTCCGAATTAGGTAATTGTCCTTTTTTAAATTCAGAATTATATTCTGTAATAGGCTGTTTTAAGTGTATTTGAATAATTAAAACATATTGTTTTCCATCATAACTATCAGAAGTTACTTCAATATTTTTAATATTTGACAATAATACATCGTATTTTTTTCTAAAAACACTCACAACCTCAAAATTCATAGGGTGTATCATTTGTCTTTCAGAATTAAATGTAACAGAATTATCAAAACCATTATATTTAAAACTTCCCGAATATTTAGAAAAATCAGAACTCCCATTGAAAAATTTATTCAAATATTCTGATGCTTCTTGTTTTGTTTGCCCTATACTCTGTATGCTGATGAACAGCACAAATAATAATAAAATCTTTTTCATAATTATTTATTGATTAAGTTTTCTCTGTGTTTATTTAGATTCTGTATTGCTTCATTAAGTTGTAATTCTGCTTTATTCCACTTGTCTAAACATTTATTGTCATAGAAAAGTATTTTACCATTCTTTAATTCGTGTTTACAATTATTTTTAATTGCAACTATATTACGCATTGCAAAAATTACATTTCCTGTATTAAAGTTGTTCGTTGTAAGGTTAATACTCATCATTTCTAAATAATACTGTGCTTTTAGAATTTCATTTTCACTTAACGAGTTATTTATCTGATATTTATTGAGTTGTTTTTCCATATCAGAAATTAGAGAATCATTTGTTGTTTTTATCCAATCATAGTAATCTTCTGCTCTTTTGATTTTTTCAAGAACAATTTTAGTATCTCCGAAAAAAATATCGTTATTCAATATTAACTGATTTAAAATATCTTTTCTGTTGTCGTTATTCAGCTTTCTATTAAATTCGGTATAAGCATTTTTAAAATTAGAGGTGATAAGATTAATGTCTGCTTCTTTTTGTTTCTGTGTGATGATTTCATCTATTACTTTTTTTCTGTTTTCATTTTCGTGTAATTTATTCCCTGCAAAAGATAAAACAGAAATTATTAGAGTTGTAACACCTAATATTTTTCCAAAATTCTTAAACTTCCAAAACACTGATAATATAGCTGAAAATATAGAACTCATCAATAAAAGTGCAATAAAATTAGTGCAAAACTCAATAAATTCAATAGCTTCTTTGATAGCTAAAGCATAAATTGAAGCAATTATAATTGCTAAAATATAACCATGTTTGTTTGTGTAATTTTCCATAAATATTAATGTTTAAGTTGTGTGCAAAAAAACAAGCGTGGAACAATTCCCGATGCTCGTTAAAGAGGTTCTTGCAAAACCCGTACGACAAAGCAAAGGGAACGTCCACGCCATAAACGCAGACGTTTCCACTTTTACCTTCCTGTCGTACTGAAAAATTGCAAGATTTCTTTAACAGGACTTTCAAAGCGAAACGCTATATTTTTAATGTATTCTTATTTTTTTTTTAGTCTTATATTTTCTGTTTTGATTTTAGCAAATGTATAAAATTATTTATATCTACGGATAATTTCTGCTAATAAAACATCTATTTCATTTTTGAAATTAACTTGAGTTTCATTAGGTAACACTTCCTTATTCCTAATTTGTTGATGTAAAAAAGAATCAGCTATTTTTCGAGAAGATTTGTCTAATCTTAACATAACTTCCTGAAAACTTTTACTTCCAACAGAACCTGTCATTTCTGAAAAAGTAGATTTTTCAAACAAAGGTGGAATATGGTCTATAATTGCTCTAATTAATATCGGAATTGATAGAAACATTCCATTTGAATTAGCTAAATTTAATTCAGAACACAAAGCTATTAGCCTAATTAAATCAAATTTTTCTATATTTAGGTTTCGTAATTCTTCTATTCTTTGGGAGTTCACATAATCTTGGATTTGAACTACAAGTGCATTTTGGTCTTTTTTTTCATTACCAAAATCATTTTTTATAAAATCTTTTGTAACATCTTTACCTAAATTCCTTAAAATATCATCATCAATATATGAACTTATATTCATATAACCTCTTGTAATCCAATTTTTAGATTCTGCATACTCATAAAAACTACTTGCAGTTTCTAATTCGCTACCCTCGTAAGTATAAATCTTGATTCTTCTTAACCTTTCAAAACTATACCTTTCTCCATCTATGAAAAAAGAAGAAGAACCTCTGTTATAAGCATCTATTATTTTTAGTAAATTTTCTTCATTTACTAATAGAATATTATAGGTACTTAAAAAGGTGCTAATGATTAAATTATATCTCATTATGTTTAAAATAAATTACCCAATTTTAGTATTCAACTTCCTCAACTTAATCCCTGTCAAAACCTTTTTGGTATAAAGCGGAAAATCAGCATTGAGAATCCAACCGAAATAACCCGGTTCTTTCTCTAAAATATCTTCTACTTTTGCTCCTTTGTGTTTTCCGAACGTAAAAATTTCTTCGTCTTTATCATTCAAAGCAATAAATCCTGCAAAATCAACTACTTTTTTTCGGGTCGTAAATTCCGATAAGAATTTCATATCGTTTTCTAAATCTTCGTATCGGTCAAGTTGAGCTTTCAGAATTTCGTAGGTAGCATTGGTGTCGGCTGCTGCACTGTGAGCATTTTCCAACGTTTCATTACAATAAAAACGATAGGCAGCAGATAGTGTTCTTTCTTCTTTTTTGTGGAAAATCGTCTGTACATCAACCGAAACACGGTTTTTCAAATCAAAATCCACATCAGCCCTCAAAAGTTCTTCCACCAAAAGCGGAATATCAAACCTATCGGAATTATAGCCTGCCAAATCCGAATCCTTAATCATATTATGGATTTGCGGAGCAAGTTCCTTAAAAGTCGGTTCGTTGGCTACTTTTTCGTCCGTAATTCCGTGAACAGCAGTCGAATGAGACGGAATCGGAACAGTAGGGTTCACAAGCCACGTTTTACTTTCTTTGTTACCGTTGGGGAAAATTTTTAATATAGCGATTTCTACGATTCTGTCTTTGACTACATCGGTTCCGGTAGTTTCCAGGTCAAAAAAGCAGATAGGTCGGTTGAGTTTTAATTCCATTTTTTGTATAATGTATTTCTGTATAATGTTTTTCGTTCAGAATGAAGTGCTGGGTAACGTCAGGCTGAGCTTGTCGAAGCCTAAAACGGCACTCCGCTGTCGTCATCTTCTTCATTTGTTGTGTTGCTGCTTCCGAAAGCTTCGTTCGGAGAAGGCAAATGAGAGGTGAAATCTTCGTTTATTTTTGACGAAAAAGTAACATCTCCGAAGTCAAAAGTTTCGAGATTTCCGAATTTTCCGAATTTTCCTTCAAATTTCAGGCGAATATTGTCTAACCCTCCATTTCTGTGTTTGGCGATGATAAATTCGGCTTGTCCTGCAGTAGGAGTGCGGTCATCATCGTCCCATTCATCAATTTTGTAATATTCCGGACGGTAGATAAAAGACACAATATCAGCATCTTGCTCAATTGCTCCCGATTCCCTCAAATCCGATAGCAGCGGACGTTTCGAGCCTGTTCGGGTTTCCACAGCACGGGAAAGTTGCGAAAGTGCAATCACGGGAATATTCAATTCCTTTGCCAATGCTTTGAGGTTTCTGGAAATGGTCGAAATTTCCTGCTCACGGTTTCCGCCTCCTTTTCCTGTGCCTCCTGCAGTCATCAGTTGAAGGTAGTCAATAATAATCAGCTTGATTCCGTGTTGTGAGTGTAAACGTCTTGCTTTTGCCCTCAAATCAAAAATCGAAAGCGAAGGTGTGTCGTCAATAAACAAAGGAGCTTTTTCCAAATCTTTTACTTTGGTATTGAGCTGTTCCCATTCGTGTTTTTCGAGTTTTCCGGTTCTTAATTTCTCGGAAGTAAGCCCTGTTTCGGAAGAAATTAACCTCGTAATGAGCTGAACCGAAGACATTTCCAACGAAAAAACAGCAACAGGCTGTTGGTAGTCAATTGTGATATTCCGAGCCATCGAAAGTACCATAGCCGTATTGTGAGTAACCGTACAATCTTCCAAAAGGAAAAGTCGGTTTCCGTCTATTTCAAAACCATAATAATCATCAAATTTGTCAAATTCTACCTTGATTCCCGTAACTTTCCAATCAACTTTGGCTTTCCATTCCCTTGCTTTTTTACGCTTTACTTTGGTAGGAATGCTGTCTAAATTTCCGAAAATTCTCAAACGATAAGCCTCTCCCGTAAAATTGATTTCCTTAATACTCGTTTTTTTCTTTTTTAACGAAGTTCGGAATCCTAATGTATCACACAAAAATTTGATTTGTTTTACCAAAGTTTCATTT
>JBAYSC010000002.1:0-40755 GCA_041676345.1 Flavobacteriaceae bacterium | reverse complement strand
GTTTTAGAACACTATTGAATAGATTTGACACAACAGTAACAAGTTGGAAAGGGTTTAATTTCCTTGCTTTTATTGTAATTGGGATAAAGAAATTTTATAAACTTAAAAAGTCAAGATGACTTCAGTATATCAATATTACCAAATAAAATTGTTCAATATAATTATACTTTAGATTATACATTATCAGAGGTTGATACATACGAATTAAAAAATATGATTTACCCAAATACTCTTAATTATGTAACAAATAGTCCTGATATGAAGATTTATAGGGATAATGATGTCACTTTTATTTATTTCTATAAAGATATTAATGGTTCATTTCTAACTGAATGGACAATAACACCTGAACTTTACAAATAAAAAAATATGACAAAACATATAGAAAGAACCCGAGCTCAAGAATCATCGGGAGCAATAGAAAGAATGTATATCACGATGAGGCATTTATTCAATCGTGGATTTTATAAACCGATGGGAGTTTCGGGAGATACACTTCGTGAGGCACTTTTGCTGTTACGTCCTGAAATTTACGGCTCGATAAACAGCGAAAAAGTCGAGCTAAACGGACTTTTATACGTAATTGAACGTCTTCCAATCGGGATTGAGGAATGTCGATACATCAATCTGATTTCAGACGAAGGCTATTCCAAATCGCATTTTCAGGCAATCGTTCCTCCAAAAAGAAGAAGAAACTGTTATCGGATTGACGATGAACAAATGAACATCGAAATCACAAGAGGTCGTTCGGACATCTATGATATCTTGACACACCTGACTTTTATTTTCATCGAATCACACAAAATCAAAAACCACGTTCTGATTGACGAATTCAAAGGAACCGTTACCCGAGACTGGCAAACCCTACAAGGATTAGTAGATAAAAAAGAACCGCTTTCTCAGGAAGAAAAAGAAAAAGCCATTGCTCACGTTTCCAATATGTTAGGAAGGACTTTTGTCGAAGTTCTGAACATTTACGATGCGTTTGCAACAGCCGAAAATCCCGACAGATTCCTCCACGTGATTTATTGGTTGGGAAAATTGGCTATCGAAGAAGTTGTGGATAACAACAAAAGAGCCATTACGTTCAGTCCGATTTTAAGAGAACGATTGGGACATCACATTCACGGAGAAATCTGGGCAGACAACATAAAAGAAATCCTTAAAAACAACGGTTTGCTAGAAAGACCGATTCATATTATAAGTGCCAATATGCACTCGGTGATGAATTCGATTTTTGCGATTCCGGTTCTGAAAACGAAGTTTAAGGATTCGGAAGATATTGATGTTTACGAAGAATTGAGCAAATCCGAAAATGGAGACCTTCGCAAAAAAGTAGAAGACGTTGCCCTGAAAAACGGAATGTATCAACTTTGGGACACTTCGGGAACCAATATTGACGTTCAGATTTTTGATACGGCTAAAATAGACTTCAAAAAATCGAATTTCCCCAAAGCTGATGCTACCGAAAAACCGGTTATTATCGTAATGGATTATGCTTTCGGAGAACAGGCTTATGAAACGATAGACGAACTCTTAAAACCTTTTAAAGAAAAAGATAAACGAACCTATCTCAACGTAAAATCGGTTTCGATTATGGGAAAAGCCGGAATTTTGGAAGGCGGAAAAGGCGATATTATGATTCCGTCTGCTCATATCAACGAAGGAACGGGAGACAATTATCCGTTTGAAAACGAACTTACAAAAGAGATGTTTGAAGGCTACGGAATTCCGGTTTTTGCAGGAAATATGGTAACGGTTCTGGGAACTTCGCTTCAAAACAAAGACCTGTTATATTTTTTCCACAAATCAACCTGGGAAGTTATCGGACTTGAAATGGAAGGAGCTCATTATCAAAAAGCCATTCAGTCGGCCTCAAAAATCAGAAAAAGCATACCAAAAGACGTAAAAGTTCGTTATGCTTATTATGCTTCCGATAATCCGCTGGAAACCGGAAGTACACTGGCTTCGGGAGGATTGGGCACTACGGGAGTGAAACCAACTTATCTCATAACTATCAAAATATTGGAACAAATTCTTAATATTGCAAAAAAATAAATTATTATGAATCAAAATCAGGAGCAGGAAATCTCGTTACAAAGTGTCGGAAATCTGTTTAATTCGGTCATAAAACTGTTTTTCAGATGTGTTCACAAAGCCTTTTGGCTTATCAAAAAATACATCGTTATTTTTATACTGCTCCTTATTGCAGGAGTAGTTTGGGGCTACATGAAAGATAAAAAATCTTCCTACGAAAACTATGTTATCGTAAAGTCAAACTTCGGGAGCATTGATTATTTCTACGACAAAATAGAATTTCTCAACTCCAGAATCAAACAAGGCGATGTAGATTTTCTCACAAAAACAGTAGGTCTGAAAGACACTTATGCCCTGCTTTCAATAAAAACCGAACCCATAAATGAGGTTTTTGAACTGACAAAAATTGATTTCGTAAACACCTATAGCAGAAACTATGATGTGCTGCGACTTTTGTCTGACAATTCTGATATTACCAAAGTAATGGAAGAAGAACCCGTAAAGCGAATGTTTGAAAATCAACGCATTATAATCGAAACCCGTGAACCTGTTTCCTACGAAGCCTACATTGCTCCTCTTCTCGCTTTTTTGAACAGCAGCGATTATTTTGCCGAAATGCAAAAAGTGTACACTCAGGGGCAGCAGCTGAAAATCCAGCAAACTCAGGCACTCATTGAGCAAATTGACAGTATTCTAAATTCGTTTGGAGCGACTTCTGATAATGCAAAAAACAATCCGCTTGTTATGTATGGCGGGGACAGTCAGCTCAATGATTTGGCAATAACCAAAGGCTATCAATTGGCAGAATTAAACAAGCTCAAAGCCGATTTGCTCAATTTCGACAGCATTATCAAAGAAAAAAACCATTCGCTGAACATCGTAAAAGCAGATTTCCTCAAAGGAAAACAAAAGTTTATTTACCCGATTGTTTTCTTCGTACTGTTTCTGGGACTCCTGTTTTTTGTGGAAGCCTACAAAAAATACACTTCAGATTTAAGAAACTGATATAATGACAGTTACACCCACTCTTTTAAAGGATTGTTTGATAATAGAACCTCAGGTTTTTTATGATGAAAGAGGCTTTTTTATGGAAAGTTTCAACGAGAAAACCTTTCGTGAAAAAACAGGTATAGCCGTTCATTTTGTTCAGGACAATCAATCGCTTTCTGCCAAAGGTGTGCTTAGAGGACTTCACTATCAAATCGGGGAATTTGCTCAGGCGAAATTAGTTCAGGTGGTGCAGGGTGAAGTGCTCGATGTGGTGGTGGATATTCGTCCGGAATCTGAAACCTACGGAAAATATGAAGCGGTTTTGCTCACAGCCGAAAACAAAAAACAACTCTTTATTCCCAGAGGTTTTGCCCACGGATTTCTGGTGTTGAGCGACACAGCCCTTTTTTCGTATAAATGCGATAATTTCTACCACAAACAAGCCGAAACCGGAATTGCTTTTGACGACCCCGCTATCGGAATTGATTTGAATTTTCCCAGAGAAAAAATGATTATTTCCGAAAAAGACCAAAGCAACCCGACCTTAGAAAATGCTAAAAAAATATGGTAGTTTTAGTAACAGGAGCAAACGGACAGTTGGGGCAGGCATTGCAAAAAATTGCCAAAACCCACTCCGACATTCGGTTTGTGCTTACAGATTCCAAAACTCTGGATATTACCGATAAGGAAAACTGCGAACGTATTTTTAAGGAATTAAAACCCGATTTTTGTATCAACACAGCTGCCTATACGGCTGTTGACAAAGCAGAATCTGAGGCTGATTCAGCACATAAAATCAACGTGAGCGGAGTCGAAAATCTGGCTGAAAGTTGCAAAAAATACCACACTACCCTGATTCATATTTCGACTGATTTTGTTTTTGACGGAGAAAAAAACATTCCTTATACAGAAAATGACAAGCCTAACCCGAAAAGCATTTACGGAAAGACCAAATTTGAAGGAGAACAAGTAATTCAAAGTCTTTTGGAAAACTACTACATCATCAGAACCTCGTGGCTCTATTCCGAATTCGGAAATAATTTCTATAAAACCATGCTTCGATTGGGTTCTGAAAAAGAATTCCTGAATGTTGTCAATGACCAAATCGGGACACCAACCAATGCTAATTGTCTGGCTAAGGTCATTATTGAAGTTGTCAGATGTCAGATGTCAGATGTTGGAAGTTTGAAAGCAGAAGAAAAAATCCCGACACCCAACACCCAACACCTGACACCTGACACCCGACACCCCTACGGAATCTACAATTTCTCGAACGAAGGAAATTGCTCCTGGTATGATTTTGCCAAAAAGATTTTTGAACTTCATAACATTCAAATCACTCTGAATCCGATTCCGACAAGCTCCTACCCTACTGCTGCCATTCGTCCGAAATACAGTGTTTTAGATAAAACCAAAATTAAAACGGTTTTCGGAATTAAAATTAAACCGTGGGAAGAAGGGTTGGGAGATTTGAGATTTGAGATTTGAGATTGATGATTGCAGAAGGATTAAGGATTTAGGACTGTAAGACTTAGGACGTAAGACTATGAAAAAACTTTGCGAAACTCTGCGGTATAGCCTTGGGATTAAAGATTATGAGATTTGGGGCTTCGACAAGCTCAGCCTGACGGTACCGACCACTATTAACCATTAACTGACAACCATTAACCAAAAACTAAACTTCCAACATCTGAGATTTGTTGACAGCAGATTTTGAATATTTATAAAATCATCAATCATAAATCCTTATATTTGCACCTTAAAATTTTAAAAGATGATTTTACCGATTGTAGGCTACGGAGATGCGGTTTTACGTAAAAAGGGAGAAGATATTTCAAAGGACTATCCTGAGCTAAACATACTTATCGACAATATGTTTGAAACGATGTATAATGCTCACGGAGTCGGGTTGGCTGCACCACAAATCGGGTTGGCTGTTCGTTTGTTTGTCATAGACACTACGCCTTTTTCGGAAAATGACGAACTTTCCGTACAAGAACAAGAAGAGCTCAACGGCTTTAAAAAAGTATTTATCAATGCCCGAATTCTCAACGAAGAAGGCGGACTTTGGGCTTTTAACGAAGGATGTTTGAGCATTCCCGGAATACACGAAGACGTCATCAGGCACGATAAAATCACTATCGAATACTATGACGAAAATTTCAAAAAACATACTGAAGATTATGACGGACTCCGTGCCCGGGTGATTCAACACGAATATGACCACATCGAAGGTATATTGTTTACCGATAAAATTTCTTCCCTGAGAAAACGCCTAAACGAAAAGAGACTCAAAAACATTATGGAAGGAAAAACCAGTGTAGATTACCGAATGAAATTCGCTTCCAAAAAAAGATAATTACCACACAACAAACTGATTTTTAGCCCAATTACAATTAACTATTAACTTAAATAAACAATGAGTTTAGAGAAAATCTTAGCCATTTCCGGAAAACCCGGACTTTATGAATTAAAAGTACAAACCCGTTCAGGATTTTTAGCCGAATCACTTTTAGACGGAAAAAAACTAAACGTAGGATTACAAAGTAACGTGAGTTTGCTATCAGAAATTTCTGTTTATACTTATGAAGGCGAAAAACCGCTTGCCGAAATCCTGAAAGCCATTGCCGAAAAAGAAGACAACAAAGAGGCTATTTCACACAAAGAAGACAAAGCCAGATTAGAAGCTTATTTTGCCGAAGTGGTTCCGAATTATGATGCAGAAAGAGTCTATGCTTCTGATATTAAAAAAATCATCAACTGGTATAATATGCTCATCGCAAAAGGAGTTGTTTCCAAAGAAATGGAAATCAAACAAAAAGGTGAAGTACAAGAAGAAACACAAGAATAATCATTAGAACCGAAAGCTCCAACTTTCGGTTTTTTTATTGTAATTTAGCTCAAAAACATTCTATGAATACCAAAGAACAAAAACTTCAGGCATTTTCCCGACTACTTGATATTATGGATGACTTACGGGAAAAATGCCCTTGGGATAAAAAACAGACCTTGCAATCGCTTCGTTATCTGACCATCGAAGAAACTTATGAACTCGGTGATGCCATTCTTGAAAACGATATGCAGGAAATCAAAAAAGAACTGGGAGACATATTGTTACATATTGTTTTCTATTCCAAAATCGGTTCTGAAACGGGTGATTTTGATATTGCTGATGTAGCCAACGGAATTTGTGAAAAACTCATTCACCGTCACCCACATATTTACGGAGACGTAAAAGTCGAAAACGAAGAAGACGTCAAGCGAAATTGGGAAAAACTCAAACTCAAAGAAGGGCGAAAATCCGTTTTGGAAGGTGTGCCCAACAGTTTGCCTGCTATGGTCAAAGCCAACCGGATTCAGGAAAAAGTAAAAGCCGTTGGTTTTGATTGGGAAGAACCTCAGCAGGTTTGGGAAAAAGTTCAGGAAGAATTGGGCGAATTACAAACCGAAGTAAATAGCGGAAACCAGGAAAAAATCAATCAGGAGTTTGGTGATGTGTTGTTTTCGATGATAAATTATGCTCGTTTTCTAAACGTAAATCCGGAAGATGCCTTAGAGCAAACCAACAAAAAATTCATCAAACGATTCAAATATTTAGAAGAAAAATCTAACGAAATCGGAAAGCCGCTTTCTGAAATGACTTTAGCCGAAATGGATGTGTATTGGAATCAGGCGAAGAAGTTATGAGTTTTTAGTGTTGTGTTGAATGACGTAGGACTTTAAGACGTAGGACGTAAGACTGTGAAAAAACTCTGCAGAACTCTGCGTAGGCTTTGCGGAACTTTGCGGTATAACCTTGGGATTGATAATTTAGGATTTGAAAGTTGCTAAGTTAACTCAAAACTAAACACTTACAATTCAAAACTACTTAAAACAAACCGGAATTATCTCTCCTTTTGCCAATCGGTATGTATCGACTAATTCGGGAGCTATTTTTTTGGTGTAATCTTCTTCGATAACCGTAAAACCGACAGAACGTAGCTTATCGAAATAGCCTCTTCCGTAAATTCTCACATGGTCATATTGCCCGAAGATTCTGGCTCTTTCTTTACGGTCTGTAATGGAATTGTCTTCAAAGGTTTTTTCTCTTGACAAATCCTGCGGAATCTGTAGAATTGCCATTCCGCCTTTTTTGAGGATGCGGTATAATTCCTGCATCGCCTTGGTATCATCAGGAATATGTTCCAACACGTGATTGCACAAAATCACATCAAATTCTTCATCTTTAAAAGGAAGATTACAAATATCTGCTTTCACGTCTGCCAAAGGCGAATTCAAATCGGTTGTGGTGTAATCGAGGTTTTTTTGCTTACGAAAACGCTTATAAAAAGCTTGTTCGGGAGCAAAATGCAATACTTTTTTCGGAGTAGTAAAAAAATCGGTTTCGTTTTGCAGGTATAACCAAAGCAGGCGATGTCTTTCCAAAGAAAGTGTACTTGGGGAAAGTACGTTTTCCCGTTGATTTTCATAGCCATAAGGCAAAAACTTTCGGAAATTCCTGCCATCAATCGGGTCGGTATATCGGTTGCCTTTAAGCCACAAAACCAAAACAGGACGAATGATATAACTCATTCGGATAAGTAACGGTCTGGGGATAAGATTCAGAAAAAATTTAAACACGATTAAAACAGATTTGTTTAAAACACAGATTTGTTTTTAGGACACATATTTTCACAAATTTGCACAGATTGATTTGTACAATTTGCGAAAATTATGTGTTTAATATACTTCGCTTTCTTTGAGCTTTTCTGTATTGGCAACAAGTTGCAGTTCATCAATAATTTTCTGGATATTTCCGTTCATAACTCCGTCAAGGTCATAAATGGTAAGTCCGATTCTGTGGTCGGTAACTCTTCCTTGCGGATAGTTGTACGTACGGATTTTAGCCGAACGGTCTCCGCTGCTCACCTGAGAATTCCTCTTTTTGGCATCTTCTTCCTGTTTTTTTGCCAATTCCATTTCGTATAAACGGGAACGAAGGACAGACAATGCTTTGTCTTTGTTTTTGTGTTGTGATTTTTCGTCCTGACATTGAGCTACCAATCCGGTCGGGATGTGGGTCATCCTTACAGCCGATTTGGTCGTGTTGACAGACTGCCCGCCCGGTCCTGACGAACAGAACAAATCAATGCGAATGTCATTCATGTCAATATGTACATCAAATTCTTCTGCTTCGGGAAGCACCATAACCGTTGCTGCAGAGGTGTGTACACGACCTTGGGTTTCGGTTTGAGGTACACGTTGCACACGGTGAACGCCTGCTTCATACTTCAAAATTCCGTACACATCTTCTCCGGTTACTTCAAAAATAATCTCTTTAAATCCTCCCGAAGTTCCTTCGTTCAAATCCACAACCGAAGTTCGCCAACCTTTGTTTTCGCAATATTTGGTGTACATACGATATAAATCGCCTGCAAAAATACTGGCTTCGTCTCCTCCTGTTCCGGCTCTGATTTCCACCATAACGTTTTTGGCATCTTCAGGGTCTTTCGGAATCAACATAAATTTGATTTCTTCTTCTAACTGAGGCAAACGTTCTTTGGCTTCATCAAGCTGCATTTCGGCCATTTCGACCATTTCTTTATCGCTTCCGTCCTGAATAATTTCGTTGGCTTCTTTGATGTTGTCTTGCAGCCGTACGTATTCTTCACGCTTTTCCACCAAAGCCTTGAGGTCTTTATATTCCTTGTTCAGCTGAACGTATCGTTTTTGATCGGCAATCACATCGGGCTGGATAATCAGGTCAGAAACCTCATCAAAACGCTGCTTTACATATTGTAATCTGTCTAACATTTCAAAATTTATTTTGGGAGTGCAAAGTTACGAAATTTTCAACCACTTCAATATAATCGTATAGCTTTGTTTTCCATTTATTTCGGAATAAAACTATAGATTTAAACTAAGTGCTAAACATCGGGAAGATACCATCAACAAAGGTGACATAGGTTTTTTTGTTGGTGTCTTGACGGTTATTTTTTCTGCATAGTGTTGAATGCTGATAATAATACATACAACAAAATCACAAGCGGAAGTCCTAACATCTGAAAAACCAAAAGCAGAATCACAGCCAAAATCAAAAAAGTAATCTGTAATTTATATTTCGCCAAACTGAAATTCTTGATTTTTAATGAAAATAACGGAAGTTCTGCGTTGAGAATAAAAGCACTTAAAACCGAAATTCCCATCAAAACCCATACATTCGACAACAAATCAGCTATAAAATCTTGACTGATTAGCGGAAGACTCAAAATAAAAAGTGCATTGGCAGGAGTCGGAAGTCCTATAAAAGAATCGGTTTGACGGGTATCAATATTGAATTTTGCCAAACGATAACACGATCCCAAGGTGATGATAAACCCGAAATATGGCAAAAAAGCATCCGAAGACAGTTCCGAAAGCATTTTGAACATCACAAAACCCGGAACTACTCCGCTGGTCACCATATCTGCCAGTGAATCGAGCTGCACTCCAAGCGGACTCTGTACTTTGAGAATCCGGGCGAAAAATCCGTCAAAAAAATCGAAGAAAATTCCCAGACAAACAAAATAAAAAGCAAACCAAAAATTATCTTGAGAAACAAAAACAAGGGCAATACAACCGCTCAAAAGGTTCAATAGGGTAATCAGATTAGGAATGTGTTTTTTCATAGGTGTACGTATTGGTGCAAAGGTACTTTTTTTTAGTAATTATTTGTTGACTCCGCTCTAACAGCCTCATTTATTTTTTGTGTTTTAATCAAAAAAGAATACTTTTACGACCTGAATCAAACCCAAAAATTATGGAATTTTTATCCAACCCCGATACCTGGGCAGCCTTTGCCACACTTACTTTTCTTGAAGTCGTTTTAGGAATCGACAACATCATTTTCATCTCTATCGTAACGGGAAAACTCCCTGAAGAAAAACGAAAAAAAGCCACCCGAATGGGATTGTTTTTGGCTATGTTTATGCGAATCGCCATGTTGTTTGGGATTACGTTACTCATCGCTATGAAAAAACCTTGGTTCAGCATCAACTGGAGTTGGTTTAGTGCCGATTTCAACGGTCAGGCGTTGATTTTATTGGTAGGAGGTATTTTCCTGATTTGGAAGAGTACCAAAGAAATTCACGAAAAAGTGACTCATATTGAGCACAATACGCAACCAACTTTAGGAGGTCAGGCGGTTAAATCATTTGCTTCGATATTGGTGCAAATCCTGATGATTGACCTGATTTTCTCGTTAGACAGTATCTTAACGGCTGTCGGGATGACCAACGGATTAGACGGAGCCTTGTATATTATGATTGCAGCGGTAATAATTTCGGTTGGTGTAATGATGCTTTTTGCTATTCCTATCGGAAATTTCGTAAACAAAAATCCTTCGATTCAGATTCTGGCACTTTCGTTCTTAATCCTTATCGGGTTTATGCTAACGACTGAGAGTATGCACCTTTCTAATGCGGTTTTGTTTGAACAAGAAATCGGAGCCGTACCGAAAGGTTACCTCTATTTCGCTATCCTCTTCTCTCTGGGAGTGGAGTTTTTGAATATGAAAATGAGGAAAAGTAATACAAAATAAAAAGAAGTGAAGATTATTTCTTCACTTCTTCCGAAGCTTTTAAAACAATATCCCTCAATGTTTCTTTATAAAAAACGATTCGATCTTGGATAGTTTTATCATGACTTCCTAAGATTTGAGCAGCCAAAATTCCTGCATTTTTAGCTCCGTTTAGGGCTACCGTAGCTACAGGAACTCCTCCGGGCATTTGCAGAATTGACAGCACAGAATCCCATCCGTCAATCGAATTGCTTGATTTTACAGGAACTCCAATCACAGGCAACGGACTCATCGAAGCCACCATTCCGGGTAAATGAGCTGCTCCTCCCGCTCCTGCTATGATAACACTAATGCCTCTTTTGTGAGCATTGGTCGAAAAATCAAACAATTTTTCAGGGGTTCTGTGAGCCGAAACAATATCGACCTCAACCTCAATCTGAAAATCTTTTAAGATATCAATAGCGTCCTGCATAATTGGCAAATCGCTTTTACTTCCCATTATTATTGCTACTTTCATTTGGTTAATAGTTATTGGTTAATAGTTATTGATTAAGTGGTAATTACAGATTTTTTTCGGATTTGAGACCTCACAGGTTTAACAACCTGTGAGGTCTGTAAACCAGTTATTTATAATATAGATTTTCCACTTTTAATTCGCTTTAATAGTTTGTTTACTGAACACTAATCACCCGAATACTATTCTTCACTTCTTCTGCAATTTCTCTTGCTTTTTGGATATCTGGGTTGGTGATAGTCACGTGTCCCATTTTTCGAAATGGTCGGGTTTGTTTTTTTCCGTAAATGTGTGGAATCACTCCGTCTAACTGCAAAATCTTTTCGATATTTTCGTAAACCACATTTCCCGAATAGCCTTCTGCTCCAACCAAATTTACCATTACTCCTGCAACTTTACTGTCGGTATTTCCCAAAGGAAGATTCAGAATGGCTCTCAAATGCTGTTCAAACTGCGAAGTATAACTTGCCTCAATACTATAATGTCCCGAATTGTGAGGTCTTGGAGCTACTTCGTTAATCAGAATTTCATCGTTTTGAGTTTGGAACATCTCCACAGCCAAAAGCCCAACATGTTCAAACTGTTCGGAAACTTTTAAAGCAATTTCTCTTGCTTTTTGAGCAACTTTATTATCAATTCGGGCAGGACAAATTACATATTCCACTTGGTTGGCTTCGGGGTGGAATTCCATTTCCACAACAGGATATGTTTTTATCTCTCCACTCGGATTTCGGGCTACAATGACAGCCAATTCATTCTTGAAATTAACCATTTCTTCTGCAATACATTCGCCTTCGGGCAGTCCGTCCAAATCTTCAATTTTTCGGATAACTTTTACTCCGTTTCCGTCATAACCGAACTCGGTTGATTTCCAAACAAAAGGAAGATTGATTTCGGGCTTCGACAAGCTCAGCCTGACATCACTCTGAGCCTGTCGAAGAGTAGATTTGAGATTGTCTAAACTCTCAAAAAGTTGAAAATCAGAAGTCGGCAAGTTGTTATCCTTATAAAACTGCTTTTGCTTTCCTTTGTTCTGGATAATTCTTAACGTCTCGGAAGACGGAAAAACTTTAATTCCCTCCTGCTCTAACTTTTCCAAAGCATCAACATTGACAAGCTCTATTTCAAAAGTCAAAACATCAACCTGTTTTCCGAAGTTGTAAACCGTATCAAAGTCCATCAAACTTCCTTGCACGAATTTATCACAAGCGATTTTGCAAGGAGCATCATTGCTCGGGTCTAACACATAGGTTTGTATATCGAATTTTCGGGTGTCGTACAACATCATTTTTCCGAGTTGTCCGCCTCCTAATATTCCTAATTTAAAATGGGATGAAAAATAGTTCATTATTGTTTAATCGTTGAGTTGTTTATTTGTTTAATCGTAATTCACAATTGAATTCAACTTATGATATTCCACCAGTCCGTCCATGGGTCGTCTTAAAACATTTCCGAGTCGGATTCCTTGTTTGTCCAATGCTTTTTGAAGTTCTTCCTTCAGATAAAAAGCAATCGAACCGATAAAATGAACCGGAACTTCTTTGTAATCTTCAAACTGCTTGATGTAATATGCTGTGAACAATTCCAGTTCGTCAAAAATGATTTTCTGGCAAAATTCTTCATTTTTGTTCGTAATCAAAAACTTGGCAAACGAAGCCAGATAAGCATTCGGGTTTGGTTTTTTATAAAAATTTTCCTTAATCACATCTGCATCTAAATCGTATTCCGACTCAAATTGTTCAGCCAAATGTTTTGGCATTTTATTGAAATAATACTGCCTGATAAGCTCCTTTCCGAAATGGTTTCCGCTGGCATCGTCCATTGCGATATAACCCAGAGATTGCACTTTTTGGATAAGCTCTTTTCCGTCAAAATAACTGCAATTCGAGCCTGTTCCCAAAATACAAATAATCGCTTTTTCGTTGGTCGGGTTGGTAGCATAAGCTGCTGCATAGGTATCTTCTTTAACGGATATTTCTGCATTCGGAAAATACTCCTGAAAAATCGCTTGAAAGTGGTTTTTCATTCGGTCTGTTCCGCAACCGGCTCCGTAAAAAAACAGTTTTTCGACTTTGTTTTTGTTGTGCAAAATATCAAATCTTTGGTCAAGTCTGGCTAATACTTCTTCTTTGGTCAAAACTTCAGGATTTAGCCCTAAGGTTTCGGTCGTAAAAAGATGTTTTCCGTTATTGTCCAAAGCTACAAAATCGGCTTTTGTCGAACCACTATCTGCAATTAGAATCATTTTTTGGTTTAGGTTTCAGGTTTAAAATTACACTACTGCTGCCGCTATTGCTCCTCTGGTTTTCAATGATGAGCCATATAAATGACCGAATAACGACAATAAAATTTCAAAATTACTTACATTTTTATCTTCAACTTCAATCACATAATTTCCTTTATCCACAAACAGGTTTTTGTGCTTTATTTTCAGCAGTGTATTGTTATCTTCATCAACTAATTGAGTGCCCCATCTTAAACTAAACACACCTTTTATTTTTTTATTTAACTCAAAAACGGTAATGTTTCCCGTAAAAGAATTAGTCTTCAGGTTATAAACAACTTTATCGTTTTCAAAAATTTTAAAAGTCCAACCTTCCCGAATAATTTTATAAACTTTTTCTGCTACAATAAGTTCGCTTTCATTATAATTGGATTTTGTATTGATTTTTATTTTTCCAATTAGCCTGTTTTTTTCATCATAAAGATGATAGAACCCGTTTTCAAATTTAGCTGTCATAATTTCTTGTTTATAAATTCATTGAAAGCCCCAAATTTAAGTTATTTTTTCGGTTTAGGGAATAGTTTTTGCGAACTAAGCCCAAATAATTTATCTTTGAAAGTTTAAACCCAAAAAACCATTCGCAATGCTAAAATTACTCACTTCTTTCTCAAGACTTTTTACAGGAATTTTATTCATTATTTCCGGGCTTATCAAGCTCAATGACCCTGTGGGTTTTTCGTTCAAATTAGAAGAATATTTTTCTGAACCCGTATTAAATCTTCCGTTTTTAGAACCTTTAGCTCTTTCTATTGCTGTTTTTGTTGTCATTTTTGAAGTTGTTTTGGGAGTGATGCTGCTTCTCGGATACAAAAAGAAATTCACGCTTTGGGCTTTGCTGCTGATGATTGTTTTCTTCACTTTCCTGACGTTTTATTCTGCCTATTTCAACAAAGTAACCGATTGTGGTTGTTTCGGAGATGCCATAAAACTCACGCCTTGGCAGAGTTTTGGGAAAGATGTAATCCTGCTGGTTTTAATCGTGATTTTATTTAAAGGTAAAAAATATATCACTCCGGTTTTCCGTCCGGCTGTCCGAAACGGAACCGTAGCAATCAGTTTGATTTTGTGCGGATTTTTAGGCTATTGGGTGCTGAATCATCTTCCGGTAATTGATTTTAGAGCCTATAAAACCGGAACCAATATTCAGCAGGCAATGAGCATTCCCGAAGATGCTCCGAAGGGTGAATACGAAATCACATTCATTTATAACGTAAACGGACAAGAGCAGGAATTTGACATGTCTGAGCTGGGCAATTTGCCCGAAGGAGCCGAGTATGTTGACCGTAAGGAAAAACTTATCAAAGAGGGATTTGTTCCAAAAATTCAAGGTTTTTCGATTTCGGATAATGACGGAAATGAAGTTACCAACGAAATTCTCGAAGAAGAAAAAATGATCTGGATAGTGTCGTATGATTTGGAAATCGCCTGTTCCAACGGATTGGAAAAACTCCCTGATTTACAACAGCAGGCAAATCAAAAAGGCTATACAATAGTGGGGCTGACGGCTACATCATCTGAAAAAAGTGAAGAAATTGCAGAAAAATACGGTTTGAATTTTCCGTTTTTCACTTCCGATAAAGTCGCTCTGAAAACCGTGGAAAGAGCCAATCCGAGTATAGTGGTTTTACGTAAAGGAACCATCGTTCAGAAAGTGCATTGGAAAGATATGGACAAGCTGAAACTTTAGCCGTTTTTTGCAACTCCTTGTTTTTTGATGTATTTTTGCACAATTTTACAACAACACAAATGAAATATCAAACCAGAAAAAAAGCCGTTTTGCTCCTTGCAGACGGAACCGTTTTTTACGGAAAATCTGTCGGAATTGAAGGCACAACCGTTGGGGAAATCTGCTTCAATACCGGAATGACAGGCTATCAGGAAATCTTTACAGACCCGTCTTATTTCGGGCAGATTATGGTAGCTACCACTCCGCATATCGGAAATTACGGAATCCACAAAGAAGAAATTGAATCTGAATCGGTGAAAATTGCCGGATTGGTCTGCAAGAATTTTAGCTTCGATTTTTCCAGACCCGATGCAGAAGAAAGCCTGTTGGATTACTTCAAAAAACACAACATTGTCAGCATTTCTGATGTCGATACCCGGGCTTTGGTGAGCTACATCAGAGACAACGGAGCTATGAATGCTATTATTTCGACAGAAATCGACAGCATTGACGATTTAAAGAAAAAACTTGCAGCAGCTCCCGATATGAAAGGCCTGGAGCTGGCTTCAAAAGTTTCTACCAAAGAACCTTATTATTTCGGAGACGAAAATGCAACCTACAAAATTTCGGCTTTGGATTTGGGTATCAAAAAAAACATCCTGAGAAATCTTGCCAAAAGAGATTGCTATATTAAGGTGTTTCCGTTTGATGCCACGTTTGAAGATATGCAAAGCTTTAACCCTCACGGATATTTCCTTTCAAACGGTCCCGGAGACCCCGAACCTCTAAAAAATGCTCAGGAAATTACCCTGAAAATTATCGAAACAGGAAAACCGCTTTTCGGAATCTGTCTGGGACATCAAACCATCGCTTTGGCGCATGGAATCCCGACCTATAAAATGTTCAACGGACATAGAGGAATCAACCATCCGGTGAAAAACGTGATTACCGGAAAAGGTGAAATCACCTCACAAAACCACGGATTTGCCGTAGAAAAAGAAGGTCTGGAAAACCACCCCGATTTTGAAATTACTCACCTTCATATCAATGACGGAACCGTGGCAGGAATGCGAATGAAAGACAAGCCCGTATTTTCGGTGCAATATCACCCGGAAGCCAGTCCCGGTCCACACGATTCGTCCTATTTGTTTGATGAATTTATTGAAAATATAAAAAATTCCTAACAACCCAATATTATGAAAAAACGCAATGTATTTCTTGCAGGTGCTTTACTGCTTACCTTATTGGCCTGCAAAAAAGAAGAAGAAAAAACAATGACAGAAATGAACGAGAATCCGCTTTTGGCAGAAACATTTGACACTCCCTACGGAGTTCCCCCTTTTGATTTAATCAAAAACGAACATTTTGAACCTGCTATTTTAGAGGGAATCAAGCAACATCAGGCAGAAATTGATGCCATTGCAAACAGCACAGAAGAACCGACTTTTGAAAATACTATCGAAGCGATGGAATATTCAGGAAGCCTTTTGCGTCGCAACCGAACTATTTTCGGAAACCTTTCGGGTGCTCACACTAATGACCAAATCAAAGAAATAGCCAAAGAACTTTCTCCTATATTATCAGAACATTCTGATAACATTTCTCTGAACGATAAACTTTTTCAACGAGTAAAAGCCGTTTGGGAAAAAAGAGAAACGCTAAACTTAGATCTTGAAGCATCAAAACTTTTGGAAGAAACCTACAAAAGCTTTGTTAGAAGCGGAGCAAATCTAAATCAGGAAGACAAAGAAAAACTCCGTAAAATAAACACAGAACTCGGACTTTTATCGCTAAAATTCGGAGATAATGTATTGGCTGAAACCAATTCTTTTGAACTTATAGTTGACTCAAAAGACAAATTAAGTGGTCTTCCTGAATCGTTAATTGCAGCTGCAGCCGAAACAGCCAAAGAAAAAGGCAAAGAAGGAAAATGGGTATTTACCCTTCAAAACGCCTCTGTAATGCCTTTCCTGCAATATGCCGACAACAGAGAGCTTCGTAAGGAAATTTTTGAAGCCTATCAAAAAAGAGGAAACAACTCAAACGAAGCAGACAACAACGAAATTGTCAAGCAAATGGCGAATCTTCGTCTGGAAAAAGCAAACCTTTTAGGCTATAAAACCTTTGCCGATTATTCGTTGGAAGAAACCATGGCAAAAAGCCCTGAAGGCGTTTATGATTTGTTGAACAAACTCTGGGTTCCGGCTCTTGCCAAAGCAAAAGAGGAAGAAGCCGAAATCAAAAAAATGATGGCAGCAGACGGAATTTCGGGAGGAGTGCAACCTTATGACTGGAGGTATTATACCGAAAAAATCCGTGTGGCAAAATACAACCTTGACGAACAGGAAATCAAACCTTATTTTAGCCTTCAAAACGTTCAGGAAGGCGTTTTTATGGTTACCGAAAAGCTTTACGGACTTCAATTTGAGCAGGTTCAGGATGCTCCGGTTTATCATCCTGAGGCCACACTTTGGAAAGTTACCGAGAAAAACGGTGATTTCGTAGGAGTGCTTTATATGGATTTCCACCCCAGAGAATCCAAAAGAGGAGGAGCCTGGATGACTTCATACAGCAAACAAAAAACTGTTGACGGAAAACGTGTAGCTCCTGTGATTTCAATCGTATGTAACTTTACTAAGCCTGTGGGAGATACTCCTGCCCTACTCACCTTTGATGAAGCTACCACCTATTTCCATGAATTCGGTCATGCCCTCCACGGATTGCTATCAAACGTAAAATATGAAAGCCTTTCGGGAACAAGTGTTTCCAGAGATTTCGTAGAACTTCCTTCACAGGTGATGGAAAACTGGGCTGCAGAACCTGAGGTGATTAAAATGTATGCCAAACACTATCAAACCGGAGAAGTTATTCCGGATGCTTTAATCAAAAAACTACAGGATGTAGGCACTTTTGACCAAGGTTTTGCCACTACAGAATATCTGGCAGCTTCACTTCTGGATATGGATTTTCATACCCAAACCGAACCGATTACCGTTAATATCGACACTTTTGAAGATGCAAGTATGAAAAAAATCGGACTTACCAATGCAATTATCCCAAGATATAGAAGCACCTATTTTCAACATATTTTCGCAGGAGGATATTCAGCCGGATATTACAGCTATATCTGGTCAGGCGTTTTAGATACGGATGCTTTTGAAGCCTTCAAAACTACCGAACTTTTCAATCAGGAAAAAGCAAATGCTTTCCGTAAAAACGTCCTCGAAAAAGGAAATACAGAAGATGCCATGGAACTCTATAAACGATTTAGAGGAGCTGAACCAAGCATCGAACCACTACTTAGAAAAAGAGGTCTTACGGAAACTAAAAAACCGATAACCGAGAAATTATAATTTTTATCAAGACCTGACAAAGCTGTCATCCTGAGCTTGTCGAAGGATAGCTGTCAGGTCTTTTTTAACCTTATGAAATTACTTGCTTACATCCTTGTTTATCCGCTTTTGTGGCTGATTTCCAGACTTCCTTTTCGGATGCTTTATGCCTTTTCGGATGTGGTTTTTCTACTTGTTTTTTACGTTATCCGATACCGTCGGAAAACCGTACAGAACAACCTGAAAATTGCCCTGCCTCACCTTCCGGAAAACGAACACAAACGCATCGAAAGAGCTTTTTATCACTATATGTGTGATATGTTTTTGGAGATGATAAAAACACTTTCTATCTCAGCCGAAGAAATGGATAAACGCTTTCGTTTTACCAATATCGAAGTAATTCGTGAGTACGAAAAAAAGCAGAAAAGTATCGTTTTGATGTTTGCTCATTATGCCAGTTGGGAGTGGTCTATTATCATGGGGAAACATACAAAATTCAAAGCTTTCGGAATTTATAAAAAGATACAGAACCCCTATTTCGACAAGATGATGAGAGACATTCGCTCAAAATTTGATGCGGCACTTATCTCCACCAAATCAACCATCAAAGAAATTACTCAAAATCAGGAAAAAGGGATTTTAGGGCTGTATGGCTTTATCAGTGACCAGACTCCCCGACCTCAAAAAACCCATTATTGGGAAGAATTTATGGGAAGACTGGCTCCGATTCATACCGGAGGGGAAATGCTTGCCAAAAAGCTCGATATGAGTACGGTTTTCATGAAAGTCGAAAAAGTAAAACGAGGTTATTATCAGGCAACTTTTATTCCGTTGGCAGAAGATTCGAGAGAAGTTCCTGATTATCAAATCACGTATCGCTTCATAAAAGAAGTCGAAAAACAGATTTATGAAAAACCCGAATACTATTTCTGGACACACAAAAGGTGGAAACACAGTAAGAAATAGTGGTCAGTTATCAGTGGTCAGTTGTCAGTTATCAGTTATCAGTTGTCAGTTAACAATGTTTAGTATTTAATGTGCTACTTGAAAATTCCAAATTCTACCCCTAAAAGTCTTAATTCTTAATACTCAAATCTTAGTACTCTAATGATTTATTTCTCCGAACAAGGATATACATTTCTAAACAATTTACTTTCCGAAAAAAAGTATTCCATGATTTTTGTGCTTACAGATAGCCATACCAACGAGTTTTGTTCGGGTATTTTTTTGGCTGAAATAGCCACGGAAATCGAAATCGAAGTTATCGAAATCGAAGCGGGCGAAGAGCAAAAAAACATCGCTACCTGCACGGAGATTTGGACTATTCTACTTGATCTCGGAGCAGACCGAAAAAGCCTAATCATTGGTCTGGGTGGTGGAGTGATTACCGATATTACCGGTTTTGTCGCTTCGGTTTTCAAAAGGGGGATTGATTTTATAAACGTCCCGACTTCCCTATTGGGAATGGTTGATGCAGCTATCGGAGGAAAAAACGGAGTGGATTTAGGAAACCTGAAAAACCAAATCGGAACTATCACATTGCCCGAAATGGTTTTGATAGATTCCCGGTTTTTGGATACGTTACCGAGTGAACAAATCCGTTCGGGTTATGCAGAAATGCTCAAACACGGGCTTATTTTTGATAAAGAATATTGGAAAAAACTATCTGATATTCAAAACATTGACTTCTCAGATTTAGAGGAACTCATTATGCAATCTGTAGCTATAAAATCTCATATTACTACAGAAGATTTAACCGAAAACGGCATCCGGAAAACCCTCAATTTCGGACATACGTTAGGGCATGCCATCGAGAGTTATTTTCTGGAAAACCCTGAAAAAACTACGTTGCTTCACGGAGAAGCTATCGCTATCGGGATGATTCTGGAGAGTTTTATTTCCCACAAAAAAGGATTTTTGTCTCAGGGCGATTACCTGCAAATCAAATCGGTTTTGCAAAACATTTACCCTATCCCTGAATTTTCTCAAACTGAGGTAGAAAAAATCATCGAATTGCTCATTTTCGACAAAAAGAACAGCCACGGAAAAATAAACTTCGTGCTGTTGGAAAACATCGGTCAGGCTCTCATTGATCAAACCGTTGAAAAAGAAATCCTGCTCGAGGCTTTCAGCGATTTACAATAATTTATTCTCTATTGTTTTACTTCCACAAAACACCTCAACCAAAAAGGCTGCAAATCTTTTTGACAGGAATTTTACCGGCTCCAACGACAAGCATTAAACCATTGTAACTCAGAAGCGTATATTTTTAAGGATTTTTTGACATTTTTACCCGGATATTTGATTGAAAAATTTTGCAAATCAAAAAGAATATTTTTTACATTTGCCCCAAGTGAAAAAGGCAGACGGCAATATCGTAATAACTGTGATAAACAGGGATTTCAATTCTTATAAAAAGATGTTGAAATGCCTGCTTTTTGCTATAAATACGACCGTGCCCTGCCCTGCTTTTTTCGATACAGAATTCGAAATCATCTATGCCAATATCAGGGTTTGATAAAAATTTAATTTTTATCTCGAAACTATTTTTTAAATTTTAAACCCTAAGAAATAATGAACACAAGATATTTCGACCTTATAAATCAAACTTTTTATTTCCCTCAGGAAGAATTTACCCTAAACAAAGACAATCTTCTCTTTCACAATATTGATTTGATGAAATTAGTAGAGCAGTATGGAACTCCGCTAAAATTCACTTATTTACCTGCTATTTCCAACAACATTAACCGTGCAAAAGGCTGGTTCAGAAAATCGATGGAAAAGCTCGATTATGAAGGAGATTATTTCTATTGTTATTGCACGAAAAGTTCGCATTTCAAATTCGTTATGGATGAAGCTTTCAAAAACAACATCCACATCGAAACTTCATCAGCTTATGACATCAATATAGTCGAAAAACTGATGGAGGAAGGAAAAATCAAGAAAAACACCTTTGTCATCTGCAACGGTTTCAAACGTGACCAATATATCGAAAACGTATCCCGACTCATCAATAACGGACACAAAAACACGGTTCCGATTATCGACAACTACGAAGAATTGGATTTGTTACTCGAAAAAACCGACAAAAAATTCAAAATCGGAATCCGGATTGCTGCTGAGGAAGAACCAAAATTTGAGTTTTATACCTCTCGTTTGGGCATCGGATATAAAAATATCGTTCCGTTTTACCGCAAACAAATTCAGGAAAACAAACAGCTGGAGCTGAAAATGTTACACTTTTTTATCAATACGGGAATTCGTGATACCGCCTATTACTGGAACGAACTCACCAAGTGTATGAGGGTGTATATCAACCTGAAAAAAGAATGCCCGACACTTGACAGTCTGAACATCGGAGGTGGTTTTCCGATTAAAAATTCGTTAGGTTTCAATTATGACTACGAATATATGGTGGAAGAAATCCTGAATCAGATAAAAATTGCCTGTGACGATGCTGAAATTCCAGTTCCTCATATTTTCACCGAATTCGGTTCGTTTACCGTTGGCGAAAGCGGAGGAGCTATTTATGAAGTTCTTTATCAAAAACAACAAAACGACCGGGAAAAATGGAATATGATTGATTCGTCTTTCATCACCACCCTGCCCGATTCCTGGGCTATCAGCAAACGTTTTGTGATGATGGCTGTCAATCGTTGGAATGATACTTATGAGCGGGTTCTCTTAGGCGGACTTACCTGTGACAGCGATGATTATTACAACTCTGAGCAGCACATGAATGCGGTTTATCTGCCAAAATACAACAAAGAAAAACCTTTGTATATCGGCTTTTTCAACACGGGAGCCTATCAGGAAACCATCGGAGGATTCGGAGGCATTCACCACTGTTTGATTCCGCAACCCAAACACATCTTGATTGATAGAGATAAAAATGGTATTTTAGCCACCGAAGTTTTTTCGGAAGAACAAACTTCAAATGACGTATTAGAAATATTAGGATATAACAACAAATAATTTTAGAGTAAAGAAATGAGCAAAGGAGCAATCAGGCAATTTATAGAGCACAATTACAGGCATTTTAATGCGGCTGCACTTGTTGATGCTGCAAAAGGATATGAAACACATTTGGCAGAAGGAGGAAAAATGCTGATTTCCTTAGGAGGAGCTATGTCAACGGCTGAACTCGGAATCTCTTTAGCGGAGATGATTCGTCAGGATAAAGTACATATCATTTCCTGTACGGGAGCCAATCTTGAGGAAGATGTGATGAATCTTGTGGCTCATTCACATTACAAAAGAATTCCGAACTGGAGAGATTTGACTCCGCAAGACGAAAGAGAACTCTTAGACAACCACTTCAACCGTGTTACGGATACTTGTATTCCGGAAGAAGAAGCTTTCAGACGTTTGCAAAAGCATTTGGAAGAGGTTTGGCAAGAGGCTGAAGCCAAAGGCGAACGCTATCTGCCTCACGAATTTTTATATAAAGTGGTAAATTCGGGAGTGTTGGAGCAATATTACGAAATCGACCCTAAGGATTCGTGGATTGTGGCTGCAGCCGAAAAAAATCTGCCTATTGTTTGTCCGGGTTGGGAAGATTCGACAACCGGAAATATCTTTGCTTCCAACGTTATCAAAGGAAAACTAAAAGCATCGACCGTAAAGTCAGGTATCGAATATATGGTGTATTTAACCGAGTGGTATCGTGCTAATTCGGGTGGAAAAGGAGTAGGATTTTTCCAGATTGCAGGCGGTATTTCGGGAGATTTCCCGATTTGTGTAGTTCCGATGATGTATCAGGATTTGGAGTGGGAGGACGTTCCGTTTTGGGCTTATTTCTGTCAGATTTCTGATTCTACCACGAGTTATGGTTCTTATTCGGGAGCAGTTCCGAACGAGAAAATCACTTGGGGAAAATTAGATGCTGATACGCCTAAATTTATGATTGAATCTGATGCTACCATCGTAGCACCACTTATTTTTGCTTATTTATTAAACCAATAATATAGTTTTCGGGCACTTTATGAAACGAGTTATAGTTGATTACGCTAAATTGACGAACGAAATTTTGACCCTTTTGGTTGAAAAATTTCCTGACGGATATGACGATTCAGACATCATCCGGTTTAAGAATGCAAAAAACGAAACGGTTGAGGCTGTTGAAGTTCGTACGGAAGACACCATTTATCTGGTCAAAGTAAGTACGAAACTGGCAGACCGCATTGAGAATTTTGAAGATGACGACTTAGATATGGATTTGGTGGCTGTTACGCCTCCTATTAAAGATATCGAAGACGAAGATACCGAAGAGGAAGAAGATGACGAAACCTCCGACAGAGATGACATAGACGATGATGATGAAGACGATGACGATATAGCAGACGAAGAAGACTATGACGATGAAGATTAAAAAAAGAGGCTCAAAAAAAAAATTTGAGCCTTTTTCTTTTAACAAAAATTTACTATTTTTGAAAACAAAGAAAAAGTTATGGAGATAAATCGGTTGCAATCTGAAAAAAAGAAAACAAAGAATCCGATTATTTTTGTTTTGATTCCGATATTTAATAGTATGGTAGTCAATCCTCTTATCAAATCTCTTGACAAGGGAAATCATTCCGATTGGGCTGCAGTACTTACTTGGATGCTTGCGGTCATATCCTTAGGATCTCTCTTTATTTATACATGGAAAATGATTCAAGCAGGCAAAGTCAATAAGAAATATGCCATAACTCTTTGGGTTGTAAGTCTGCTGTTGATGGTAACCGTTGCTGTGGTTATGTATCAGATTTCCAAACCCTTCTAATCATTTACTTGAAAAAAGTTTTAAAAATAGTTGTCATTATAATCCTGCCTTTTTTGACAGCAGGGTTTATTGTCTTCAAAAAAATCTCTGACAAAGCCCTGCCCAAAACCATTACCGGAACTTATGTGAGTGTGATGCCCGGTTTTGTAGAGCGGAAAATCATTTTTAGAAATTCAGATTTAAAAGGAGCCTATTTTACACCTCCCGGAAACAATAAACTGAGGTTGAACGAAGATTTTACCCAGCAATACATTTCTTATAAAACAGAAGTTGACAGCTTTGTCCGTCACGGAATCTGGCATATCAAAAACGACAGTTTACTACTGTTTTTCCCCGAAGATAGTTTAGAAAATACGTTTTCCGGTTTAAGGTTTTTTAATGAGTTATACAGGCACTCTGAGATGACTTCTTGTCGGGATAGCACTGTGAAAGCTCCGCTGATTACAGCTTTCAAAAAGATAGAATAAATCCTACGACAAAAAAAAGCGTTTGAAATCTATTCAAACGCTTTTTAAATAGTTTTTAGTCAAATTATTTTGCCAGATAACCTCCGTCAATCGGGTAATAACCTCCTGTAGCAAAAGAGGATTTATCTGAAGCCAGCCACAAAATCATTTCGGCTACTTCATTGGCTTTTCCTAAGCGTTGGAAAGCGTGTTGTGATTCCAGATACTGCAAGGCTTCTTTAGAAAGCGAACTATCCACCAACGGAGTAGAAATAAATCCGGGACCTACAGCATTGATACGTACACCTCGGGTTCCGTATTCCCAGGCAGCCGATTTGGTAAGCCCTACTACTCCGTGTTTGGCAGCAGCATAAGCAGACGAATTGGCAAAACCTACACTTCCTAAGATGGAAGCGATATTGATAATTGAACCTCCTGCTTTTTCGATTTCAGGAAGCTGATAACGCATTCCGTAGAATACTCCGTTCAGGTTGATATTGATAACTTTGTTCCATTCCTCAATCGGATATTCTCCGGTTAAGGCAGAAGCACCTCCGATTCCCGCATTGTTTACGGCAATATGCAATGCTCCAAATTTTTTAACAGCTTCTTCCACTACTCGTTTGTTGTCTTGCTCCGAAGCGGAATTTGCCTTTACGAACAAGGCATTTTCTCCCATTTCTTTGGCTACTTTGTTTCCTAATTCTTCGTTTAAATCTGTGATTACGACTTTGGCTCCTTCTTTTAAAAACAATTCGGCTGTAGCCTTCCCGATTCCCGATGCAGCTCCTGTGATTACTGCTACTTTATTTTCTAATAGTTTCATAATGTATATATTTAATCAATTATTTGTATATACAAATGTACTAAAAATAAATGACTTATAACAACAGATGCGAAAACTTAACATTAGTTTATGACTGGATTAAAAACAAAAAGTGGAAAGTTAATGGCGATTTTACCCTTCAAATTCTTCTACCTTTACCGCTTCTTCTACCGAAAATTCTCCGATTTTAGTTCTCCGTAAAGCAGAAAGATAAGCCCCCGATTCTAAAGCCAAACCAAAATCATAAGCCAGCGAACGAATATAGGTTCCTTTACTGCAAACCACTCTAAAATCAACTTCGGGCAAGGCAATTCGGGTGATTTCAAATTCATGAATGGTTACTTTTCGGGAAGCGATTTCTACCTCCTCCCCTTTTCGGGCATGTTCATAAAGTCGTTTCCCATCTTTTTTAATAGCTGAAAAAACAGGTGGTTTTTGGTCAATTTCTCCGATAAATTGCTGAGTAGTTTCTTTGATTAGCTCTTCTGTAAGGTGTTCTGCCGGGAAAGTCTGGTCAATTTCGGTTTCTAAATCATAGGAAGGCGTTGTAGCTCCTAAATGAAAAGTTCCCGTATATTCTTTAACCATTCCTTGCAATTCAGGAATTCTTTTGGTGAATTTTCCGGTACAGATAATCAAAAGTCCCGTAGCAAGCGGGTCTAAAGTGCCTGCATGACCAATTTTGAAGGATTTCGGGAGGTTGTATTTTCGCTTTAGCGTATATTTTATCTTATTAACCGCCTGAAACGAACTCCACCTAAGGGGTTTATCAATCAGCAATATTTTTCCGAGTTGATACGGGTTTTGTTCTTCCATTTGGTTGAATTAGGATTTAGGATTTGGGAATTAGGATTTATTGTGTTACACAAACGTATAAACAATCACAAAAGCCCCTACGATAGTACAGTAAAACGAAAAATATTTTAGCTTGGCTTTTTTGACAAAATCAATCATCCATTTACAGGCAATCAGTCCTGAGATAAATGCTGCTAAAAATCCTACAAAAAGAGGCATAAATTCAAAATCAGCAAGAGCAGATGTCGAGCCTTCTTCACGGGCATCCAAATACATTTTTAATGTAGCTCCCAAAATTAGCGGAAGCACCATCAAAAACGAAAAACGGGCTGCTTTTGATTTGTCGTCTCCCAGCAATATGGAAGTCGAAATCGTAGAGCCCGAACGGGAAATTCCCGGAAGCAGAGCTGCAAAAGCCTGAGCCACTCCAATAATAAAAGAATCTTTAAAACTAATATCTTTTCCTGTGTTTCGGGCTTTGTCTGCAATAAAAAGCAGGGTGGCAGTAATTAGCAACATAAAACCTACTAATCTCAGGTTAGAAAAAAGTTCTTCCAGAGTATCTTTGAGTAGAATTCCCACAAGGGCAGCAGGAATCATCGAAAGAACAATTTTCAGGGCAAATTTAAACTCTTCATTCCATTTGAACTGAAAAAGCCCTTGAAAAATCTGAAGTATATCTTTTCTAAACACAACTATGGTGCTGAGAGCTGTAGCAAAATGGAGCACAATGGCAAAAAGCAGATTTTCTTCTTCACCGTGCTGCAATCCTAAGATTTCCTGAGCAATAACAATATGTCCACTTGAGGAAACCGGCAAAAATTCGGTTAATCCCTGAACAATCCCGATAATCAGAGCTTTGATGATTTCAGTCATTGTTTGGGGTTTTTGGAGCTTTAAAAATAGAGTACAGCGTTATTCCGATACCTGCCAGAACCAGAGCCGGGGCCAATCGGATTCGTCTGAAACTAAAAATTTCTTCGCTGAATTCACTTGGGTTATCAGTACCTCCTCCAATCATCAAGATAAAACCTAAGGCTATGACTCCAATTCCGATAAGGAGAATTTTATAGTTGGTTTTGTGAAATAAAAATTCGTGTTTCATATATTTTCTACCTAAAAATAAAGGCGTTTTAGTTACTATTTTTTAATATAAATCATCTGTTCTAAGATTTAGGAATCGCTGAGTGGCAAAAAACGTACTGATCCAAGTAATGAAAATTCCGGTCAAAAGTACCCCTCCAAAAACAATCCCTAAAGCCTCATAGTCTTTGAGAAACTCAAACTTAGGGAATTTTTGATCCACGTAATATAAAGCTGCATACAGAGCAATAATAGCCAAAACGGCTCCTATGATTCCGAGTCTGATGTTTCTCCAGATAAAAGGTTTTCTGATAAAAGATTTTGTTGCTCCAACCATCTGCATTGTCTTGATAATAAACCTATTAGCATAAACAGAAAGTCTGAGCGAACTATTGATTAACAGCACCGCAATCAAACAGAAAAAACCCGAAACAATAAGCATCCAAAGGCTGATTTTTTTGATATTTTCGTTAACCATATCTACCAAAACGTTGTCATAATTCACGCTTTTGATATCTTCTTGTGCTTTGATTTCATTGACAATTTTGCTTAAACTGTCTGAAACCACATAATCAGCTTTCAGGCGAATGTCATAGGAATCCGATAGCGGATTGGCTCCCAGATGTTCCACAAAATTCTCTCCCAAATCTTTCTGATGCTGCTCTGCTGCCTCTTCTTTGGTCACAAAAACCGAAGTGTTCGTATAGGGTTTGTTGCCTATAAACTGCCCGAATTGCTCCACAGATGCTGTCTTGGCATCTTTTTCAAAAAAGACGGTCATCGGGATTTCTTCCTTAAAATTATCAGATAATTTTTTAGAATTTATCACAAAAAGTCCCAAAGCTCCGAGCAGAAAAAGGACTAAAAATATACTCAAAACAACCGAAAAATAAGAAGAAATCAGTCTTCGCTTCTGGTATTTTTCAAAGGATGAATTCATAGAAATGATTTTAAGCCGTAAAAGTAACAAATATATCGGAATACTTTATAACGTACAAACTTTTTACTTTAGTGTAATAAGTGTAAATTTGCAGGGTTTTATCTTTTTAGGAGCATAAACCTAAAGGTTTAAATCTAAGTTGGTTTCCCGCTTTCGCCTTTATCTCTCCGCTTCGCTACGAGGATATCGGCTCTATCGGGGCTAAGGAAAAAGGTAGTTTTATCAAATAATCGTATGCTTAAAACATTGCTTATAGTTGGTCTTGGAGGAGGAATCGGGAGCTGTTTTCGTTACCTTACTTCGGTTGTAACTCATAAGTATATTCAGAGTGCTTTTCCTTGGGCTACATTCATTGTCAACATTTTAGGCTGTCTGCTCATCGGACTTTTGATTGGGTTTTTCACCAAACAACAAGTCGAAAACACAGAATTGAAACTACTTTTCGTAACCGGATTTTGTGGAGGATTTACCACTTTTTCGGCTTTTGCTCTCGAAAATATAAAATTGTTCCAATCCGGGAATTCACTTTTAGCACTTTTGTATATTGCATTAAGTGTACTTTTAGGAATCTTGGCTGTTTGGAGCGGAATGATGATCGTAAAATAAATGAAAAACATTCAGATTTTAAATAAGATTCCAAATTGAAAATCTTAAACAAGAAAACAAAGCACTATGACTAAAGAAAACGCTATAAAAATATTCGAGCAAAAGCAGGTTCGTACGCATTGGGACGATGAACAGGAAAAATGGTATTTTTCCATAGTGGACGTGATTGGTGTTTTAACTGACCAACCCAATCAACAAGGAGCAAGAAATTATTGGAAAGTATTGAAAAACAGGCTTTCAAAAGAGGGGAACCAGTTGGTTACAAATTGTAACCAACTGAAAATGCAGTCGGCTGACGGTAAATTTTATAAGACAGACGTAGCCGATACCGAACAACTTTTCCGTATTTTGCAGTCTGTTCCGTCCAAAAAAGCCGAGCCGTTTAAGCTGTGGTTAGCCAAAGTCGGAAGGGAAAGAATAGACGAAATCGAAGACCCTGAAATCGGGATTGACCGTCTTATGGAGACTTATCTGAAAAAGGGTTACAGCAAAGAATGGATTAACCAAAGGCTGAAAAGCATTGAAGTCCGTAAGGAGCTTACAGACGAGTGGGATAATCGGGGAGTGAAAAAGGGACAGGAATACGCTATTCTTACTGATGAAATTACAAAAGCGTGGAGCGGACTTTCGGTAAAGCAGTACAAAAACCACAAAGGGCTGAAAAAGGAAAATCTTCGGGATAATATGACCAATCTTGAATTGGTGCTTAATATGTTGGCAGAGGCTACCACGACCGAAATCAGCAAGGAAAAGAAACCGAAAAACTTTACCGAAAACAAAACCATAGCCAAGCAAGGCGGAACGATAGCAGGAAACACCCGAAAAGAAATAGAAGCCAAAACAGGCAAAAAAGTGGTAACTTCCCTCAATGCAAAAACTGTATTAAAAGGAAACGAAACCAAACAAATTGGAAAAAAGTAAAAATACAGTAATGCGAATAATTTTAATTCTATTTTTCTTTAGTCAGATTCTCTATTCTCAAATAGAGAACAATATTTATGAATTAAATTCATTGGACAATAATTTTTTGACGGAAGATGTCAAGAAAATCATTGACCAAAATATAGAAGGAAAGCAAACCGTTTTTCTTGGAGAAGCAACACATATTAGTGGCTCGGATTTTCTTGCCAAAACAGAATTTGTAAAGTATTTAGTAACAGAACACGGATATAAAAATATTGCGTTTGAGGCTGATTTTATTAGCTTATTGTTTAATCATAACAAAAGACACTTGCCTAAAATATGGAGAGAGTCTGAGCAATGTAAAGAACTGATGACCTTTTTGGAAGATAATAATGTTACCATTTGGGGATTTGATATTCAATTTGGAGGATATACACATATAATTTTTCCAAAAAAGATTAAAGAATTTTTTACTACTAATGAAATAGAGGTAGAAGAAAAGTTTTTAAGCCTTACAGATACATTTCTATTGAACAGATTAAAACCCCGAAAAGTGTTATCCAAATCAGATATTGATTTTCTTAATGATTATATTACAAAGTTATTACAAAGTGAGAAAGTTAAATCTGATAAGCAATGGACACGAATATTAGAAAGCTATAAATCAAATATTAAGCTCTGTTATACAGACAGATATCAATCTGTTCCTAAACGAAATCCGACAAGAGATACAGAAATGGCTAAAAATCTTGATTTTATTGTAAAACAAAACCCTGATAAAAAGTTTATTGTCTGGCTTGCCAATGCTCATATGTCAAAATGTAATTACGAATATATGAAAGGATTGACAATGGGATATCAGTTTAGAGAGCTAAACCCTAATACTTCATATCATATTGCTTTTGGTTCAATGAGAATGAGGGGCTTAGAGGGAGAAAGAAGAAATTTAACAGGGAAAGTAAAATACAACGCAGAGTCAATAGAAAAAACATTAATAAAAGCCTCAAAAAACAGTGATAATATTGTATATTATTTACCATCAATTCATAAAAACTATTTTCTTGACGCAAAGAGTGTATCATCAGAATTTAGAAACAAAGGTTATTATGATTTAGATATTTTTAATACTTATCGAGTTTATAGAAGAGATACAAAGTTGAATGAAAGAGATTTACTAAACCTTTTTGACGCTTTTGTTTTTATATCCGATTGGATAGAAGTGTCTTATGAAAAATAAAAAAAAAATACCATTTAAAATAAATAAAAAAGTGAAATATAATCCGAATGAAATTGAGCCGAAATGGCAGAAATATTGGGCAGAAAACCAGACTTTTAAAGCAGAGAATAATTCCGACAGAGAGAAATATTACGTTTTAGATATGTTTCCGTATCCATCGGGAGCAGGTCTTCACGTTGGGCATCCTTTGGGCTATATTGCTTCGGATATCGTAGCAAGATACAAACGTCATCAAGGCTTTAATGTGTTGCATCCACAGGGTTACGATTCTTTCGGATTGCCGGCTGAGCAGTATGCCATTCAGACCGGGCAACACCCTGCCATTACTACGGAAACCAATATCAAAAGATACAGGGAACAATTAGACAAAATCGGTTTTTCGTTTGATTGGAGCAGGGAAGTCCGCACTTCCGACCCGAATTATTACAAATGGACACAATGGATTTTCATTCAGTTGTTCAATTCGTATTACTGCAAAGATGCTGACCAAGCCCGGCCAATAGACGAGCTGATTGAAGTCTTTGAAATCGAGGGAAATCACAGAATAAATGCTGTTTCAGACGAAAATATTGCCGTTTTTTCGTCAAGCGAATGGAATTCTTTTTCGGATGAAGAAAAACAGCGAATACTTTTAAAATACAGACTTACCTACTTAGCTGAAACCGAAGTAAACTGGTGCCCAGCTTTAGGAACGGTTTTAGCCAATGACGAAATCGTAAACGGAGTGTCAGAACGTGGAGGACATCCGGTGATTCGCAAAAAAATGACCCAATGGAGTATGCGTATTTCGGCTTATGCTGAGCGATTACTCCAAGGACTTGATACAATTGATTGGAGCGAATCCATCAAAGAAAGTCAAAGAAATTGGATTGGGAAATCTGTAGGTGCTTCTGTTGAGTTCACAGTTCACAGTTCACAGTTCACAGAACCGTCAACTGTAAACAGTAAACCGTTAACTATCGGAGTATTCACCACCCGTCCCGACACCATTTTCGGAGTTTCGTTTATGACTTTGGCTCCCGAACACGATTTAGTGGCTCAAATTACAACTCCAGAACAAAAACAGGCTGTTGAGACTTATGTTGAAGCCACTGCAAAACGTTCGGAAAGAGAGCGTATGGCTGATGTAAAAACCATTTCGGGTGTGTTTACCGGAGCTTATGCAGAACATCCGTTTACGGGAGAACCTATTCCGATTTGGATTGGCGATTATGTTTTGGCAGGTTACGGAACAGGAGCTGTGATGGCTGTTCCGTGTGGAGACGAAAGGGATTATGCTTTTGCCAAACACTTTAATCTTCCGATAAAAAATATCTTTAATCAGGATATTTCGGAACAGGCTTATACTGAAAAAGGCGGTTTCACTTTCGAAAATTCCGATTTTCTGAACGGATTGGATTACAAAGCAGGAACGGCAAAAATCATTGAAGAATTAGAGAAAATCGGAGCTGGAAAAGCCAAAATAAACTATCGTTTGCGAGATGCGGTTTTTTCGAGACAGAGATATTGGGGAGAGCCTTTTCCTGTTTATTATGTGAATGGTTTACCACAAATGATTGATGAAAAATATCTTCCAATCAGACTTCCCGAAGTAGAAAAATATCTTCCAACTGAAGACGGGCAACCACCACTCGGAAATGCCTCTGTTTGGGCTTGGGATAGAGTTCAGAATGCAGTGGTCAGTAATCAGTTGATTGATAATGAAACCATTTTTCCGTTGGAATTGAACACGATGCCTGGTTGGGCAGGAAGTTCGTGGTATTGGTTGCGTTATATGGACGCTCAAAACGAAAACGAATTTGCAAGTGAAAAGGCTATTGATTATTGGCAGAATGTCGATTTATATATTGGTGGTAGCGAACACGCAACCGGACATTTGTTATATAGCCGTTTTTGGAATAAATTTTTAAAAGACAGAGGACTTGTTCCAACCGAAGAGCCATTCAAAAAACTGATAAATCAGGGAATGATTCTTGGGATGAGTGCCTTTGTTTATAGAATTTGGACAAAATCAGAAGAAGGAGTAAGAGATGAGTTTGGGAATGACACGATAGGTTTTACAAAAACTATTCTTGTTTCAAAAAATATATTAAATGAGTTTCGAGAATATTATAAGAAAAATGATTTTCACCCTGATTTTGCTCTTGTTTTTAGACGAGATGGAGCTTTTAATTTATTTAATCAAAAATTTGAACTTACAGAAATTTTAGAAAAATTTAGAGAACAAATATTTCAAAATATAACACAGAATACTATATCTGTTTCATTAAACCCTGATTTTTCATTTCAACCTATTCACGCAGATTTATCGGTTATCAACGATATAACGAATGAATTGGATATTGAAAAATTCAAAACACACTCTTTATATCAGGATTACAAAAATGCTGAATTTATTTTAGACGAAAACGGAAAATACATTGTAGGTCGTGAGGTCGAAAAAATGTCAAAATCCAAATACAATGTAGTAAATCCTGATGATATTTGTGAGGAATACGGAGCAGATACCTTGCGTTTGTACGAAATGTTTTTAGGTCCGCTAGAACAAGCAAAACCTTGGAACACAGCCGGAATTACAGGCGTTTTCGGATTCTTGAAAAAATTGTGGCGATTGTATTTTGACGACAACGGTCTAAACGTAACTGACGAAGAGCCAACCAAAGAAATGTACAAATCGCTGCACAAAACCATCAAAAAAGTAACCGATGACATCGAGAACTTCTCGTTTAATACGTCGGTTTCGCAGTTTATGATTTGTGTGAATGAGCTTTCACAACAAAAATGTCATCACAGAGCGATTTTAGAGCCTTTGGCTGTTTTGATTTCGCCTTATGCTCCGCATATTGCTGAAGAATTATGGAATAAGCTAGGGCACCAAGAAAGTATTGCTACGGCTACTTTCCCGATATTCGAAGCAAAACATTTGGTAGAATCTGAAAAAGAATATCCGGTTTCGTTCAACGGAAAAATGAGATTTACTATCAATCTTTCACTTGATTTATCAGTAGAAGAAATCGAAAAAATCGTGTTGGCAGACAGCAGAACCCAAGAACAATTACAAGGAAAAGAGCCTAAAAAAATAATTATCGTTCCGGGAAAAATTATTAATATTGTAGGATAATATATCAAAATGATTAAGATAGATGACATATATAAAAAATTTACCTTCATAGACCTTTTTGCAGGGATAGGAGGATTTCATTTGGCTATGTCATCTATAGGAGGTGAATGTGTTTTTGCTTCAGAATGGGATAAATATGCTTCAGATACATATTATAATAATTTTGGAATCCGTCCTTTTGGGGATATAACTCAAATTAACGAGCAAGAAATTCCATACCATGATATTTTATGTGCAGGATTTCCTTGTCAGGCATTTTCTGTTTCAGGAAAACAGAAAGGGTTTGAAGATACCAGAGGAACTTTATTTTTTGATATTGCAAGAAAATAATTTATGGATAATAGAGATAAATCTATTTTGGCAGGACTGTATTTATCTAAATATGATATTAAAGGGTTATCTGAATTAGGGTTTAATACATTTCAGGAGGCTTTTAATATTATAGGATATTCATTGCAAAGTAAACCTAGTTCTATTAAAAATTATAGAGATGAATTTGACCCTTTATTCCCAAATAATAGAAAGGGATGGCATAACCGTCCAATAAGAGAATATTGTAAAAAAATTTATACTGAATTTCAAGAAATAGATTTTCATTCTTTTTCCGAAATTATTAAGTCTCTTTTGATAGAAAATTATGATCTTCAAAAATTTCTCAAAACAATTAACAAAGATTATAACGAATCTATATCAAAAAGACAACTAACTGGAAAAGCAGCTGAGGAATATTTTAAAAAGGAGTATAAAAACATTGATTTTTTTAAATCGTTTGAATTACAAGATACTACTTTAATGGCTTGTGGATTTGACTATAAATTATCGTATGATACAAATTTTTATTGTATTGAAGTTAAAGGATTAAGTGAATCAAAAGGAAGCATTCAAATGACAGAAAATGAATTTAATGTTGCCGAAAAATTAAAGGAAAAATATTGCTTATTTGTAGTGAAAAATTTTAAAGAAAAACCAATTCACGATATAATTTTTAACCCGCTTAATTCTCAATTAAATTTTAAAGAAATAAAAAAGGAAATTATTCAAACAACTTATAATACAATGATATGATAATATATAAAAAATGTGATTGTGATGATGATTATTGGGAGGAAATTGTAGTGCAAAATGATGAAAATTATAGTGGTCAAAATGTAGTCTATTTTCATTGTTCAGGTTGTGGAAATGACTTTAGGGTTGAGAATTTTGAAACAGGAGAAGAAGTATTTTATAAAGAAATGTAAAAACAAAACTATGAAAAATCAAAAATCAATCTTAGGAATTTTTATACTCATTATCATTGCTGTGGTAGTGATGATGTTTGGCTTGCCAACTTATAACGTATGCCAACAGGAAATGGCAGGAAAAGCAGAAATGGCAAAAGCTGAACAAAACAGACGTATTTTGGTCGAAGAAGCCAAAGCCCGTCTGGAAGCTGAAAAACTCAATGCTCAAGCCGAAATCGAAAGAGCCAAAGGGATGGCAGAGGCTATGAGCATAGAAAACGGAACATTGAATTCGGTTTACAACCAATATTTATTCATCCGTACACTCGAGAAATTGGCTGACAAAGGCAATTTACCTCAAATTATTTATATGCCATCAGAAGGATTAGTGCCTGTGATGGATGTTTCTCAAAACAAGTAAAATTAAAAAATGGCAAAACCAAGCATACCAAAAGGAACCAGAGATTTTTCACCTCAGGAAGTCGCAAAAAGAGGTTATATTATCAGTGTTTTAAAAAAGAATTTCGAAAAGTTCGGTTTTCAACCTATTGAAACACCAACTTTCGAAAATCTCGAAACCCTAATGGGAAAATACGGAGAAGAAGGCGACCGATTGATTTTTAAAATTCTCAATAGTGGCGATTATTTAGCCAAAGCGAATGAAGAGCATTTGGCGAATAAAGACAGCCAAAAACTCACCTCTCAAATCTCCGAAAAAGCTCTTCGTTATGATTTGACGGTTCCGTTTGCCCGATACGTGGTGCAGCACCAGAACGAAATTGATTTTCCGTTTAAACGCTACCAGATTCAACCGGTTTGGAGAGCCGACCGTCCGCAAAAAGGACGTTTCAGAGAGTTTTATCAATGTGATGCAGATGTGGTGGGGTCGAATTCACTTTGGCAGGAAGTGGAATTTGTTCAACTTTACGACAAATCGTTGTCTGAATTAGGTTTAGAAGGAGCAACCATCAAAATCAACAACCGAAAAGTCCTTTCGGGAATTGCGGAAGTTATCGGAGCTAAAGACAAACTCATTGACTTTACGGTGGCTTTGGATAAGTTGGATAAAATCGGTGAAGATGGCGTGAAAAAAGAAATGCTGGAAAAAGGTATTTCGGAAGAAGCCATTCAAAAAGTACAACCGCTTTTTAATTTTACCGGAACAACTTCTGAAAAATTAAATCAACTGGGTGAACTTTTAAAAACTTCGGAAGAAGGAACAAAAGGAGTCGAAGAACTTCGTTTTATCTGTGAAGCTGTTGAGAGTTTGGGCTTGTATAAATCGAAACTGGACTTAGATGTAACCTTAGCAAGAGGTCTGAATTATTATACAGGAGCCATTTTTGAAGTTCAGGCACCAAAAGTAGCCATGGGTTCTATCGGAGGTGGTGGAAGATATGATGATTTGACAGGAATTTTCGGACTTAAAAACATCAGTGGAGTGGGAATTTCGTTCGGATTGGACAGAATTTATCTGGTTTTGGAAGAATTAGGATTGTTCCCTGAAGATGTCACCGAAACCTCTAAAGCGATTTTTGCCAACTTCGGAGATAGCGAAGCCCTGTATTCGCTCAAAGCGATAAAAACCTTACGTGAAAACGGCATCAAAACCGAACTGTATCCGGACAAAGCAAAATTAGATAAGCAATTTAAATATGCTGATAAACGAGGCATTCCGTTTATGATTATCGTTGGAGAAGAAGAATTAAAAAACAACGTATTTAAGATTAAAAATTTAGATTCGGGAGAGCAGATTTCGGTGAATTTGGAAGAATTGATTGAGAAGTTGAAATAATTGCATAAATGAAATTGATAAAAGAAAAACAAACGAAGATTTATACTAATGTTTTGTTGGTTTTCTTTGCTGTTTTTTCTTTGATGGCACTTATTCATATTGTTCTCAATCATTTCGATACGACATCTATCGGAATCTTAAAAGGATTTATAGTTTTAACAGGAGGTCTTGTCGGGTTATATGTTTTTGTAAAACAGAAAAATCTTTTAAAAATAGAAAAAGTCAATGTTTCAGATATTTTTATTATTGTTTTTTTGCTTGGACTTTTTGTTATAAATAATCTTATTTTTGACACTAATTCATTCGGATATAAAGGTATAAGTTTCCTGTTATTATTAGATTTTACAATTATTTCAATAGGAGAAGAGTTGTTTTACAGAGGATTTGTACAAACCTATATCAACGAAAATACAATAAATAAAAAAATGATAAGTAACGGAAATATTTTTGCAACTATTTTGATGACCCTGACACATATCGGATTTTTTAGTGTTTTATCACCCTTATTTGCAACGACTTCTTTACTTTTAGTCATTATATTCTCACTAACAGCAGGTTATTTCAGAGATAAAACAAAAGGAATTATTATACCTGTTATTGTTCATTTACTTGTCAATCTTTCTCATCTTTATATACCAAATTGATTAAATTTGGCCTGTAAATTTAGGGTATGGATATTCTAAATCAATCTAAAAAAGATTTTAAAAATAACCGTTGTAAAACGACTCAAGAACTTTTAACAAAATTTAAAATAACAATATAAAAAACAAAATCCCGTAACAGTTCCCCTCTCCTTTGGAGAGGGGTTAGGGGTGAGGCTTATGAGAAAAATATTGATTATCGGAGCAGGACGTTCAGCTTCGTCACTTATAAAATATCTTTTGGAAAAGTCCGAAAGTGAGAATTTAGAGCTTACTATTTGTGATTTATCGATAGAATTGGCTCAACAAAAAACCAACAACCACCCCAGAGCGAAAGCCATGGCTTTGGATATCAAAGATGCTACTGCCAGAGAAAATGCCATTCAAAATTCAGATTTGGTCATTTCGATGTTACCTGCTTTTATGCATATTGAGGTGGCAAAAGATTGTATCCGTTTCAAAAAACACATGGTAACGGCTTCCTACATCAGCCCCGAAATGCAGGCTTTAAACGAAGAGGCAAAAGCCAACCATTTGGTTTTTATGAACGAAATTGGGCTTGACCCGGGCATCGACCACATGAGTGCGATGAAAGTGATTGACGAAATCCGTGAGAAAGGCGGAAAAATGCTGTTATTCGAATCGTTTTGTGGAGGATTGGTAGCCCCGGAATCAGACAATAATTTATGGAATTACAAATTCACCTGGAATCCGAGGAATGTGGTTTTGGCAGGGCAAGGCGGAGCAGCAAAATTCATTCAGGAAGGTCGTTACAAATACATTCCCTACCATAAATTATTCCGTAGAACCGAATTTTTTGACATCGAAGGCTTCGGACGATTTGAAGGTTATGCCAACCGGGATTCGTTAAAATACCGAAACATTTACGGACTTGACGATATTTTGACATTATACCGAGGAACCATCCGTAGAGTGGGCTTTTCGAGAGCATGGAATATGTTCGTTCAATTGGGAATGACCGATGACAGCTATGTGATGGAAAACTCCGAAACAATGAGTTACCGGGATTTTATCAACTCGTTTCTTCCCTTTAGCCTTACCGATTCGGTGGAACTAAAAACCCGTTATCAGTTGGGCATCGAGCAAGATGACATTCAATGGGAAAAATTGGTTGAACTCAATATTTTCAATCCGAATAAAATTATCGGACTCAAAAATGCCACTCCGGCTCAAATCCTGGAGAAAATCCTTACAGACAGCTGGAAATTAGCTCCCGAAGACAAGGATATGATTGTGATGTATCACAAATTCGGCTACGAACTGGACGGAGAAAAAAAACAAATCGACTCCAAAATGGTCACCTTAGGCGAAGACCAAACCTATACGGCTATGGCAAAAACCGTGGGGCTTCCGGTAGCGATGGTAGCTTTACAAATCCTTAACGGAAAAATAAAAACGTATGGAGTTCAGCTTCCGTTAAATAAAGAAGTTTATGCTCCTATTTTACAGGAGTTGGAAACTTTTGGGGTGAAATTCAAAGAATATGAAGTGCCGTATGTGGGTTATTGATTAGAATCAGTGTCCAAAAGCTGAACGTTGTTTTTGAGTATTTCGATGAGCAAATTCATCATCCGTTTGTTGAGGTTTGACGAATTTTGGGTGTAATTTTCAAATTCCTCAAGGGTAAACCACCCCATAATCATTCCCTTGAGGGCATTTCGGTATTTGATGTCTTTTTGAATGGCATTTTCGATATACAGGAGTTTTTTCTCTACCGTTAACAGCAAAAACTCGTTTTTGTGTTTTTTGATGTAGTTTTTAAACGAAGCGACAAACAAATCGGTTTGTAGTTGTAAAATCGGTCGGATGGTCTGGTTTTGGAATCGTTCTTCTTCTGAACTGTTGCTAATATCTCCGAGACTGCCTCCTCTAAGTAGCAAAATTCCGTTATCTCTGTCTGACATTTTGTAGTTGTTTGGAACAAATTTAGAAAATTAAATTTTATTTTGCCCTCCCCTACCCAAAACTTTACCATTTGTAAATACCTTGCAAAAAGCCTATTTTTGTGGGGCTTAAAAAATAATCCTCTTGCAGAAAAACACTTTATTTATCGTTGTCGGGACTACCGCTATCGGGAAAACAGCCAAAGCCATTGAGTTGGCACAACATTTTGATTGCGAAATTATCTCGTGTGATTCAAGGCAGTTTTTTAAGGAAATGAGCATCGGAACAGCCGTTCCGGGCAAGGAAGAACTCGATGCCGTTCCACATCATTTTATTCAAAACAAAAGTATTTTTGAGTCGTATAACGTAGGTGATTTTGAGCGGGAAACCCTTGAAAAATTAGAGGAATTGTTCCCGAAAAATCCGGTTCAGGTTATGGTAGGCGGTTCGGGTTTGTATGTCGATGCCATCGTGAAAGGCTTTGATGATTTTCCGGATATTGAGCCTTGGGTTCGGGAAAACCTCCGAGCGGAATATGAGCAAAAAGGCATTGTTTTTTTACAGCAAAAACTCCGTGAAACCGACCCTTTTTATTACGAAAAACTAAAGCATGAAAATCCGCAGACCCTTGAAAATCCACAGCGGATGATGCGTTTTGTGGAAGTGTCTGTAGGTAGCGGAAAACCTTATTCTTCGTTTTTGAACCAAAAGAAAAACAACCGGAATTTCCAGACAATTCTTATCGGATTGGAAGCTGACAGGGAAGTTATTTATGAGCGAATCAACCAAAGAGTTGACATAATGATAGAAAGCGGACTTTTGGAAGAAGCTCAAAAACTCTATCCGAACAAACATCTCAATGCTTTGCAAACCGTAGGTTACAGAGAATTATTCGATTATTTTGACGGAAAAACCTCACTTGATTTTGCCATCGAAGAAATCAAAAAAAACACCCGAAGATTTGCCAAACGACAACTTACGTGGTTCAAACGAAATCCGGATATTTTGTGGTTTGATTATAAAACTTCGGTTGAAGAAATAGTGAATAGGGCTGAACACTGAACACTATTCTATAAGATTATAAATCTCCTGAGTTTCCTTCATCATTTTTTC
>JBAYSC010000001.1:0-45625 GCA_041676345.1 Flavobacteriaceae bacterium | reverse complement strand
TGATATTTTGTGATAACCGATTTGTTCGGGTGTTAAATCTTTAATCCTGCTTTCTGTGATTTTTTTGTCGTCTTTGGTAAAAGTCCGAACCATTCGCCTGTCCGGGTCAGTAATGGTCTGGAGACGAATATCCATTTCGCTTCCGGGCTGAAAAGCGTTGTTGTAGAGATGATAAAAAACCCTGTGAAGTGTGTCGGGAGAATTGTTGGTGTAAACCAGCTCCTGACTTCCTTTATATCGGAAAGTTTTCATATCCATATCCACTTCCATTGTATAAGAAACGTGTTGTTGAAAGCGGTGATTTTGGGCATTTCCGTCAAGGAAAAAAAGAACCGAAAGGCAGAAAAAAAGTTTTTTCATACTTATTTTTTGTTGAGAAAAGATTTTGGAAATTTCACTAAGGAATCTGATGGTTTTGCAGGCTCTTTGAGCTCTTTAAGTTGCGGAGTTAAGGAATCTGCTTTTTTCTTGTTTTCCGAAAGTCGGTCGATGACCAAATCGTGCATTTTTTCATAGCGTTCGAGTTGAGAAGCATAATATTTGTTGCTCTGTACAAACTGTAGGCTATCAACCCCGAATTTCTCATAAATATAGCGTGTTGGCTCGATTTTTTTCTGATTCAACAGCTGGTAATCATAGCTCTTCACCGCCTGAATAATAGCCATTTCATACATAATATCAACCATTTTGCCCTCCGGAATCAAATTTTCGGGAGGTTGTGGTTTGTCTTGGCAACCCCAGAAAATCACACTCAAAATCAGATATTTTAATAGGTTTTTCATTATAAATTTATTTTCTGATGATGGTTACACGGCTGTCTAAGGTGAGTTTAATAATGGTCGAAGGCTTGTCCATCACTTTGTTCTGATGCAAATTTACCACATAATCTACTCCTTTGACAATATCGGGATGTATTTGGGAAAAAGATTTGGGAGTCGGCTCTCCGCTCAAATTAGCAGAGGTAGAAACCAAAGGTTGTTTCATTCGCTGCATCAGGTTAAAACAAAACGGTTCGTTGACGATTCGTATGCCTACCGAATTGTCTTCGGCTATGAGTTCTTTGGCTATATTTCGGGGTTTGTCTAAAATCAGTGTTGTGGGTTTGTCTGATAAATCCCAGATTTGAAAGGCTGTTTCGGGAATTTCACCAAAAATCTGATACAACATCCGCTCTCCATTCACCAAAGCAATCATACTTTTGGATTCCGCTCTTTTTTTTAATGCAAATATTTTTTTGACAGCTTCAGAATTTGTAGCATCACACCCGATTCCCCAAACCGTATCGGTCGGGTAAAGGATAATTCCTCCGTTTTTGATTACCTCAAAAGCATTGTGGACTTCTGTTTTTATATCAGTCATACCTTGAGTCGTGTTTTTCGGTTTCTTTTTTATCGCCTTCGGTTTTATTCTTGTCTTTTAAATCGTCAAAAAGTGTTTTTATCCAAAGTTTTGTTCCGTTCATATAGGCGGTTCGGGTAATGAGAAAAGCAGCTACGGGAGAAGTGATAAAAAGAAAAAATATAATGGCAAAAACTTTGGTCGTAACCGAAAAATCAGCAAAATGAAGTGCCACAGCTCCCAGAATAAACCCGATACCCACTGTTGCTGCCTTTACCGTTACAGACAAACGGGAATAAAAATCGGGCATTCGGTAGATTCCCAAAGCAGCTATCAGTATGAAAATTGCTCCTAAAGTACTGAATATCATTATAAAAACATCGGTCATTTTCTTCTAAATTAAACAGTTTTTATTTCTTTTTATCCAAATAATAGGCAAAGGCAATGGTGCTAAAAAAAGCAATCAGAGCCAAAATCATAGCATCGTCCAGAAACGTGGCATTGCCCGAAATCAGGCAAAAAACTCCGATGAGCCCCACGCCCGAAGTGATGATAAGATCCAGAGCCACTACCCTGTCAACCACCTCGGGACCTTTCATAAACCTGAGCAAAATCAGGAATATCGAAAGGCAGATAATCGGGATAACCACATATAATAAATAATCTTCGACCATTGCTCCTTAGCGTAAAATTTCTAATAAATTCTTTTCCAGCCCGTTTTTCATCCGATCCACAAACTTTTCTTTGTCTTGCAGATACAAACTGTGTATGTAGGCTGTTTTTTTATCTTCACTGATGTTCACCACCATAGTTCCCGGAGTAAGGGCGATCATATTGGTAAACATCGTAATTTCAAAATCTGTTTCTAAATCCAGCGGATAGGCTACTATTCCGGGTTTGATATTTAACCTCGGAGTAATAATCTCACGGGTAACCTCTATGTTGGCACGAAGCATATCATAGAAAAAATAAAGCATAAACATAATAATTTTGGGCACCCGATAAAAATAGTCTTTCTCTGCTTTGTTGATGTTGCGTGCCAACAGCCAAAGCACAAAAAAGCCCAGGATAAACCCGAACATAAAATTCGTATAGTTCAGATGCCCTGTGAGAGCTACCCAAACCAGCGAAAGCAACAAATTGAGCAAAAACTGTTTAATCATTTTAATTTGTATTTAGAACCGCATTGATATACAGGTTCGGGTGCATGAGTTCATAAGCCGTTTTTTGTGCCACTTCAAAAATGCCTTCCGCATTCAGACCAATGTAGAGCGAAACCAAAGATAAAAAGGCAATCGGAGCAATCAAAGCTACTTTTTGAGGAAACGATACCTCTGCAAAATGGTCGATTTCTTCGGTTAGCGGTTTTGGAGATTCTTTCCAGAACACCTCACTCCACATTCGTGCCACCACGAACAAAGTTACAAAACTTGCCAGAACTATAGCTCCGAATAAAACATATTGTTCTGCTTTTAGCGATTCTCCGAAAAACATAATTTTAGGCCAGAATCCCGAAAGCGGAGGAATCCCGATAAGCGAAAACATAGCAATAGCAATGATAAAAGAGAGTTTCGGGTAATCTTTATAGAGTCCGCCTAAACGTTGCATATCAATGGTTTCACGAATTTTCTGAATGATTCCGGTAATCATCAGCAGGTTGCTTTTTACAATCACATCGTGAATCAGATAAAAAATCACTCCCACAAAAGCCAGTTCCGTATAAATCCCGATTCCCGCAACCAAATATCCGATATGGCACACAATCAGATACGAGAGCATTCTCCGTACGCTACGTTTGTTGATAGTCCCTAAAGCTCCCGTAATCAGGGTCATAACGGCAATTACGACAAATACGTTTAGCGTAAAATCATCAGGACGGAAAATAAGGGTAAACATTCTGATCATCGCATAGACTCCCATTTTTGTCAGCAGTCCTCCAAAGAGAGCCGCAATGGCTGAAGGCGGAGTGTGATAAGAAGACGGAAGCCAGAAATAAAGCGGAAAAATAGCTGATTTGATTCCGAAGCCAGCAAAAAAGAGCAATCCGGTTACCGAAACGAGTCCCCGGTTTTCGATAGCGGCTATTTTCACAGCCAAATCGGCCATATTCAGCGTTCCGGTAATTCCGTATAAAATCCCGATAGCCGTCAGGAAAATGGTGGAAGCCAGCATGTTCAACGTAACGTATTTGATAGCTCCTTCCATCTGCATTTTTTTCCCTCCGATAGTCAGCAATACGAAAGAAGAAATAATTACGATTTCAAACCAAACATACAGATTGAAAATATCGCCTGTCAAAAAAGCTCCCAAAAGCCCCATAATCAGGAAATGGAACAGGAAAAAATAGCCATATTTTATCCTTGACGGATTCAGGGCAGCCGTAGAATAAATCCCTACGGCCAAGCTCACCAATGCGGTAAGCATTACCATAACCGAACTAAAGGTGTCTGAGACAAAGGTGATTCCAAAAGGAGCTTTCCAGCCTCCCACATTGAGAGTCAGAAAACCGTGTTCCTGAGTGGCATAAAACAACCGAACACACATCAGAAAAGCAATACTATTCCCTATCACACTAATAACTTTCTGAGTTTGCGTACGTTGCCAGAAAAACAACAACACAACAGCCGTTATCATGTGGGTTAAAATAGGAGCAAGTATAAAGTTGGTCATCATATATCCATATCTTGAATGTTCAACGAATCGAGGTCATCTGAACCCGTAGTGCTATAGACTTTTTTAAGCAGAATAATCGCAAAAGCCGTAAGAGCGAAGCTGATAACAATAGCTGTCAGTATCAACGCCTGAGGAATCGGGTCTGCATATACGTTGGTAAAATTTCTTTCTTCTGCATCTATAATGGGTGGTTTTCCCTTGGTCAATCCTCCCATCAGGAAAATCAATATATTGGTACCGTTGCCCAGCAAGAGCAAACCTAAAAGCAATTTGACCATACTTCGCCTGAGAATCATAAAAATTCCGGTTGAATATAATATTGCTACTAAAAGAACTAAGAGTAATTCCATATTTTTTTTATTTATGATTGATGATTTTTGATTAACGATTTCAGATTTTTTGATTCAACAAATCTGAAATCTTCTGTTCCTTTTGCAATCATCAATCGTTAATCATCAATCTCAAATCTTAATACTTCTATACATTTTCCCTGATGGTAAACAAAATCGTAAGTGTAACTCCGATTACTACCAAATATACTCCTGCATCAAAAAAAAGTGCCGTTCCTACCGAACCAATCACAGCCACAGGAGTGTCGAGCCAAAGCCCTGTCATAAAAGCTTTTCCCGAAAAAACAGGCAGTAATCCGCTCAGGATAGACAGCGATAAACCTATCGGAATTAAAGTTTTCGGAGTAAACGAAAACAACGAAAGCGTTTCTTTGGTAGTGTGGGCAAAAGAGTGCAACACAAAAGCAATCGAAGCTATCAGTCCGCCTACAAAACCTCCTCCCGAGAGATAATGCCCTCTGAGCAATACGAAAATCGAAAACATCAGCAGCAAAGGCAACAAATAGTTGGTTGCTGTCCTGAGGATAATTTTGTCGTGTGTTCGCTGTGTTATTTTAGTCTTCTCTTTCTTCATTTTTCATTCTGTATTTTAATAATCCGAAAACTCCCAAAGCCGCTATGGAAAGCACTATGGTTTCTATCATCGTGTCAAACCCTCTGAAATCAACCAGAATCACGTTCACCACGTTTTTTCCTTTGGCAAGCGTATAGGCATTTTCTGCATAGAATTTACTCACTTCCTTGTCTGACGGAGCTACCAGAGCCTGCAAAGTGATAATCGCAATCAGAATCCCGAAACAACCCGAAACAACTGCATCTCTGACCACAGTCCGTCTGTTGCGGTAGCTCAGAAAAGGAGGTAACTTAAACAAAACCAATACGAACAAAACCACGATAAGCGTGTCAATAGTGAACTGTGTCATCGCCAGATCGGGAGCTCCGTAGAACACAAAAATCAAACAGATTCCGTAGCCTATAATACCCAAGCTGGCAATGGCAGTGAGCCTTGAGGGTGTACGAACCGTGTAGATAATCCCGATGACAATAGCTACAAAAACAATCAGTTCATAGAGCCTGAAATCTGAAAGTTCTTCAGTATTTACCCTTAACGGAACGGTGCTGAACAAGCGGTAACCTACCAAAACCGTGATGAAAACAATAATGGTCAATATGTAATTTCGCAGGTATCCGTTTTGGAAAAAACGGGTATAACGAAAGGCAAATTCCCGTGTTCGTTCTCCGAAAATTTCGGTGAGGTGTTTGGGAGAAATTCCCTCGAAACTCATTATAAAATGCTGAGCCTGCCCTTTGAATTTTTTGGTGAGATAAATCACAGCTCCCAGGAAAATCGTAACTCCGCTCAACAGCAGCACCAGATTGAACCCGTGCCATATTTTAAGCTCGACCAGCGGAGCTTTTCCGCCTGTTTCTCTAAACGCAAACCAAAGGAAATCGTTGAGCAATCCGGGGAAAAGCCCGAAAAGCAAAGTCAAAAAACTCAGAATTACGACAGGAATCCACAGAAAAGCACTCGGTTTATGGGCTTTTTCAAATTTTTCGGGCAGTTTTCCCACAAAGGGTTTGATACCTGCCATAAAACCGGAACAAGCCAGGAAAATATTAGTCAGAACGGCTGCTCCTGTGAGCCACATTCCCCATTTCGGGAAATCAAGCGTAGCTTCATAAATCAAATCTTTACTGATAAACCCAAACAAAAGCGGAACTCCCGCACTCGAAAGAGCTGCAATCAGACAAGCCCAAAACACCAAAGGCATAATTTTTCTAAGCCCTGAAAGTTCCGTCAAATTTCGGGTATGAACCGCATGGTCAACAATTCCAGTAGCCAAAAACAAAGTGGCTTTATACAAGGCGTGAACCAATATAAAAGTAACGGCTGCCAGCAAGGCATATTCGGTTCCTAAACCCAGAAGAAAAACAATAATTCCCAAAGCCGAAATGGTCGAATAGGCCAAAACAGCTTTCATATCTACCCTGAAAATACTGTGAAAAGCTCCGTAAAGCATCGTAACTCCTCCCGTAATCATCAAGGTGTTATTCCACCAAAAACCGTCCTGCATTATGGGAGAAAAACGGGCTAAAATATAAATTCCCGCTTTTACCATAGTGGCAGAATGCAGATAGGCAGAAACCGGAGTCGGAGCCTGCATAGCTCCCGGAAGCCAGAAATGAAACGGAAACTGAGCTGATTTGGTAAAAGCTCCTCCGAAAATCAAAAACAATATCAGCGGAAAAAGACTGTGGTTTTGAAGAGCTTCAGACGAAGAAAACAATTCGCTTATGGAATAGGTTCCGGTTATATTTCCGATAAACACAAAAGCTCCCAAGAGAAAAAAACCTCCCAAACCGGTGATTCCCAAAGCGGTCAGAGCACTTTTTCTCGAACCCTCTTCTTCGTTGTTGAATCCGATAAGGAAAAACGACGAAATACTGGTGAGCTCCCAGAATATAAAAACCGAAATCATATTGTCTGACAAGACCAGCCCAAGCATAGCTCCCATAAAAAGAGTGAGATAGCAATAAAACCGATTCAGATAAATATGATTTTTCAGGTAGTTGGAAGCATAAAAATAAACCAGTGTCCCGATTCCGGTAATGAGCAGGGCAAAGAGCATCGAAAGCCCGTCTATCCTGAAATTCATATCAATTCCCAACGTGGGAATCCACTCGAAAGTATAGGTCAGCTGCCTGTCCCAATGCACAATGGGAATGTGAGCCAAAAAAGTAATGAATAAAGCAGCAGGAAGAAAACCTATGAATCTATAATAGTCTGAACGGATGTATTTTCCTAAGAATAAAATCAGGAAAGCTATTACGAAAATCAACAGTATAACAGTCGGCATTGGCTTTTTATTTCAACGGAGCGTAAAGATAGAAAAAAAACCGAAAATCAAAGCTAAAAAATCGGTTTACGGAGTGATTTTTATGATTTTTTTTCTTATACCGTGAAAATCAACCAGCGACTGAAAATAAAAATAAAAGTTAAAATTTTATTAGTACATTTGAAATCTGATTCTTTACAGGCAATGAACATCCGAAAAATAAAACTGGGATTCCTCAAAAAACTGAAATTTCTACCTGCTGAAATTTATGTCTCGATTTATTACGAATACTACACAGGCAAAAAATTAGACCTGAAAAATCCGGTTGATTTTAACCAGAAAATCCAGTGGTTAAAGGTATATTACCGGTTGCCTTTGCTCACTCAACTCGTTGACAAATACAGTGTTCGCAGCTATGTCAAAGAAAAAGTAGGCGAAAAATATCTGAACGAATTGTATGCGGTTTCAGACAACGTCTGGGAATTGAAATTTAAGGATTTACCCAAAAAATTTGTCATAAAAGGCGTACACGGCTGTCATTTCAACCTAATTGTAAAAGACAAATCAAAACTGAACAAACTCAAATCGAGATGGTTGTTTTTCAAATGGTTACACAAAAATCAATATTATCGGGGCGGAATGGAATGGGCCTATAAAAATGTAAAACCCCGTTTGATTGCCGAAAAATTTCTCGAAGAGACAGACAAAGATGTAATCAACGATTATAAGTTTTTTTGCTTCGGGGGCGAACCCAAATTTATCGAAATCGATATTGACCGGGGTTGTAACAGCCAGCAACGGGCTTTTTATGATTTGCAGTGGAACAAACTCCCTTTCTCAAAAGGCTTAAAACCCTTTGAAGGCGAAGTGCAAAAACCCGATACACTACAAGAAATGACAGAAGTTGTCCTGAAACTGGCTGAGGGTTTTCCGTTTGTCAGGGTTGATTTATACTCGATAAACAATCGGGTGTTGTTTGGGGAAATGACTTTTTATCCGGCTGATGGAAGAACCGATTTTTACCCTGAAAAATATAACGAAATTTTCGGTTCCTATATCACGCTTCCTCAAGCGGTAAAATAATTCCGGATTATTTGCCTTTGGAGGTTTTGGTATAATATTTCCCAACCTGATTCAGTGCTTCGACAATCACATCATAATCTACCGATTTTTTCACCGGATTGAGCAGCGAATCAGTCGATTCAAAAAATCCCGATTCATAGACATTGGTTATCCGCTCTTTTTCGACAATCGCATATTTTTTGTTGTATCCGGCAATAAACCAATCCCGGGCTGTGGTGTCATAAAGGCTTTGTCCGGAAGCGTAATCTTCAAACGGATTCTGCACTCCCAACACCTGCTTCATCATAGTCGGGACAAGGTCATAATGCAGGGTCAAATGGTTGTGTGAAGCGGGTTTTTTCTCAAAATCATAAACAACCATAGGCACTTTTATCTGATATTTACTGAAATTCCCTCCGTGTTGCCAATAGCCTTTTCCGGAGTCGTCAAACTCTTGTCCGTGGTCGCCTGTGATAACGACAATGGTGTTTTCGAGCAGGTTTTTTTGTTCCAGTTGAGCGATGATTTCGCCTACTAATCCGTCTATGAAATGTAGGGAATTTTTATAGCGGTTATACAAAGGCAAAGCATCATAACCCTTTTTGCGGATGGCAAGATAATCTACTTTTTTTAGAGTCGGAGTAAAAACTTCTTCAGCACCTTCAGGGCAATCAAAACCGTGTGCTGCATCAAAAAAAACGAATCCAAAAAAGGGTTTTTCGTCTCGTTTTTCGATAAAATCTGTCCAATGTTTGAAAATATCCAAATCTCTTTCGGCCGGAGTTTCGCCTTCCGAAAAAAGCCGTAAACCCGAAATTCCCGCAAAGGCATTTTTGGTAAAAGGCGGATTTTCGAGGGTAGAACTGCTCAGAATTTTGAATTCGTAACCTTGTTTTTGTAGCTCTTTTGTGAAAACAGGCTGTTTTTCTACGTTGGTAAAAGCGTGAAAATAGGTAGCCGGAATGCCATACATCAGGCTGAAAACTCCTCCGGTAGTCATATTTGACCCGCTGTTGTGGTTCTTGAAAACCTGAGCTTTTTTAGAAAATTCAAAAACAGAAGGTGTCGTAATGCTGTCATGACAATCAAACCTCCACGAATCAATAACCACAAACAAAATATTCTTTTTCTGCAAAGGCGGCTGCGATGAAATTTCGTTTAACGGATAGTTTACGGAATTGTTTTCAAAACTTCGGTTCAGTTCTTTTTCTTTGCGAATGCTTTCTTCATCAACCAAACCAAGTTTGGTGAGTAGTGAAGTTGCCGTAAGCGGATAATAGGAAGGATAAACGTTTTTGAACTGGGTAACGGGTCTGTAAAAATTGGAGGCCGACCAGGCGTAAATTCCGTGACCGATAAAGGTTGCCAACACAAAGAAAGCCAAAGTAGGTTTAAAGTAAAGGGTCGTTTTTCGGTTAACGAGTCTGTGGGCTATATAATGAAAGACAAACTGCAACCCGATACTCAAAAAAACAAAACCGAAAGTTGCCATATAATCAGCCATCGAAAACTGAAAAATATCGGTAGCTCTTTTGCCAAAAACCAAACTGAACACAATAGGAGAAAGGTGATACCGGAATTGAGCATACACCTCAGTGTCAATCTCTAAAGCGATAATCAAAAGGCACATCAGGGTGGCATAGATAATTGAAGTCGCTTTTTTCCGCTTGCTTATCAGATAAAAAAGCAGGGCAATGAGCAAAGGCAACACAACGAGCAGCATAAAATGAGAGACGGTAGCCGTCAGGAAAAACAACCAGGCTTTTTTATCGCTGAAATCTTCTACAAAAACGATATATTCTTTCACGATAAAAAAAACAAAAACAAGGTTAAACAGATATACCCAGTATAGCTTTTTTATAAAATCTCTATCAATTGTTCTTTCCATTTTTACCCTAAATAATCGAAGACTTTTTCTGCAAAATTTCGGTTGATTCCCCTGCATTCTTCCAATATACCCGAATAGGATTGGGCTTTTGACAAATCGGTTTTAAAGTTTTTTATATCAGAGAAAACCGGCTGGTATTTAAAACTGTAAAACTTTGAAGAATTGGGGAAAACTACTACTTTTTTCTCCATCAACATAGCCCAATACATAGCGTGATAGCTGTCTGTAATGATGGTTTCGGTTGAAGCGATGAAGTTTATAATGGTGTGAATGTCTGTAGTGTTGGAAGTCGAAGGGTAGTCTTTAAACTTCTCTAAAACCGCTTTGTTTTTGAGTGTTTTTTTGTGAAAAACAAGTCCGATTTCGTTGGTAACAGGAGCTTTGGTGTCAAGCAACGGATGCAAGCAACTCACACACGGAACCCACTGCTGCCCCATATCGTAATCCCGAACTCCCACCAGCCCGAATTTGGATAAATCAACATTATAAGAACGTACTTTCCCGAAATTTTTTCGGTTTTTTTCGTTGTGCCCTGCTCCCCAAATCACTGTTTTTTTGCCTTTTTGAGCAATGTTTTCAAAGAGTTTCATCTGATTTTCAAAACTCGAACGATTTAAAATCCCGCCACCACCTATAATCAAAGCATCCGAAATGACTTTTTCTACAAAGTTTTCCGTAACACTCAGGTCGGGTTTTTTGTAATCGTATATATCCAATGCTTTTCCTTTCAGCCTGTCAAAATAGTGATGCGGAGCACAAAAATAATCGCCCACATTGTTCACATCTATCCGGTGAATATTCACAATATCTTGATTTTCAAAAGAATCACACTGAGCAATACGGTCAATAACCTGCTTTTTTCTCTTGACTCTTTGAAAATAAGATAAACGTTTAATTAAAAATTTCTTAACACTCATTACAGAAAAATTTTTATGCCAAAAGTAGTAAAATAAAAGTTGTATTTTTGACCAAATAAATATCTTATATGGCAGCTCGTTTTGAAGTTTCTGATTTTTTGGTTTCTAAAGACAAAATTTCTTCGGTTATCGGTAACTTTTACACTCAAGGTGAGGTTTTGGTAAAGGGAAAGCGAAACGAAATCCGGGTTTTTGAAATTGACGGACAAAAACTCAACATAAAAGCTTTCAAAAAGCCCAATCTGCTTAATAAAATCGTCTATAAATTTTTCCGAAAATCAAAAGCCAGACGTTCGTTTGAGTTTGCCAATCTGCTGCTCAAAAACGGAATCGGGACTCCGAAGCCTATCGCTTTTTTAGAAAATTTTGATTCGGTAGGGCTCACAGACAGCTATTATGTGAGCGAACACCTCGAGGTAGATTTGACGTATAGAGAACTGGTCGAAAATCCCGATTTTCCCGACCACGAAAACATACTCAGGCAGTTTACTCATTTTTCTTATCAACTCCACAAAAACGGAATCGAATTTAAAGACCATTCTCCCGGAAATACGTTGATTCAAAAGAATGTAAACGGAGATTATGATTTTTATCTGGTCGATTTGAATCGGATGAATTTTCATCATCAGATGGATTTTAATAAACGAATGAAAAACCTCTCCAGACTTACTCCAAAAAAAGAAATGGTAAGGATAATGAGTGAGGAGTATGCAAAATTATCGGGAGAAAAATTTGATGATGTTTTTGAGAAAATGTGGTTTTATACTAAAACTTTCCAAGAGAAATATTGGAGAAAAAAACGAATAAAAAAGCTTTTGAAACCTTAGCCCGACCCAATGAAACTTAAAGAAATTCCACTTTCGGCTTATCATAGTTTTCGACTGAAAATGCTCTCAGTTGAAAAGTTAACAGCTTCTAAAAACAATACTCTTCCGGTAATCGTATCGCTCACTTCGATTCCGTCACGTCTTAGCAAATTACACATTACCTTACGGAGTATTTTGGATCAAAGTCGTCCTCCAAAGAAAATCGTACTTTGGCTTAACGAAAATCACCAATCCCTCATTCCAAAAAGTCTGAAAGAGCTCGAGAGTGAAGTTTTTGAAATCCGATTTACACCTCATACCTGTTCCCATAAAAAACTGGTGCATTCGTTAGAGCTTTTCCCAACAGAGCATATCGTAACTTCTGATGATGACTTTATATATGACAAAAAATGGTTGGAAAGTCTTTATGAAGCTCATCTGAAAAATCCGAAAAGTGTTGTCGCTCATCAGGTTCGACAAATTGCTTATGATTCAGATAAAAATTTATTGGATTACAAGAATTGGAAGTATAAAAACCCAAAAAATATCAAAGCCAATCTGGCTATTGGAGCAGGTGGAGTTTGGTATCCTCCAAGAGCATTACACCCAACTGTAACTGATAGTGAATTGTTTTTGAAATTAGCTCCCAAAGCAGACGATTTGTGGTTTAAAGCTATGGCATTATTACAAAAAACAGATGTGATGCCCAGTGAAAATCCTCCAAAGTATCTTATTCCGGTTTTCGGAACTCAAAAAGTTTCGCTGAAAAAAGATAACGTAGATGGTAATATGAATGTTATCTAATGGAATAATTTAGCAACCTATTTTAACTTGGAAATTTCTGAATAATCTCAATGAAACACCTCCTTGCTCCCTATGTTCCCGAATTTGCCTTAGATGCAGCTTTTGAGCTTATCAAACAGCACAAAGTACATCTGAAAATTGTCAACCAGAGAGTAACCCGACACGGAGATTACCGAAAACTGCCAGGCGGAGGTCATCAGATAACCGTCAATGCAGGTGTCAATAAATATAGATTTTTCATTACTCTGATTCACGAAATTGCCCATTTGGTTGCCTACGAAAAGTTCGGAAAAAACATTCTTCCCCACGGAGCCGAATGGAAATATACTTTTCAACGGCTGATGATACCCTTTATCAGACCCGAAGTTTTTCCTAAAGAGTTGTTGCCTCTTTTGGCAAGGCATTTCAAAAACCCGAAAGCCAGCAGCGATACAGACACTACTTTGGCCTTGGCTCTCAAACAATATGACCCCAAAACCGACAAAAATTACGTTTTTGAAATTCCGTATGGAAGCACCTTCAGAATCCATAACGGAAAAGTTTTTAAGAAAATCGCCCTTCGTGTCAAACGCTACGAATGTCAGGAGATTTCTACCGGAAAAGTTTATCTTTTCAACCCCAATGCAGAAGTAGAGCTGTTGGGTTAAATTTTTGAAATTATCACCTCGGGACTGATGCTTCTCATCACATCCTGATAGCCTTCAACCCTTTTGTTTCCGTAAACCGAAGTAGGGAGTTTCGGGTATTTTTTCAAATCCGGAAGTATCGCATTTTCAAAGGGTTGCCCAAAAGGCATAAAGCCCAAAAACGGATGGGTTGCTCCGAAAAGCACGATGGTTTTCACCCCATACATAGCAGCAATATGAGCATTTCCGCTATCCATAGAGAGCATCACATCGAGGTGAGAAATGAGTTGTAATTCTTGTTCAAACGAGAGTTTCCCTGTAGTAATCACAACATTCTGGTGGTTGTTTTGGAGTTTTTTGAAGCTGGGTAAATCGGTTTTTCCTCCGAAAAGAAAAATTTTATTTTCCTGATTTTCAGAAAGTTTATCAATGACCTGCTGCATTAAATCAAGCGGATAGGTTTTGGTGTCATATTGGGCAAAAGGGGCGATTCCGATGTTTTTTTGAAAAAACTCTCCTTTTTTTTGCTGAATTTCCGCACTCGGTTTTTGATTTTTGACAAAATTATTTTTCGACAAATCTACCGCAAAACCCAGTTTTTCAAAAACAGCTGCATAGCGTTGGTGCATCGGTTTAAGCGGTTTCAACACCTTGTTTTCGGCCCGGGTAAGTGCTTTTTTTTCTTTTCTGCCTTTGTCTAAAACGACTGTTTTTTTACCTGAGAACGCAAAAAAAACACCCACAATTTTTGACCGCAGAACGTTGTGCAGGTCTGCAATATAGTCAACTTTCAGCTTCTTTAAATCCTGAAAAAGCCTGTAAAGACCGAAAAATCCTTTATGTCTGTTTTGTAAATCAACCGGAAAGAAATCTACATTTTTTATATCCTTAAAAAAAGGTTCAAAAAACGGACGTGAAACTACCGTAACCCGAACATCATTTTGCTCAACCAAGCTCCTGATGACAGGCACAGTCATAGCCACATCACCCATTGCAGAAAGCCGTATGACGAGAATGTGAGGTTGTTTTATCAAGGTAATTCGTTTGGTAAATTATTGTCTTTTTTCTGCATATTTTTGATGGTCATTAAACCGTCTATATGCTCGTGTAGCGAGGGGTCAATGTTATTCATCATCGGGTCAAGAATAAAGTCAACTCCTTCTCTTCGTGCAAATTTTGCTGCAGGAACAAAATCACTGTCTCCCGCTATCAGTATTATTTGTTGTACCTGCTCTTTAAATGACAAGGTGGCAATATCTAACCCGACTTTCATATCTACTCCCTTTTGACTCAGAGGAAACTCTATATCATCAAGTCTTAAATCAGCTATTGTTATTTCTCCTTTTAGCAAAGGAACAGTATGACGGGATTTTATCTGCCATTCTTTGGAGCTGTTTTTAAGAAAACCCAGCCGTAATGCTATTTTCCGTTGTTTTTTTAATTCCGAAAATAATGTATGTCTGAATTTATACAAATCGGTTTTTTTAAAACTTATTGATTTTCCGGTAATAGGGTTTTTAGAATCTCCGTCAAATGGTTCGGCATCATAATAAAAAATCCTGTATAGTTCCGTTGGGGGAAGATTATATTTTTCCCTATAATTGTTTATTCTTTGAATATGTCTGAAACAATAGGAAACAATATTTTTAGCGACCACTTCGGGAGAATCAGAGCTTTCATAGCCCTGTATATATTTATATCTCCGTATAAAAAAACCTCCATCAATCAAAATAGCTGTTCTCATAGCAGTAGGAATAAAAAAAGTCCAAAGTCAGCCTTTGTCACTATCAAAGCTTTAGAAACCAAGTCTAAAGCTGACAAAACCGCTCATTGGACATTATATAGTCGTACAAATGTACGACATTATTTTACGTAAACAAAAAAACGTTTATTTTTTATACAAAACCGGATTCAGTTCTTCGTCATTATACATTTTCATCTGTTTATAGACTTTCATAAACTTGTTTCCTTGCTCGATATCAGAGAGTAAATCGTCAATCGCTGTAGAAAGGTCTTTTTTCTGTTCCAACAATACGTTGAGTTTTTCCTGACTTTTAGCACGGTGCTCTGCAGAGGCATCTTCACGAGTAGCTTCGATGTTCATGTGGTAAATTTTCAAAGCCAAAATCGAAAATCTATCCACTGCCCAAGCCGGACTTTCGGAGTTGATTTTAGCTCCCGGTTTTACCTGAACATCTTTGTATTTGCTAAGGAAATAACTGTCGATATATTCCACCATATCGGTTCGTTCCTGATTGGAAGCATCAATTTTTCGCTTGAGCTTCAGAGCCTCAACCGGGTCGATATTCGGGTCCCTGATAATATCTTCATAATGCCATTGCACCGTGTCTATCCAATTTTTCAGATACAATAAATGTTCGATTTTTTCTTTCGGATAGGGGTTTTCAATAGGCTGGTTTACGTCATCAAACTCGTGATAATCTCTGATAGATTCCTCAAAAACGGAAAAAGCTAATTTTGAAAACATAATTTTTTAAATTTGTGCTTACAAAGATAGTTTTTATACCTTTATCAAACTAATATTATTTTTATGCAACTTCACTTCCTTTCTGAGCAAAACAGCATTTTGAACCACTTCCTTTCTGAAATCCGGGATGTCAACATCCAGCAAGACAGTATGCGATTTCGCAGGAATATAGAGCGAATCGGAGAGATTATGGCTTATGAAATCAGTAAAAATCTGGCTTTTTCTCCCGTAAACATTACGACTCCTTTAGGCATAAAAAGTTCTTTTGAGCTGAAAGATACTCTTGTCGTATGTTCTGTTCTAAGGGCAGGGCTGGCTTTGCATCAGGGTTTTCTGAACTATTTTGACTTTGCCGAAAACGGTTTTGTTTCGGCCTATCGCTTCCACCCGAATCAGGATGATGATTTTGAAATCAGGGTAGAATATCAGGCGATACCCAATATAGAGAATAAAGTTTTACTCTTAGTTGACCCGATGCTTGCCACAGGACAGTCGTTGGTAGCTGTTTTTGATAAACTTATCCGAAAAGAAAACCCCAAAGAAATTCACATCGCAGCCGTTATTGCAGCCCCCGAAGGTGTCGATTACCTTCAGAAAAACCTTCCCGAAAGCTGTCATCTCTGGATTGCCTCCCTCGATGAAAAGCTGAACGACAAAAAATATATCGTCCCCGGATTGGGTGATGCAGGTGATTTGGCTTATTTGGGGGTAAAACGATAAAAGTTCTATTTCAATTTTTCGTCTCTCAAAGAAAGCAGTGCCTCTTTAAGTGTCGGATATTTATATTCAAAGCCGTTTTCGGGAAGCCTTTTGGAAACTACATTATAACTTTTCAATACAAAATCGGGTTCTATACCGATGATTTTTCCTCCGATTTTCAAAAGCCATTCAGGTGTTGGGAGTCCGAAACGAATGTTATTCACTTCCCGGAAAGCTTTCATCAGTTCTGCATTTCTCACAGGATTCGGGCTTGCCATATTGATGACTCCGTCTAAGTTTTTTTCAGTGCAGAATTCAATAATTCGGGCAAAATCTTCGATGTGTATCCAACTCATTACTTGCTTTCCGCTGCCTTGTTTTCCACCTAAACCGAGTCTGGCAAGTTTGGTGAGTTTCTCATAGGTTTCGCCTGATTTTCCCATAACTACCGAAGTCCGCAAAGCAATTTTTGTAACTTTCGGAATCGAAACTTTGAAAAATTCTGACTCCCATGCCCGAATTACATCGGTAAGAAATTCCTTTTCGGTTTTGGTATAATACTCGTCTCTTTTTCTGTGAAAAGAGGTTTTATAAATAGTCGCTCCCGAAGCATTAAACCAGAACTGAGGTGGGTCTTCACATTCCGAAACCGCCTGATTGAGAATTTGTGTGCTGTTGATTCGGGAATCGAGAATTTCTTTTTTGTTGCTTTCGTTGTGCCGAACCGCTACCGTTTTTCCCGAAAGGTTAATAAGCATAAAAGCACCTTCGAGTTCACTTCTCCAGCTTCCTACTTTTTTGGTATTCCATCCTACGTAACGGACGTTGTTTTTGGTTCCTGTTTTTCGCCTTGTGAGAATCACAACCTCACAACCTTTTTCAGAAAAATAGCGGGAAAGATACCCGCCTATAAAACCGCTGCCGCCTGCAATAACAATCTTTTTCATCTTCTATTTATTTTTCCAACCAATTCCCGAGCATCTTTTTCCCGAAAGGGGTCATAATTGATTCCGGGTGAAACTGCACCGCTCTTACATCAAAGGTTTTATGTCTTAACGACATTATATTTCCATTATTGTCTAAAGCAGTAACTTCAAGAGTTTCGGGAAGATTCTGTGGATTCACCACCCAAGAATGATATCTGCCTACCTCAAAAGTAGAAGGTAAATCTTTATATAAAACCTCATCAGAAACCGTAATATTTATAGGCGTAGCGACTCCGTGAACGACCTGATTTAATCGGATAAGACTCCCTCCGAAAACCTCTGTAATGGCTTGTTGCCCCAGACAAATTCCTAAAATGCTCTTTGTGGAAGCATATTTTTTGATAAGCGGTTTTAAAATTCCGGCTTCATCTGGAATTCCCGGGCCGGGAGAAAGTACGATTTTATCGAAGTGTTTGACGTCTTCTATATCTATTTCGTCATTGCGAAAAACCTCCGTTTTCACTCCGAAACTCTCCAGGTAATGAGCCAGATTATACGTAAAACTGTCGTAATTGTCTAATAAAAGTATGCTTTTCATAGCCTTACAACCTATGAAGTTTTTTCTTTAAAAGCCCTTTTGTTGAAAACAATCAGAATTCCCACACCCGTGCTAATAGCCATATCTGCAATATTGAAAACGGCATTAAAGAAGCTAAAATAGTTCCCTCCCACAAACGGCAGCCATTCGGGAAGATTTCCTTTCCAAATCGGGAAATAAATCATATCGACCACATAACCGTGAAGCCAGGTTCCGTATGCCTCATCAGAGAAAATAGTAGCGACCTGACCATAAGAATGATTAAAAATAACTCCGTAAAAAACCGAGTCGATGATATTGCCTACAGCTCCTGCCAAAATAAGTGCAATGGCTGTAATCAGGTAATTGGAGGCTTTTTTGCGAATGCTGTCCCAAAGCCAATACCCGATTCCGATAACGGCTCCGATACGGAAAAGTGTAAGAATCAATTTCCCGTATTCTGTTGGCAGGGTCATTCCCCACGCCATTCCGTCATTTTCCACAAATCGGATTTCAAACCATTCAAAAACCGGAATAGTATCCTCCAATTTAAAGTGAGTTTTGATGTAAATTTTTGTAATCTGGTCTATCAGCAGTACCAAAAATATCAGGATATAGGCTTTTTTTAAAGTCATTCTTCAATTTGGGATTTAGGATTTAGGATTTAGGAATTGCTATACCCTAAACTTTTTTAACTTTGCAAAAGTAGGAAAAATTCCCCAAGCAAAATGACTAAAAACCAACTCCGTATCTATTATAAAAAATTGCGAACCAAACTCTCTGAGCAGGAAAAACAAAACAAGAGCCTTGCTATAGCCAATCAGCTGTTGCAAATCGAGATTTGGGACAATACTTTTTATCACCTCTTCCTCCCGATTGCTGAGCAAAACGAAGTCAACACGGAGTATATTCTGAATCTTTTGATGGGTAAAGACAAAGAAATTGTCATTTCAAAAACCGATTTCACCAACCGAAAAATGAGTCATTTTTTGCTTTCTGAAACCACCAAAATCAAAAAAAACAAATACAATATTCCCGAACCCGTGAGTGGAGAACATATCTCTGTAGAAAAAATAGATGTGGTTTTTATTCCGCTTTTAGCTTATGACACTCACGGAAACCGTGTGGGCTACGGAAAAGGATTTTATGACAACTTTCTCTCAGAATGCAGAAGTGATGTTTTGAAAATCGGGCTGTCATTCTTTGATCCCGAAAACGAAATTGAAGATGTTTATGAAAGTGATATTCCGCTGGATTACTGCATAACTCCTCACGCTATTTATACGTTTAAGAAAACCAACTAACGCTTAGTTTAGCTCTTCATCTTTTGCCATATCCTTGTTTTTTGAGATGTTGTGCCTGTATTGAGAAGGCGGTAATCCGTAGTGTTTTTTGAAAAACAAACTAAAGTTGCTTTCGTTTTCGAAGCCGAGTTCCCGGGAAATTTCTGATATGGTAAGCATCGAGTGATTTAAAAGCCGCAGACTTTCCTGTATGGTTTTGTCAATGATGAGTTGTTTGGCTTTTTTACCCGTAACTTTTTCGGCTATTCTGGCGAATTGTTTGGGAGTAATGTTCAGTTCTTCTGCATAAAAAACAGTTTGTTTTTCGGTTTTGTAATGTTTTTGAAGCAACACCCGAAATTTATTCATAATATTTATAGAAACCGGGTCTTCTGTGGATTTAAAAGGAGAGGTTTTCAACTCGGTCAGACCGTCTGTGATAAGCATTTCTATAACATTGTGAATCACAACACCTTCCAGACCGGTTTTGTTTTCGATATGAAAATTTATTTTTTCTGAAACGTCTTCCCGCATTTCTTTTATCGGAATCGGGATTTCGGCTACATAGGGGATACTCCTGAAAAACAATTCGGAGTTCAGCATTTGGGCATCGAGCAATGACCTTTCATAAAAATCAGATTGAAAGACAAGGACAAGATTCTCGTTATCAGCAGGGTTGACAAACGTAAAGGATTTGTTGGGAGCTACATAAAGTGCATGATTGTGCTTAACGATTAGTTCTCTTTCACCACATATATAATGAAAATCTTCGCCCAAGGCACAAATGATAAAAAAATAATCCGAAGTGTTTATCTCTTCGCTCCCGTATATCTTTATAAATTCTTCTACAGTAAAAAAGCCAAAGCCTTTTTCTAAATTTCCGGTAAACATACTTATCAGTTAATTAATTCATAGCTCAAAAAAAAACCTTACCTTTTTCACACTTTTAGCAATCGCTTTCTGCAAATGTAATTTCCTTTATGTTTTCCTGAAATAAAAGCCCTATCCGGATTCAGGAATATGAAAAATATCAATATTATAATTTGTTTTTTATCAACAACTTATAGTTTGATTGTTTTTTGTCGCAATTTGACTGTTTTTTGTTGCAAAAAGAAAATACTATGCATTACTACAAATCACTCCAAGCAAATATAAATAAAATTATATCAAATAAAATAAATTTCAAATTATAAGTAGATCTTTTTTTTCTAATCTCATTATTTATGACACAAAATTTTACTGAAATGATTTTAGCACACCCAAAGACAGCGTTTTTTTTAAAAAAAAGACTTACTTTTGAAGTCTATTAATTCAACCCAATAACACTATGAAAAGAATGTTACTTGCAGTTTTTACTGTATTGGTTTTATCAAACGGCTATGCTCAGCGAAATTTCTGGCAGCTATCCTCTGATGAAGAAATTGCCTCTTTAGACAAAAAAGAAAGAGGTTCAACAGTTTTAGAATACCACGTTTTTGCTTTAGATTTCGACGGTATTAAAAACGTATTACAAACGGCAGTGAGCAGAGAATCAGGACTTCCTTCTGATTTGATTGTGACTTTTCCCAATCCTGACGGAGAGCTCGAGCAGTTTCGTGTGTATGAAGCCTCTGTGATGCACAGAGAATTGGCAACCAAACACCCGGATATTAAATCCTATGTAGGAATCGGGCTGGATGACAAAACAGCTATGATTCGCTTTAGCACCACCCTTTTCGGATTCCACGGAATGACTTTTTCGGGAAAATCGGGCACAAGTTACATTGACCCTTACACAACCGACTTGAATTATTATATCGTATATGCCAAAAAGAATACGATGACTACCAATCCTTTTGAATGTTTGGTTGAAAGCACTTCGGGGCCGGAACATGAAGTGTTCTTTTCTCAACGAAATAACATTCAGGCTCTTGCCAACAATGGTCTTTTCAGAACCTATCGCCTGGCTATGGCATGCACTATCGAATATGCTGCTTTTCACGTGAATGCAGCCGGTTTGAACTCAGGAACGGAATCTCAGAAAAAAGCAGCCGTATTGGCAGCGATGAACGTAACGATGACCCGGGTAAACGGAATTTACGAAAGAGATATGGCACTGACTATGGTGCTGGTTCCCAACAACGAAAATGTTATTTTTATCACTTCCGATAATTTTAACAACGACAATGCAGGGCAGCTCATCAACCAAAGTCAAAACGTGATAGACGGTTTTATAGGGTCAGCCAATTATGATATCGGACACACCGTAAGCACAGGAGGAGGCGGGCTGGCTCAGATGTATTCTCCTTGTTCAGGCAGCAAAGCCAGAGGAGTTACAGGAACCAACCAACCCGTAGGCGACCCTTTTGATATTGATTATGTAGCTCACGAAATGGGACACCAATGGGGAGCCAACCACACTTTTAATAACTCCTGTAGCGGAAACCGAAACAATTCCACAGCGGTTGAACCGGGCAGTGGCTCTACCATTATGGCTTATGCAGGTATTTGCCCTCCGAATGTTCAGTGGAATTCTGATGCTCATTTCCATGCGGTGAGTTTGGCCGAAATGGATGCTTTTGTGAACAATCAGGCGAATTGTTCGGTAAACACCGGCACCGGTAATGCAGCACCGGTTGTTACTTCTATACCGAGTTATAACATTCCCTACGGAACACCTTTTGTACTCCGAGGCAATGCTACCGATACAGACAGTAATAATTTGACTTATTCGTGGGAACAAACCAATCCGCAGATTTCAACACAACCTCCGCTTACTTCAAATACGTCAGGACCTAATTTCCGCTCGTTGCCTCCGTCAACCTCTCCTGATCGTTATATGCCAAGCCTCCCGAATATTTTGGCAGGAAATCTGGCTCCGACCTGGGAAGTTGTGCCTTTTGTAGGACGTTCTATGAATTTCGCTTTTACTGTAAGAGATAACGGAACTCCTTTCGGAGGACAAACAGCACGAGCCAATATGACCGTTACGACTTCGGGTTCTATTGGGCCTTTCTCGGTTACGTCTCAAAACAGCTCTACTTCCTGGACAACCACCACCCAGCAGACAATCACCTGGAATGTGGCAGGAACTACCAATGCTCCTGTAAATACTTCTCACGTAAACATATTGCTTTCAACCAACGGAGGTACTACTTTCCCTATCGTTCTGGCAGCAAATACTCCGAATGACGGTTCAGAAGAAATAACCGTTCCGGGAGTAAACACCAATAATGCCCGAATTATGGTTGAAGCCGTTAACAACATCTATTTTGCGGTTAACAGCACTTCGTTTCCTATTACCGGAACGGTGAGTACAGAAGATTTTAAACTGGATAACTTTACGGTATATCCGAATCCGAATAACGGGACATTTACCGTAGCTTTTGATTCGCAAACCTCCAATGACATTACGATTTCTGTTTATGACATCAGAGGAAGACAAATTTTGTCTCAGCAATATCAAAACACAGGTACGTTCAACCAAAACATCAGCTTAAACAATGTTGAAGCAGGTATCTATATGGTCAATGTAGAAGACGGAAACACAAAGGAAATCAGAAAGATTGTAGTAGAATAATTTCTGAATTTCATTCCAATAAAATAGCCCGAAGATCAAATCTTCGGGCTATTTTTATGGATTTTGTTTTAGAGGAAAATTACCCCAAAACTTCTTTTACTTTTTTACCGATTTCGGCAGGAGAGTCCACCACATGGATTCCGTTTTCTCTCATGATTCGTTTTTTGGCTTCTGCCGTATCGTCTGCTCCACCAACAATAGCTCCTGCATGCCCCATGGTTCTACCTTTTGGAGCCGTTTCTCCAGCAATGAATCCAACAACCGGCTTACGGTTTCCGTCTGCCTTGATCCATTTTGCAGCATCGGCTTCGAGTTGCCCTCCGATTTCTCCAATCATTACGATACATTCGGTTTCAGGGTCGTTCATCAGCATTTCAACAGCTTCTTTGGTTGTTGTCCCGATAATCGGGTCTCCACCAATTCCGATAGCCGTTGTGATTCCCAAGCCTTGTTTTACAACCTGATCTGCAGCTTCATAAGTCAGAGTTCCTGATTTTGAAACGATTCCGACAGTTCCTTTTTTGAAAACAAAACCGGGCATAATTCCCACTTTCGCCTCATCTGCCGTGATAACACCCGGACAGTTTGGACCTACTAATATCGAATCTCTTTTGTTTACGTAATCATAAGCCTTAATCATATCGGCAACAGGAATTCCTTCTGTGATAGTGATAATAACTTTGATTCCTGCATCGGCAGCCTCCATAATAGCATCTGCAGCAAAGGCAGGCGGAACAAAAATAATACTGGTATCTGCACCCACTTGGTCAACCGCATCTTTTACGGTATTAAAAACAGGTCGGTCTAAATGGATAGAGCCACCTTTTCCCGGAGTTACTCCTCCTACCACGTTTGTCCCGTATTCTATCATTTGAGAAGCGTGAAACGTCCCTTCACTTCCCGTAAATCCCTGAACGATTATTTTCGAATTTTTGTTTACTAAAACACTCATTGTATGATATTTTTGATTAAAGCTATGCAAAAGTACGGTTTTCTGTTTGTTTTTTGAAATGATTGAAGTATTTTATTTTTAAAAAGTTTGGTATCTTTGGTTTCGGTTAAATTTATGGCTGTGAAAAAATTAGAAATTGCTTGTTTTACTACCCGTTCGGCTTTTGTGGCAGCACAGTCGGGAGCAGACCGAATCGAGTTTTGCAAAGATTATACTTTGGGAGGCATTACTCCCTGTTTTGAGGATGTAAAACTCCTGAAAGAAAAATTACAAATTCCTGTTTTTGTGATGATTCGCCCCAGAAGTGGTAATTTTGTCTATTCCGAAACAGAATTTGAGCAAATGAAAAACGAAATTTCCCAATTTAAAAAGCTGAATGTTGAAGGATTCGTTTTTGGTATTTTAGACCAAAATAATCAAATCAATTTTGAACAAAACAAAGAATTGGTCGAACTTGCCAGCCCTTCTCCTTGCACTTTTCACAGAGCTTTTGATTTATGTGAAAATCCGTTGGAAACCCTCGAAAAAGTAATAGATTGCGGTTTTCGTTTCGTTCTTACTTCAGGAAATGTAGGAAAGGCAACAAACGGAATTTCTACTTTAAAACAATTGGTCGAAAAATCCGAAAACCGGATTTCAATTATTGTCGGAGGTGGGGTTCGGGCAGCCAATATTGAGCTTCTAAAAGAAGAGACAAAAGCAAATTGGTTTCATTCGGCTTGTATTACGGATAATTCAGAAAATATTGATTCTAAGGAAGTTAAAATTATAAAAGACCTCACAGGTTTTTAAAACCTGTGAGGTCTAAAACCCCAATAAACCAATGAAAAAACCATTCTTACTGCTTTTATTTTTCGCTTTCACAACTGTATTTTCACAAACGCAAATCAGGAGTTTGTCTGAAGAAAAATGGGAGTTTTCGCAAAGTGATGCAAACAACTGGCTTCCTGCCGAAATTCCGTCTGTGGTGCATTTGGATTTATATAAAAACGGACAAATTCCTGACCCTTTTTATTCCGATAACGAAAAACAACTGCAATGGATTGAAGAAAAAGACTGGATATATTCTACTACTTTTTCGGTTTCCAGAGAAGAATTAGAGAATCAAAACATCGAACTCATTTTTGAAGGATTAGACACCTATGCAGAAGTTTTTTTGAACGGAAAACCAATTCTGAAATCTGAAAATATGTTTATAGCCCATCAGGTAGATGTCAAAAAGATTTTAAACCAAGGGCAAAACACTTTGGTGGTTCGGTTTGAATCGGCTGTGAGAAAAGGAAAAGAAAAAGCAGCCAATTTACCCTATAAACTTCCCGAAGGTGAACGGGTTTTTACACGAAAAGCCCAATATCAGTTCGGTTGGGATTGGGGTCCCAGATTTGTGACCTGCGGGATTTGGAAAGATGTTAAACTCCGTTTTTGGAACCATGCCCGAATCGAAAATATAAAGTATGAGCAGATTTCGCTACATAAAGATTTGGCTGAATTAGAGTTTACGATTGATTTTTATGTAGAAAAAACAGGAGAATATGTAGTGTTGTTTTATAATGATGAAGTAGGGGTATATGATGAATTGACCGTGAGGCTTACAAAAGGAAAAAATTCCATTGTAAACCCCTATGAAATCAAAAATCCTAAACTTTGGTGGACAAACGGGCTTGGAGAACAAAATCGCTACGAATTCAACATTGCATTATTTCAACCCAAAAAAACAGAGAAACTCGATACAAAAACTATCACAATCGGACTTCGTACGATTGAACTTGTTCAGGAAAAAGACGAACTCGGAACATCGTTTTATTTCAAGCTGAACGGAGTTCCGGTTTTTATGAAAGGTACCAATTATATTCCGTCTGACAGCTTTTTACCCAGAGTGAATGACAGCATTTACAAACAAACTATACAGGCTGCCGTTGATGCCAATATGAATATGCTTCGGGTTTGGGGTGGAGGAATTTACGAAAACGACACTTTCTACGAAGAATGTGACAAAAACGGAATTTTGGTTTGGCAGGATTTTATGTTTGCCTGTGCTATGTATCCGGGAGATGAAGATTTTCTGAAATCGGTCAAAGAAGAAGTGATTCAAAACGTAAACCGCCTGCAAAATCACCCGAGCATTGCCCTTTGGTGTGGCAACAACGAAGTTGACGAAGCCTGGCACAATTGGGGCTGGCAAAAACAATTCGGTTATTCTGAGCAGGATTCTACCCAAATCTGGAACGACTACCAAAAAGTTTTCAAAGAGCTGATTCCCAAAACATTGGATTCGCTTCTTTCCAAAGAAAAAAATATTTATTGGGAATCTTCACCTTCTATCGGGTGGGGGAGAAAAGAGAGTTTGGTGCAGGGCGATTCTCATTATTGGGGAGTTTGGTGGGGCAAACAGCCTTTTGAAATATATCGTGAAAAAGTCGGACGATTTATGAGCGAATATGGTTTTCAAGGAATGCCCGACCTGTCAACTTTCCGGAAAATTGCTCCTGAAAACGAACTTCATCTGAATTCCGTTTCGGTGAAAAATCATCAGAAACACCCGACAGGTTATCAGACTATTCAGGAATATATGGAACGGGATTTTCCGATTCCGGCTGATTTTGAAGATTATATTTATGTTTCCCAACTGCTTCAGGCACACGGTTTACAAATTGCCATCGAAGCCCACAGGCAAGCCATGCCCTATTGTATGGGAACACTTTTTTGGCAATTTAACGATTGCTGGCCGGTAACTTCGTGGAGTGCAATAGATTATTACGGAGTACGGAAAGCGGCTTACTATCAGGCAAAGCGGAGTTTTGAACCCGTTTTGCTCTCCATAACCGAAGATGAAAACGACATTTTGGTTTACGGAACAAACGATTTGCCCGAAGCCGAAAGAGGTATGCTTCGTCTGGAATTGTTAGATTTTGAAAGTAATATTGCGATTTGGCAGGAAACTCACAATATGAGCAACGAACCGTTCAACAAGCAACTCCTGGTTTTTCAAATCAAAGAAAACAGCAGCAACATACTCACCCGAATTCCGAAAAAGATGTTCGACACTTTCAACAAAAACAAAACCCTGCTGAAAGTTTCTCTTTTCGGTAAAGAAAAAGTGCATACGACCGTTTTTTATTTCACAAAACCCAAAGACTTGGCTCTTACAAAACCTACTATCGAACTGTTTTTTCTGGACAACCAAACCATTATTCTGCAATCGGATGTTTTGGCTAAAAATGTGTTTCTTAAAGCCAATGATGTCGTTTTTGACGACAATTATTTCGATTTACTCCCTCGGGCATGGAAGGTAGTCAAACTTTCAAAACCTGTTGAAAAAATCGAAATCAAATCGCTGTTTGATGTAAGGTAAAACTTTGAACAAAAAAAATATCCGAACAAAAGCCCGGATATTTTCCATCTAACATTCTAAAAATAAACTTAATTACAGCAATTTTTCAGATTAAAAATTAAAACGCATTGCGAAGTTCCACGTTCTTCCGTTTCCGAAGAAAACGTTGTTTTTTACGCTAATGCCTTCATAGGTAGCTACGCCTGCTTCGGGCATTATGGCTGAGCTGGATTCGGAAATATAAATGTTGTCAAATACATTGTTTACGTTTAAACGGAAGTTCAACGAAGTTTTCTCAAAATTGATTCTGTAATTTAGTCCCGTATCAACCAGATCAAATGACGGAAGTTCCAGATTTTCTTTGGTTACTACACCTGCATATAGCTTTGAGTAATTTCTGTAATCTGCATCAAATGTCAGGCGTTGAGTGATTTTATAAGCAATTCCCAAACCGAAAGTGGTTTGTGCAGCATTCCCTACTTTTCCGCCTTTGATGTCAGTAGTTTCTTCGCTTATGAGTTCAAGACTTTCGTCAAACACTTTTTTATAAGCATTGTCATCATATTCCCAATTTCCGAACGATGCAAAACCTTTAATCGTAAGATTCGAAGTCGGTCTTGCTCTCAAATCAAGCTCGATTCCTGAGTGCAACTGGCTTACACCCGAGTTGGACGTATAGAGCAATTCGTCATTTACTACATTCGAAGTCGTTGTTACACGGTCTTTCCACGATGTTCTGTAATAGTTCAGGTTGACATCAATAAATTCGTTTGTAAAAATATAACCCAATTCCAATCCTGTGATTTTTTCGTTTTCGGTAAGCGGATTTACGTCATTGTCGAAATTCAGATAGATATTATCGTGATAAGGCTGTCTGGAATAGTGTCCTGCATTGGCAAAAACGGTATGCCCTTCTGCAATAGTATAGCTGGCACCTGCTTTTATGTTATAGCCTGCGTTGTTTACTTTTTCTGATTCTTCCTCAGCTTTTGAATACTGGAATCTATCCCAACGAATGTGTGATTGCGAAGACAAAGCTCCCTGAAAGAAAGCAGAAAAACGATCTGTTGCATATTCGATTTGCCCGAAAATTCCTCCATAATTGATTTTTTCGTCATAGTCATAATCTACTTTTTGGTCGTTATCGGCTTTGTCAAAAACAGCGCTCCATGGGTTGGCACTGAAGTGATCTGTAACCACATAGCCTGCAGGATATTGTGCATGATTTGTGATTTCCCAACCTTCTAAACCAATAAAATCAACAAGTCGTCTGTAGTGAGTTCCTTTATAGGTTCTCAAATCCATACCTACATTAAGGCTCAGGTTTTCGCTTAGCTCTCTGTTGTAGTTAGAAACAAGTCCATACCAGGCGTGATCATTTACCGAAGCTCTGATAGCATAAGCTCCGTTTCCGAAAGTCCCGATTCGGTTATCAACGCTAACGTTATGGTCTCTGATAGCATCAAAATCAACGTGTCCGCTTGTGGTTCTTTTTCTGCCATTACCCCAGTTTCCTGTTCCACCGCCTCGTCCCCACGAAGCATACAAAACAGTAGATAAACTTGATTTTTCGTCAATGTCGAAATCCCAGTTTAGGTTTGCTACAGGTTTGTGATAATAGTTTCTCCTTTCGCTCATGTATTTTCCGTCAAGATAACCGTAGTTGTTGTTGTATTTTCTACCGTTTTCAAGATAGGTTTCGATTGATTTTGTGAAATTCTGGTCATGCCATTGCGGTGCTCCGAAAACAAGGAAGTTAAAGTTGTGTTTTTCGTTGAGTTTGTATCCGACAGACACAAAATAGTTTTGTCCGGCTCCATAAGTTCCTTTGTTGTAACCGTCTCCTGCCCAATTCGTAAACATAAAACTTGCTCCCCAGCCTTTTTCACTAATACCGGTGCTGTAGGCAACCGTATGTTTCTGATAATTGTCATTTCCTATCAAAGCTTGTGCAAAACCGCCTTCTTCAAGATCTGTAGCTTTGGTAATAATGTTTATCGTACCTCCAACAGACGAAATAGCAAGTTTGGAAGACCCCAGACCTCGTTGCACCTGTACAGTATTAGCAACATCTGTCATACCTTGCCAGTTAGACCAATACATATTCCCGTCTTCCATACCGTTAATCGGCTGACCGTTAAGCAAAAAAGCCGTATTGGTCTGGTCAAATCCACGAGTAAACATTTTGGAATCTCCATAACCTCCTGCCTGAGAAGCCACATAAACAGAAGGTGTGTTTTTCATCACTTCGGGAAATTCCGAATTTCCAGATTTGTTTTGAATTTCAGTTTTACCGATGGTTGAAACAGCAATAGGGGTTTTTCGATCTTTTGCCAAATCAATAACTCCACTACCAATAGTGATAACAACTTCATCTAATTCTGTCGAACTCGATATAAGCGTTATCAAACCCAAATCAACATCTCCGTTTGTTAGGTCAAAAGCAATCGTTTTTGTCTGATACCCGACAAATCCAATTGTCAATTCTCCTTTGTTTTGTAACGGAAGTAGAGAGAAATTTCCGCTACTGTCTGTGCTTGTAGCTGTTGTTGTGCCTTTTACCGTAACAGTAGCTCCCGGAAGCGACAATTTCCCGTCTGAAACTGTCCCTGAAATTTTTTCTTGTGCAAATCCAATTGCAACAACCATACTCATCATTAGAGTAGTAAACCAATGTAGTTTTTGATTTTTCATAAATTGTAATTGTTTAAATTTTGCTGCAAATTTCCCCTCTCTTTTCCAGAAAGCATTTAAGAATATATTACCAAACGTTTAAGTTGTGATATGAAAAAATGCAGCTTTTGAAATTACCTTTCGCTACAATGCTTATTTACAAAGCCTTTCCCAAACAAACCAAAATCTCCACGAACCTGCTCAAACAGAAAAAGTTATCAACAAAGTGGGTTAAAGTGGTAGAATGTGGGAAAATATTCTATATTTTTGCTTCAATAATTCAACTTAGGGAAAAAGTGACGACCATAATCGGGACATACGAATGTAAAATCGATGCCAAAGCAAGGGTGATGATTCCTGCTCCGCTCAAGAAACAGCTAGATTCTTTGAGCGATGGCTTCGTGTTGAAACGTTCGGTTTTTCAGGCTTGTCTGGAGCTGTATCCGATGAGGGAATGGAACGAGTTGATGCAAAAAGTAAACAAACTCAACCGTTTCAAAAAAGAAAACAACGACTTTATCAGGCGGTTTACTTACGGAGTTAAGATAGTGGAAATTGACAGTGCTGGTCGTTTTTTGATTCCGAAAGATTTGTTGGGCTTTGCCAAAATAGAAAAAGAAATTGTGCTGAATTCTGTCGGGAGTTTCCTCGAAGTATGGGATAAAGACCTGTACGAAAAAGCGGTTGACGATGCTTCGGGAGATTTTGCAGATTTAGCCGAAAGAGTAATGGGAGGATTTGAAGATGAATAACACAGGGTATCACAGTCCGGTTTTGCTAAAGCAGTCGGTTGATGGATTAAACATCAAACCGGACGGAATCTATGTCGATGTTACTTTCGGAGGCGGAGGGCATTCCAGAGAGATTTTGAGCAGACTGGGAGAAAACGGAAGACTCATTGCTTTTGACCAGGACGAAGATGCTTTGGCTAATGCGATTGACGACCCGAGATTTTTGTTGATAAATGAGAATTTCAGATACATCAAAAGATTTTTGCGTTTTCACGGAATAAAAAAAGTTGACGGAATTCTGGCAGACTTAGGGGTTTCTTCACATCAGTTTGATGTAGCAGAAAGAGGTTTTTCCACCCGTTTTGAGGCTGATTTGGATATGCGAATGAGTCAAAAAAGCAGCCTGAGTGCCTATGAAGTCATCAATGAATATGACGAAAAACATCTGAGACAGATTTTCTCGGAATACGGAGAACTCAAAAGTGCAGCGGGAATGGCGTATGCTATCGTGAATAACCGAAAAGAAGTTCCGATTAAAAATTCGGAACGATTAAAAGAGGTTTTGGCAAAATTTCTTCCGGCTCACAAAAGCAATAAAATTCTGGCTCAAATCTATCAGGCAATCCGAATTGAAGTGAATCAGGAAATTGAAGTGCTGAAAGAATTTTTGGAGCAAAGTCTTGAAATTCTGAATGTTGGAGGAAGATTAAGCGTGATTTCCTATCATTCGTTAGAAGACCGATTAGTAAAACGCTTTATGCGAAACGGAATGTTTGAAGGCGAACCCGAACGGGATTTTTTCGGAAATTTTGAAGTTCCCTTTAAAATTATCGAAAAACTGATTATCCCAACCGAAGAAGAAATCGCTCAAAACAACAGAGCCAGAAGTGCCAAACTCAGAGTAGCAGAAAAAAGCCCCTCCTAACCTCCCCAAAGGGGAGGAACTGCGAGAGGTTAAAAATAACATTTTAAAATTCCAACGATTCCCCCTTTGGGGGTTAGGGGGCTGATATGAAAGGCGGTTTATACAACATATTACGAACAAAGTTCCTGATAGACGATGATGCTATTAAGCATTGGAGATTTATCATTTTTTTGGTGGCATTGGCTATCGTAATGATTGCGAATACACATCGTTTTGAGCAAAAATTATTCAGAATTGCCGATTTGAATGTAGAAAACAAAGAGTTGCGTTCCATTTTTGCAGATACCAGAACAGAACTGATGAAGCTGAAAATGGAATCAACCATATCCGAAAAAATGAGCGAAATCGGGATTTATCCTCCCGAAATACCTCCGGTAAAAATTAAAGTTGTAAACGAAAACAAATAAATATTTACTCCAATAATTCCCCCTTTGGGGGTTAGGGGACTGGATTATGGACAAAAAAACATCATATCGAATTTTCTTTATAGCCTTCGGAATGCTTCTGATTGCTTGCGGAATCTTGTTTAAACTGACAAGAATCCAATGGGTAGAAGGAGAGCATTACCGAAAATTGGCTGAAGAAAGTACCATCGAAACTTTTGTCATTCCGTCTAATCAAGGTAATATTTATTCGGCTGACGGAAGTCTTTTGGCTATTTCGATTCCCAATTACACCATTCGTTTTGATGCGGTAACTCCTACCGATGAAAATTTCACACAAAATATAAATGCTCTTGCCGATTCGCTTTCGGTAATGCTGGGGAAACCAAGCGGTTTTTACAAAAACGAATTGACCAAAGCCAGAGCCAACGGAAACCGATATTACCTGATTGCCCGAAATCTGAACTATACCAATTATATGAGAATGAAGGGTTTTCCGCTTTTTAATCTGGGAACCTATAAAGGCGGAATGATAACCGACCCCAAAACGGTTCGTCAGCACCCGATTGGTAGAATTGCTGAAAGAACCATTGGTTACAGACGGCTCAATGCAGATAGTACTTACACCAATATCGGAATCGAAGGAGCTTTTCAGCAGTACATCAACGGAAAAGACGGAAAAGTTGTAAAGCAGAAAATGGCTAAAGGGCAATGGAAACCGATAAATGACAACAACGAAGTCGAGCCCCAAGACGGTTATGACGTGATTTCCACCATTGATGTTTACATTCAGGATATTGCTCATCACGCTTTGCTCAAACAGTTGGAATATTATGAGGCAGACCACGGTTGTGTGGTAGTAATGGAAGTTGAAACAGGAGAAATAAAAGCCATTTCTAATCTCGGAAGACAACAAAACGGTACATATTCCGAAACCATAAATTATGCGGTTTGGGAATCTCAGGAACCGGGTTCGACCTTTAAACTGCCTGCTTTAATTGCTTTGTTAGACGATAAAAAAGTAGATACAGCACAGGTATATGACACTCAGGGAGGGGAAATTACGATTCACAGACGAAAAGTTCGTGATTCAAAAAGAGGCGGTTACGGAAAAATTTCGCTTGCCAGAGGAATCGAAGTTTCATCGAATACGGTTATCGTTCAGGCAGTTTACGAAAATTATAAAGATAATCCGGCTGAGTTTGTAGATAAATTGTATGCAATGAACCTCAATCAACCGCTGGGAATCCCGATTCAGGGAGAAGGAAAACCGGTAATTTATCACCCGAAACACGACAAAGAACATTGGTCTGGGCTTTCACTTCCGTGGATGGCTTACGGCTACGGATTACAACTCACTCCATTGCAAACATTAACTTTTTATAATGCTATTGCCAATGGTGGAGAAATGGTAAAACCACAATTTGTCAAAGAAATTAAAGAGTGGAACAAAACCATCGTAAAGTTTGACAAAGAAGTGATTAACCCGAAAATATGCAGTGACGAAACCCTCAAACAAGTTCAGGACATTCTGAAAAATGTCGTGGAAAAAGGAACAGGACGAAAACTTTATTCGCCTAATTTCTCTATGGCAGGAAAAACCGGAACGGCACAGGTAGGTTATGCAGTGAGAGACAGTATGTATTATTCGTCTTCGTTTGCCGGATATTTTCCTGCAGATAACCCGAAATATTCTTGCATCGTAGTGGTTCACAAACCGAGCCGTTCCAAAGGATATTACGGAGCAGACGTATCAGGTCCTGTTTTTAAGGCAGTAGCCCAAAAGATTTTTACAGATTCGCCTACGAATAATGAAGTTAAGAATCTGAACAAACCCAATCCCGGACAAGAACAAAATTATCAGAAATACAATACCCTGATAAACAAAAACCCGTCAACAGTGCCAAACGTAAAGGGAATGCCCGGAATGGATGCCATAGCATTGTTAGAAAACTTGGGATTAAAAGTAAAAATTACCGGAAACGGAAAAGTAAAATCACAATCTATCCCGATGGGAGAAAAAATAGAAAAGAATAAAGTAATCGTTTTAGAATTATCATAAAAATAACGCTTTGCGTCTTTGCGTCTTTGCGAGAAACAAATTTTTGCGAAAATCTGCGAAGTCTGCGGGAAAAACAAAATGAAGAATTTAAAAGACATATTATACAAAACTTCCATCGAGGCTATCAAAGGCTCGACTGATATTACTATAAAAAATATTCAGTTTGATTCCCGTAAGGTTTCGGGTGGAGATGTATTTGTGGCTGTTAAGGGAACGGTTTCAGACGGACATTCATACATTAATAAGTGTATCGAACAGGGAGCTGTTGCTATTGTTTGTGAGGTTTTTCCAGACGAAATCCAAAACGGAGTAACCTATATTCAGGTAAATAATTCGCATAAGGCTTTGGCTTTTATGGCATCGAATTATTATGATAATCCGTCCGAAAAACTAAAATTGGTAGGAGTTACGGGAACAAACGGAAAGACTACGATTGCTACGCTTTTATATACGATGTTCGAGAATGCAGGGTACAAATCGGGATTGCTTTCGACTGTAAAAATTATGGTGCATAAATCCGAATTTGGAGCAACACATACCACACCTGATTCGCTTACGATAAATTATTATCTGAACGAAATGGTTGAAAACGGAGTGGAATTTTGCTTTATGGAAGTAAGCTCTCACGGAATTCATCAGTCGAGGACGGAGGGACTTCATTTTTCGGGAGGAATTTTCACGAATCTTTCGCACGACCATTTGGATTATCATTCGTCTTTTGCTGAATATCGGGACGTAAAAAAATCGTTTTTTGACAATTTACCGAAATCGGCTTTTGCTTTGTCAAATAGCGATGATAAAAACGGAAACGTGATGCTACAGAATACACAAGCCAAAAAACGGACATATTCGTTAAAATCCTATTCCGATTATAAGGCGTATGTATTGGAAAATCAGTTTATCGGATTACTTCTGAAGATTGATAATCAGGAAGTTTATACGAAGTTAATCGGAAATTTCAATGCGTATAATTTACTTGCCATTTATGCAACAGCTGTGGAGTTGGGTCTCGAAAAACAGGAGGCTTTAACGCTTTTGAGTCAGTTGGAAAGTGTGGAGGGAAGATTTCAATATATCGTATCGAAAACGAAAATCACAGCTATTGTCGATTATGCACATACTCCTGATGCATTGGAAAATGTATTGAACACGATTTCGGATATCAGGACGAGAAACGAACAGCTGATTACGGTTGTGGGTTGTGGAGGAGACAGAGATAAAACCAAACGTCCTGTAATGGCTCATATTGCGAGTAGTTTGAGTGATAAGGCAATTTTCACTTCGGACAATCCGAGAACGGAAAATCCTCAAGCGATTTTAGACGAAATGGAAAAAGGTGTAGAGCCTCAAAACTATAAAAAAACACTTTCGATTTTAGACAGAAAACAAGCAATAAAAACCGCTTGTCAATTGGCTGAAAGCGGAGATATTATCCTGATTGCAGGAAAAGGACACGAAACTTATCAGGAAATAAACGGAGCAAAACACGATTTTGACGATATGAAAATCGTAAAAGAAATATTAGAAATGTTAAGCAAGTAATTTGTTTAAAGTTCAAAGTTTAAGGTTCAAAGTTGCTAAACCTTAAACTTCAAACCTTAAACCTTAAACAAAAGAAATGAAGTTAAACAACACATACACGCAAGATTTTGAGCATATTTTTACGCTTATTACCGAAGCAAGAAATCGTGTTTACAGCAAGGCAAACAGCGAGTTGGTATTGTTGTACTTCAATGTGGGTAAAGTTGTTTCTGAAAAAGTAAGTTCGGGTAATTGGGGAGAAAATACCGTTCAGCAATTAGCTGATTTTATTCAGTCAAAAGTTCCTAATCTTTCGGGTTTCAACCGTAGAGGATTGTACAGAATGAGGCAGTTTTATGAAGTTTATTCGGACAATCAGTTTGTGTCAGCATTGTTGCATTTACGAAATAATGAAAGTAAGCTGAATAAAATTGTGTCACCAGTGGCGACACAAATTAAACAAAACCAAAAAGTGTCACCACTGGCGACACAATTACAAATAGCTGAAAGTGAGTTAATTGAGCTTGTGTTATCATTGATGACACAAATAAGCTGGACACACCACCTGCTTATTCTTTCAAAGACAAAAACAGTCGAAGAAAAGATTTTTTATTTGAGTAATTGTATCACAGAAAAATTATCCAAAAGAGAATTAGAACGACAACTCAAATCAGCAACTTTTGAACGCACTATGCTTTCAAAACAAGTTGTATCCACAATGCAGACACAATTACCTGAAAATTTTTTTAAAGACCCTTACATATTTGAGTTTTTAGACTTGCCCGACGGACACAGTGAAAAAGATTTGGAAAAAGCCATTACACTCAATTTGCAAAAATTCATTTTGGAAATCGGTAAAGGTTTTGCCTATATGGGGGAACAATATCGCATACAGGTAGGAAGCAGGGATTTTCACACCGATTTATTATTTTATCATCGTGATTTGCAATGTTTGGTATTGTTTGAGCTGAAAATTGAAGATTTTGAGCCTGAATTTATAGGGAAGCTCAACTTCTATTTGGAAGCATTAGACAGAGATGTAAAACGACCACACGAAAATCCGAGTATTGGTATTCTACTCTGTAAAGGCAAAGAAATGGAAGTGGTAGAATATGCAATGGCACGAAATATAAGTCCTGCAATTGTTGCCGAATATGAAACTAAACTGATTGACAAAAAAATTTTAGCCGACAAATTGCACCAATTAGGGCAAATATTAGACAAAACAGAACAACAAGAAAAAGAGCTATAAACTGATAAATAATTTGTTTAAAGTTCAAAGTTTAAGGTTCAAAGTTGCTAAACCTTAAACTTCAAACCTTAAACCTTAAACAAAAGAAATATGTTATACTACTTATTCGAATATTTAGACAAAAACTTTGATTTGCCGGGAACGGGAGTATTCCAATACATTACGTTTCGTTCGGCTGCGGCTGTTTTGTTGTCGCTTTTGCTTTCGATGGTTTTCGGTAAACGGATTATCAATTTCATCAGACGTAAACAGATTGGAGAAACTATCCGGGAACTTGGTTTAGAAGGACAAAACCAAAAAGCAGGAACTCCGACAATGGGAGGTTTGATTATCATTTTTGCTACGCTTGTTCCTGTTCTGTTGTTTGCAAAATTGGATAATATTTATGTGATTCTGTTGATTGTAACCACGATTTGGATGGGATTCATCGGGTTTTTGGACGATTATATCAAGGTTTTCCGTAAAAATAAAGAAGGATTAAAAGGAAAATTCAAAGTAGTAGGACAAGTAGGTTTAGGACTTTTGGTGGGTTGTGTAATGTATTTTAACGATTCGATTACCATCAGAACTGATACCACTAAAGGAAATGTAGTAACCGAAAATCAGATTGTAGTTCCTACGAAAGTAGTAGAAGAAAAATCGACTGCTACCACGATTCCTTTCTTTAAAAACAATGAATTTGATTATGCCGAACTGATTTCGTGGGTTGGAGATGATTACAAAAATTATGCTTGGCTGATATTTATTCCTGTTGTGATTCTGATTGTAACGGCTGTATCGAACGGAGCAAACCTTACAGACGGAATTGACGGATTGGCAGCAGGTTCGTCTGCTATTATTGTCGTCGCACTCGGAATATTCACATTCGTTTCGGGTAACATTATTTTCTCGAATTATCTGAATATAATGTATATCCCCAATTCAGGGGAAATGACGGTTTTTATATCGGCTTTTGTAGGAGCTTTGGTTGGATTTTTATGGTACAATGCCTATCCTGCACAGGTTTTTATGGGAGATACGGGAAGTCTGACAATTGGAGGAATTATAGCTGTATTGGCTATTGCTGTACGTAAGGAATTGCTGATTCCTGTTTTGTGCGGAATATTTTTAGTCGAAAATTTATCGGTTGTAATGCAGGTTTCGTACTTCAAATACACCCGAAAAAAATACGGAGAAGGAAGACGTATTTTCCTGATGGCACCTTTGCATCATCATTATCAGAAAAAGGGCTATCACGAAAGTAAAATTGTAACCCGATTCTGGATTATCGGGATTTTGCTTGCTATTATTTCGATTGTAACATTGAAATTAAGATAATGAAGTTGGTTGTTTTAGGAGGAGGAGAAAGTGGAGTAGGCACTGCACTTTTAGGAAAGAAAGAAGGTTACGAAGTATTTCTGTCTGACTTCGGGAAAATAAAACAGAATTATAAAGACGTTCTTATACAAAACGAAATTGATTGGGAGGAAGAAAAGCATACGGAGGAAAAAATTCTAAGTGGTGATGTGGTGATGAAATCCCCGGGAATTCCTGACAAAGCACCAATTGTCAAAAAACTGAGAGAAAAAGGGATTGAGGTAATTTCTGAAATCGAATTTGCCTCAAGGTTTTCAAAGGCTTTTACGGTTGGAATTACAGGAAGCAACGGAAAAACAACCACAACGCTTTTAACCTATCATTTGTTGAAATCGGGAGGATTGAATGTCGGTTTGGCAGGGAATATCGGAGATAGTTTTGCAGAGCAGGTTGCCAACAAAAATTATGACGGATATGTGTTGGAATTATCGAGCTTTCAGCTGGATGGAATCAAAAATTATGCACCACATATTGCAGTAATTACGAATTTGAGTCCCGACCATTTAGACCGATACGATTACAAATACGAAAATTATATCAATGCCAAATTTCGTATCACGATGAATCAGACGGAGAACGATTATCTGATTTATGATGCTGACGACATCGAGATTGAAAAATGGCTGAAAAACAATAAAACAAGAGCAAAATTAGTAGGCTTTTCGCTTACAAAAAAGATAAATAACGGAGCATACTTAAACCAAAATACTATGATTATCAATATTGACCAAGAAGAAATGACCATTCCTGTAAGTAAAATTGCTTTAGAGGGAAAACACAATATCAAAAATGCAATGGCTGCTGCCACGGTTGCCCAGATTTTGCGTGTTCGCAAAAACACTATTCGTGAGAGTATGTCGAATTTTCAGGGAGCAGAACATCGTTTGGAAAAAGTGCTGAAAATACACAACGTACAATACATTAACGATTCAAAAGCAACCAATGTTAATTCCGTATTTTTTGCTTTAGACAGTGTTTCTTCGCCTATCGTGTGGATTGCAGGAGGTGTGGACAAAGGCAATGATTACAGCGAATTGATGCCTTTGGTACGGGAAAAAGTAAAGGCAATTATCTGTTTGGGAATTGACAACCAAAAACTGATTGAAGCTTTCGCAAACGTAGTAGATATTATGGTCGAAACACAAAGTATGGACGAAGCCGTTAAGATTTCGTCAAGAATTGCAGAAAAAGGCGAAACGGTATTATTATCTCCTGCTTGTGCAAGTTTCGATTTGTTTGAGAATTACGAGGACAGAGGAAATAAATTTAAACAAGCCGTAAGGCAGCTTTGATTTAAGATTGATGATTAACGATTTAAGATTGCAGATTTTTAGAGAATAAAACAACGATTAAACAAAAAAACAGAGAAAAAAAACGTACGGGATTTCGTAAAAATAAATGCAAAATTCAGAGCAAAATATCATCATATATCAATCGGAAGACGGTAAAACTTCTGTGTCGCTTTTTGCACAGGACGGCTCAATTTGGCTTAATCAAAATCAATTAGCCGAACTTTTTGCCACCTCAAAGCAAAACATAGGGCAACATATATCTAACATATTGGAGGAAAAAGAGTTAGAATCAAATTCAGTTGTAAAGAATTACTTTACAACTGCCTCTGATGGTAAAAATTACGAGGTAACTTTTTACAGTTTGGATATGATTTTGGCTATCGGTTTTCGGGTACGGAGCAAACGAGGTACGCAGTTTCGACAATGGGCAAACCGAAATCTGAAAGAATATATGATTAAGGGTTTTGTAATGGACGATGAACGGCTGAAAAATCCTGACGGAAGACCCGATTATTTTGATGAATTGCTCAAACGAATCCGTGATATTCGTGCTTCCGAAAAGCGTTTTTATCAGAAAGTCCGAGATTTGTTTACGTTGAGTAGCGATTATGATACGACCGACAAATCCACTCAAATGTTTTTTGCGGAAACACAAAACAAGTTGTTGTATGCTGTAACCAATCAAACGGCTTCCGAAATCGTCGTTTCCCGTGCTGATTCCTCAAAGCCGAATATGGCATTAACGAGTTGGAAAGGTACAATCGTTCGGAAACAGGACATTTATATTGCGAAAAACTATCTTACGGAAGATGAAATTGATACGTTAAATCGTTTGGTTGTTATCTTTTTGGAAACAGCAGAATTGCGGGTAAAAGAACGAAAAGACATCACAATGGATTTTTGGAGGGAAAATGTGGACAGAATGATTGCTTATAACGACCGAAAACTATTGACCGATAAAGGAAAAATCAGCAATGCACAAATGGAGGAAATAGTCGGAAAAATCTATGACGATTTCCAAACCCAACGCAAAAATTACGAAGCCCGACTTGCAGACCAACAGGATTTAGAAGAATTAAAGAAATTAGAGGAAGATATAAAGAAATTGAAAAAATAGAGAATAGAACAAAGATTTAGGTTACGTCAGTTCGAGTAGCGAAACGAAGTGGAGCGTATCGAGAACAACTTTAAACCTTAAACTTTGAACCTTAAACAAAAAAAATGAAAACACTATTTCACAATTTAAAAGGAGACAAAACCATCTGGGCTATTGTGGCTCTTTTGGCTATTGTTTCGTTTTTGCCTGTGTATAGTGCCAGTAGTAATTTGGCTTACGGAGCTTACGGTAGCGGAAATACGTTGAGTTATTTAATCAAACATTTGGCTCACGTAGGTTTCGGATTTTTCATCATTTATGTAGTCCATCGAATTCCGTATAATTATTTCAGAGCCATTTCGATTATCGGAATCCCGATTATTGTGTTGTTGCTGTTATATACCCTTTTACAGGGAAAAACCATAGGCGGAGCCAATGCCAGCCGTTGGATTCAGATTCCGTTTATCGGAGTGGGTTTCCAGACTTCGACCTTGGCTTTTGTAGTGCTGATGCTCTATGTAGCAAGGTATCTGGCAAAAATCAAAGGCAAGGAGTTCACTTTCAAATCTTCATTGTGGGAATTGTGGCTTCCTGTTTTTGCTGTGATTGCCTTGATTTTACCTGCCAACTTTTCGACAGCAGCCATAATGTTTTCGATGGTGGTGATGTTGGTTTTTATCGGAGGCTATCCGTTAAAATATTTGGTCAGAATCCTGTTTATGGGATTGATTGGATTAACGCTTTTTGTATTGGTTGCCAAAGCCTTTCCTGACGCTTTTAAAAACAGGGTAACTACTTGGGAAAATCGGGTTGAAAATTTTATCAATGGAAGTGAAAATGAAGAAGAAGCCTACCAAATCGAAAAAGCAAAAATTGCCATTGCCACAGGAGGTATAAACGGTTTAGGTCCCGGAAAGAGTGTACAGCGAAACTTTTTACCACAATCTTCTTCCGATTTTATTTATGCAATAATTGTCGAAGAATACGGACTTTTCGGAGCTTTCGGAGTAATTCTGCTCTATCTGATTTTGTTTTTCAGATTCCTCAGAGCCTCTATACAAGCCAGAAATATGTTCGGAACACTGGTTGTGGCAGGGCTTGGCTTTCCGATAATTTTTCAGGCACTTGTCAATATGGGAGTGGCTGTGGAGCTTTTCCCGACTACGGGACAGACCTTGCCTTTGATTAGTAGTGGAGGAAGTTCGATTTGGATGACCTGTCTGGCTATCGGAATCATACTGAACGTAACCAAAAAAGAAGAGGAAATCAAAGAGGAAGAAAAAGAGAAAATGCAACGTGAAAAAGCCCTCGAAAGATTGATAGAAAAAGAAATTCAGGAGGAAGAGGAAAGAAAATCCTCCCCAACCCCTCCAAAGGAGGGGCTTTCGGAAAGCATAGAAAAAGATATAACAGAAGACGAAAAAATTGCAGTAAAAGCACTAAAGAGTCTCTCCAAAGGAGGAACTAAATATGAATAACAAAGAACAAAATATTAATACTCCAACTTCTCCCCTCTCCTTTGGAGAGGGGTCGGGGGTGAGGATTCTCATATCAGGCGGAGGAACAGGAGGACATATCTATCCTGCCATTGCAATTGCGAATGAATTAAAGTTAAGGTTTTCCGATTGTGAAATTCTGTTTGTGGGAGCAAAAGACAAAATGGAAATGCAGAAAGTCCCACAGGCAGGGTATAAAATCGAAGGTCTTTGGATTGCGGGAATACAACGAAAACTGACTTTAGAAAACCTGAAATTTCCGTTTAAATTTTTATCGAGTTTACTAAAATCACGAAAAATAATTAAAGGTTTTAAGCCTGATGTGGTTATCGGAACAGGAGGTTTTGCGAGTGGCTCGGTTGTGCAGGTAGCACAAAGTATGGGGATTCCGACTTTGATTCAGGAGCAGAATTCCTATCCCGGAATCACCAATAAGGTACTTTCTAAAAAGGCGAAAGCGATTTGTGTGGCTTATGACGGATTGGAAAAATTCTTCCCGAAAGAAAAAATCGTTTTTACGGGAAATCCTGTTCGTCAGGATTTGCTGAATGTGGAGAAAAACAGACAGGACGGAATAAAACATTTTGATTTGAATCCGAACAAAAAAACATTGTTGGTTTTGGGAGGAAGTTTGGGAGCAAGGAGGATAAACCAACTGATTGAAAAAGAATTGGATTTTATCGTAAACCAAGATGTTCAGATTATCTGGCAATGCGGAAAGTTTTATTACGAAGAATACAAAAAGTATAATTCCAACATAGAACAACCGACAACCGACAACCGACAACTAATAACGGTACTTCCGTTTATTGACAGAATGGATTTGGTTTATTCGGTTGCGGACGTGATTATTTCGAGGGCAGGAGCATCTTCGGTTTCGGAGCTGTCGATTGTCGGAAAGCCGACTATTTTCATTCCTTCGCCTAATGTGGCTGAAGACCACCAAACCAAAAATGCCAAAGCGATAGCAGACAAAAACGGAGCAATTTTGATTAAGGAATCCGAATTGGAAATTCGTTTTGAGGACGTTTTTTCGGAAATAATCAATAACGAAAATTTACAAAAAGAATTAAGCGAGAATATAAAAGAATTAGCCAAGCCAAACGCAACAAAAGACATTGTGGATGAGATTGTGAAATTATCAGGAATGAAAGTTAATTTTAAGTCTTCTTTTATATCAGATAAATATGCTAATACAGATGTTTTGAAACAGAATTTTTCATTTTTGGAAAAATACGGATTAAAAATCATTAAGGATAGTAATTTGAATTATGGGGCTTATGTTGATTATGCAGGTAATGGAATAAAAGTTTCTTTAGGGTTTGATTATAGAGATTATTTTTTTTATTTCTACATATATAAAGGGGAAGATACACCATATAGTGATAATGATAGCGAGAGAATAAAAATATTTTATGATTTAGCAGAAAAAAAGGGAGTAATAATTGATTACGAAACATTACAACCCAATTATGAACAAGGATATAAAAAGGCTTTAGAAAATAATGCAAAAATGCTTGAAGAATACGGAAAAGATATTTTAACAGGTAAAGAATGGTTTTGATTAAAAACAAAACTACACAACAATCAAATTTAAAATGAATAAATTTAAAACAATTGAAAAGCATATGAATAATTGTTTTAAAGAACAATAATTGAGTGAAATAGCAATTGTCAAGGAATCCTTGACAGTTCAAAAAGAAGGGGACAGAACTGTAAAACGAAAAATTGAATATTACAACCTTGACGTGATTATTTCGGTAGGTTAAGATTGTAAAACTGATAAAATGAGAAATAGATTTTTTATAGTACTTCTGATTTTTTTAAGTCTGTTATCTTGTAAAAAGAATACGGACAAACAGGATATTGAAAGCAATTCATTGAATAATGAAAGTGAAAATTACATAATAATAGAAAGATATTTTCCTGAAACTAAACAAGAGGAAAGATTTGATACTTTGGTACAAAGTATTCAAGTATCAATTATAACAAAATTATTAGACACTTATGCAATTAATGAGCACGAAAACCCTGAAAATAAAATCAAATATATTGATAAATATAGAGACAGTCAAATAGAGCTAAAAATTACACAAGATTCAGAAACTATTATTGATACTATTTTTGTTAAAGAAAGTTTTTTGGATTATATAGACCAGTCCTTTTTGGATATTGCAAATTTACATTATTCATTTTATGAGGTTAAAAACGATACAGCTATATTTTACGGAAGAATTATAAAACCTGAAACAGATTGGGAATTTTCATTTAAACATAATTTAAGTTTAAAAACGAAAAAGTTTTCAGTAATAGAAGAAGTAATAGAAGAATGAACGAATTTAAAAACATATTTTTCATCGGAATCGGAGGCATCGGAATGAGTGCTTTGGCTCGTTATTTCCATTCTGTCGGGAAATCTGTTTATGGTTATGACAGAACTCAAACCGAGCTTACCAAAGAATTGGAAAAAACAGGAATGTCAGTTCATTATACGGACGATTTGAACAATATTCCAAGCGGAATTACCAAAGAAAATACGTTGGTTGTAGTTACTCCTGCCGTTCCGAAATCGCATTTGGAGTGGAATTATTTTATCGACAACGGGTTTGAAATCAAAAAGCGTTCTGAAGTTTTAGGATTGATTACGAAAGACACCTATTGTTTTGCGGTTGCAGGAACACACGGAAAAACCACGACTTCGGGAATTTTAGGACATATTTTGCACCAAAGCGGAGTGGACGTAACAGCTTTTGTGGGTGGTATTGTCGAAAATTACTATTCCAATTTAATCGGAAACGGAAAAACGGTTACGGTTGTGGAGGCAGACGAATTTGACCGTTCGTTTTTGAGGTTGTATCCTGATATGGCTTGTATCACTTCAATGGATGCTGACCATTTGGATATTTACGGAGATAAATCACATATCGAGGAATCGTTCATTGAATTTGCTGATAAAATTCAGGATAAATCGAAATTATTTATATCAAAAGGTTTGCCTCTCGAAGGTGTTCAGGTTGAAATTTCAGACAACGAAGCCCCTCCTTCGGAGGGGTTGGGGAGGATTTTTAGGGGGCTGAATGTCCGAATCGAAAACGGAGCTTATGTTTTTGATGTAAAAACAAAAGAAGAAACAATAAAGGATATTCGTTTTCATTTGCCCGGGAAACACAATTTGAGCAATGCACTTATGGCTCTTTCGATGGCTAAAACCTACGGAATTTCCAACGAAAATATCAGAAAGGCATTAGGGAATTTCAAAGGAATTGAAAGGCGTTTTTCGTATAAAATAAAAACGGATAATTTGGTTTTGATTGATGATTATGCTCATCACCCGACCGAGATAAACGCAGTTTATAATGCTGTAAAAGAGCTGTATCCGAATAAAAAAAATCTGGCAGTTTTTCAACCGCATTTGTTCAGTAGGACAAGGGATTTTTTAGACGGATTTGCAGCCAGTTTATCACAATTTGACGAGGTTATTTTATTGGACATCTATCCTGCACGTGAACTTCCGATTGAGGGAATCACATCAGAATTATTATTGAGTAAAATATCGAATCCGAATAAAAAATTAGTATCAAAACAAGAATTAGAAAATGAAGTTTTAAGCTCTGATGCTCAGATTATTACAATCGTAGGAGCAGGCGATATCGGGCAGCTTGTAAATTCTCTTGCAGAGGTATTAAGACGAAAGTAGTAAGATTGTTGTCAGTTCGAGT